>JABDDT010000012.1:0-60347 GCA_013287475.1 Bacteroidota bacterium
CGACGGAGCAGGTAAGACATCTATTTTCAGAATACTAACAACAGTTCTTTTGCCGGATAAAGGACAGGCATCGGTTGAAGGACTCGACACGGTTAAAGACTACCGGGAAATCCGTAACAAAGTGGGTTACATGCCGGGGAAGTTTTGTCTCTACCAGGATCTTACGGTAGCGGAGAATCTGAATTTTTTTGCTACCCTCTTCAAAACCACCATCGAAGAAAACTACGATTTGATCAGAGATATATATGAACAGATCAAACCATTCAGCAACCGGCCGGCCGGTAAATTGTCGGGTGGTATGAAACAGAAATTAGCACTCTGCTGTGCTCTCATTCATAAGCCCGAAGTTCTTTTTTTAGATGAACCAACAACAGGTGTTGATGTGGTTTCAAGAAAAGAATTCTGGGAAATGCTGAAACGCCTGAAAGAGCAGCGTATAAGTATTTTGGTTTCCACACCCTATATGGATGAAGCTACTTTGTGTGACCGGATTGCCCTGATTCAAAATGGAAATATTCTGTCGCTGGAGACTCCGCAAAATATTATCAGCAGCTTTCCTGTTAAACTATATGCGGTTAAATCAAAAGATATATACCGTCTCTTAAAAGACTTCCGTTCGAACCCGGCAGTTGAAAGCTGTTTTGCATTTGGTGAATACCTGCACCTGACCCTCAGGGATGATCATGATGGACTTAAAATTCTCGAAGAGTTGGCAACACAATATCATGCTGAGGAGTTTAAAGCACAAATTATCAAACCACTCATCGAAGACAGTTTCATACGCCTGATGAAGGAGAAAGAAAAAGCAACAACAATTGAAAAATAACGTAAACAATAAAGCCATCATTTGCGAAAAACTAACCAAACAATTTGGTGATTTTAAAGCCGTTGACCAAATATCATTTGATGTGAACCAGGGGGAAATTTTTGGTTTTCTGGGTGCAAACGGTGCAGGAAAAACGACTGCCATGCGTATGCTCTGTGGTCTTTCATTCCCTACATCCGGTAAAGCAAGCGTGGCAGGATTCGATGTCTACAGGCAACAGGAAAAAATTAAAGCCAGCATAGGTTATATGAGCCAGAAATTTTCACTCTATGAAAACTTAACTGTATCTGAGAATATTGAATTTTATGGCGGGGTATATGGCTTGTCAAGATCAGAGATCAAAACGCGTGGAGAAGAAATGATTTCTAAACTCGGATTGGGTAATGAAGCCAAAAAACTGGTGGGTGAATTACCATTGGGGTGGAAACAAAAATTGTCTTTTTCTGTAGCCATCTTTCACAAGCCAAAAATAGTTTTCCTGGATGAGCCAACGGGCGGCGTCGATCCGCTTACAAGACGTCAATTCTGGGATCTCATTTATGAGGCCGCTTCGAATGGAATTACTGTTTTTGTTACAACGCACTATATGGATGAAGCAGAGTATTGTAATCGTATTTCTGTCATGGTGGATGGCAGGGTGGAAGCGTTGGATAGTCCTGCCAATCTGAAAAACAATTACAATACGCATTCGATGGATGAAGTATTTTATCAACTGGCACGTCGTGCCCGAAGAACCGGAGATTAATTATGAAGCAACTACTCGCTTTTATACGAAAAGAATTTTATCATGTGTTCAGGGATAAAAGAACGCTCCTCATTTTATTCGGTCTGCCTGTAGTTCAGATCGTACTCTTTGGTTTTGCATTGAGCAGTGAAGTGAAAAATATTGGAATAACTGTATTGGACAATGCGCATGATAACAATTCCGAACAAATCATCTACAGAATAAAAACAAGTTCTTACTTTCTGCTTAGAGATCCTGTTTTAAGTTTTCGCGATATAGAAGAAAAGTTCAAAGATGGTAGTATCAAATGTGCCATCATTTTCCCGCCTGATTTTGGCGGAGCACTGAGTCATTTTGGAAAAGCGCAGGTCCAGATCATCACAGATGGCTCCGATCCCAACACGGCAACTATCCTGGTAAATTATCTTACCGCTATTATTTCAAATTACCAGCAGCAAATGAAACCTGCACCGCAGTTATCATATCAGATTATTCCCCAGATAAGACAGTTATATAATGTGGAACAAAATGGCTCGCTCAATTTTGTTCCGGGCGTCATTGCGTTAATATTCATGATTGTATGCACAGCGCTGACCTCCGTATCTGTCGTTAGAGAAAAAGAAATGGGAACCATGGAAATACTATTGGTTTCTCCTTTGAAACCCATTCTGATACTTATTGCCAAGGCTATTCCTTACCTGGTTCTTTCTATTGTCAATTTTATTGTCATCATGGCATTATCTGCCTACCTGCTTAATGTACATACCAGGGGCAGCCTTCCATTGATTTTTGGTGAAAGCATTATTTTTATTATCACCTGTTTGTCATTGGGCCTGCTTATATCGAATGTTACTAATTCCCAGCAGATAGCCATGCTGATTTCTTTGATGGGCATGATGTTGCCAACCATACTGTTCACCGGCTTTATGTTTCCCATCGAAAATATGCCCTGGATATTTCAGGCCATATCGCATGTTATTCCTTCCAGCTATTATTATATCATCATCAAGGCCGTTATGTTAAAGGGACTTGGATTCAGTTATATCTGGAAAGAAACCCTGATTTTAACCGGAATGGCTGTATTTCTATTGACGATTGCGCTGAAAAATTTTAAAATCAGACTATCATGAAAGTCCTGGGTTTTATTTTACAAAAAGAGTTCCGGCAAATATTCAGGGACAAGACGATTCTTGCCATCATGTTTGCTTTACCTACTATACAGCTGATCATTTTACCCATCGCCGCGAATTTTGAAGTAAAAAATGTCAATGTCGCAGTTGTAGATTATGATCGCAGCAGTTATTCACAAAAATTAATCAACAAAATTGCTTCTTCCGGTTATTTCCGAATGGTTGGCAATACCATTTCATACCACGACGCATTGAAGCTGATTGAAAAAAACGATGCGGACATCATGCTCGAAATTCCACAGGGATTTGAACGTAACCTGGTACGCGAAGGCAGGCAGCAACTCAATATGTCGGTGGATGCCATTAACGGAACAAAATCCTCCATAGGCAGCGGCTATCTGACGGCTGTTCTGGCGGATTTCAACAAAGAATTGGATGTGAATGTCAAATCGGTTAACAGCAGCGCATTTACACAATCTCTCCGCATTGATATTACTTATACTGACTGGTTCAATCCCCGCAGGGAATACAAATACTATATGGTACCCGGAATATTGGTATTACTTCTTACACTAATCGGCGGGTTTATTACGGCACTGAATATTGTCAGGGAAAAAGAAATCGGAACCATAGAACAAATAAATGTTACCCCCATAAAGAAATGGGAATTTATCCTGGGAAAGCTGATCCCTTTCTGGATCGTGGGTATCATTGTTTTTACAGTCGGCCTAATCGTCATGTATGTTGTTTATGGTATTTTTCCCAAAGGAAGTATTGCTGTACTTTATCTTTTTGCTGCCGTTTACCTGGTGGCGCTTTTGGGATTTGGTTTATTGATCTCTACCATCAGCAATAGCCAGTTACAGGCCATGTTCGTCGCTTTTTTCTTCATGATGATCTTCATGCTGATGAGTGGATTTTTCACGAGTATCGACAGTATGCCCGACTGGGCGAGGAAATTTTCTTACCTCACACCTGTTACTCATTTTATCGCGGTGGTCAGGTTGATCGTCTTAAAAGGAAGCGGCTTCTGGCAGGTCAAAACTGAATTGCTATACCTGTCGGGCTTTGCTTTGCTGCTGAACGGCTGTGCGATTTTAAATTACAGAAAAACCAGTTGAGTAGAAATCTATTTCGTTTTATACATTTGTTTCAGGAGCGCATCCGTTAAACCGTTTCGTGGATTGTCCAACCGCAATTCCCAGAAAAATATTCCATTCAGTTTTTTCTCTGAAGCGTATGCCGCCTTCTCCGCAACAGAGCGCCCATCGTCATAAGTTAAGTATAAACCTGTTTTAGCATTATACCTGTAAGGAGCTTTCGCCTCAGCATCCCAATAGCTGAGATAACCCTCCTGCTCAGAATAATTTAAACGAAGTTCTTTCATTGGAACAAATTTCTGAAAATCGGCGGGCTGATTTAATCCTGTATCGGATGCATTTCTTAGTTTATAAAGCCTCGCATAATAAGCCACACCAATCGCAATTTTTTGATTCGGAATTCCCAGGGAATCCAGGTAACGGACCGCATGATCAGCTGAAGATATCTGCCAGGTGGTGGAATATAATGAACTGTGATGGCCGGAGTAATGCATATGACTGCCGATCAGGTCGTAGGTCATCAGATCAAAGCGATCCACATATGGCAAAAGAGAAGTGTACGAAACGGAACCTTCCAGGTAAGGAGAAAATCCCGCGCACAATAAAGTAATTTGTTTTTTAGAACCCAGGGTCTTTCTCAATTGTGAAATTAAATTCGTCAGGTTTTCTTTATCCTCCATTGAATACGGATGTCCGGGAAAAGCCGGCAGAGAAGGAAATTCCCAGTCCATATCGATACCGTCTGCCTGAAAATAATCCAGGGCTTCTTTAACAGACTGACAAAATTCGGTGCGCCCCTTTTCTGTAGAGAATACGGTGGAGCAGGTTTTGCATCCGCCCCATCCACCCAGTGACAAAATTATTTTCAGGGATGAATTTCTTTTCTTCAATGAAACAAGCGTGCGGATGGTGGAACTATCATTCCGGTTGCCGATGGTTAACCTGTTTCCTTTAAGATGACAAAAGCTGAATATAACTTCAGAAAGTCTTTCAATGGAGTATTCAGGTATTTGCCTTGCGTTCCCCGCATAATATCCAATTAACTGCTGACCATTTGTATGGTATGAAATAAGGAACAACATGAAAAGCACTAAGCATATTCTCAAACAAATCCTGTTAACCATATGCCAATTTATTTTGTCCTTTCTGTTAAATTAAATCAAATAGGGAAAAGTTTAGTTTATTCAGATGGAAGGGGGTATGGAATTTGGCACTATACACTATAACATTTAAAAATAACGATCATGCTGGCGAAACTGTGGAACCTGGATTCTTTAAAGAATCTGAATATTGATTTTAAGGAATTGAACATTGCAGAGCGAACCCAAAAACCTCCCTGCGAAGAACTGATCGAACAATTAAACAGGATAGCTTCCAAACCGCCTTTCTGCTATACGAGGAAATACAAGGACCGTTTGCCCCGCTAACTGAGGTCAACAATCAATGCCTGATATGGCAACATCTCCAGATTTTTTTCATTTATCCTGACATCCGAATAATTATTGATTAAAACCTTTATCGGATTCACCAGGAGCGGCTGCATTATATAAGATACCCGTTGATCACTGAAGTTCAGGAGAATAAGCAGTCGCGCTTTTTCATCTGAACGAATAAACCCGTACAGGGCATCTTCCGTATTAAGCTGGATGTAATTTCCATATACCAATGTTTTACAGGAGTGCCTGAACAGGGCAAGCTTTTTAAAATAATGCAATATCGAATCTGGATCCCGCATGGAGGCTTCCTGGTTGATAAAAACACAATTTGGATCCATGCTGATCCAGGGTTCAGCTGAGGAGAATCCGCATCCATCATCTCCCGTCCATGGAAAAGGAGTACGGCTGTCGTCCCCCACCCACGGGGCAGCGCTGATATTCGTCATGCCCAATTCATCTCCATTATAAATGAATGGTGTAGCCCGCATAGAGAGTAAAAAAGTCAGCAGCAATTTTGCTGAAGATTTCCTGTATTCCGGTGACTCATTTCCCCACCGGCTGACCATCCTGGGTTGGTCATGATTGCCCAGATAGATGGTTCCCCATCCTATATTCAAAAACACATCATTCCATCTACTGAATATGTTTTTAAAAATGCGCATATCATATGTATGCGGAATCACATTCCTGAATTCACCGGAAACATAACCCATGCCGATGCCTTCGAATTGTGTAAAAACATCCAGTTCTGCTCTTTGCGGATCCACAAAGGATAACGCATGTTCTGCCAGAATACCGGGAGCCTCGCCAATGATTACGGCGTTAAAATGATCGAATACTTCAACCCGCATTTCATTTAAAAATTCATGTAACCTGGGACCCTGCGCATAATAGTGCGACCATTCACCCTGATATTTATGCTCTATTATTTTTTTCGTGATTTTCGGAAAATGAATATCCTTGGATATAAAGCTGATGTCATGCAACCGGAATCCATCTACGCCTTTTTGTAACCAAAACCTGAATATGTTATGTATTTCTTTACGTACTGCCGGATTTTCCCAGTTCAGGTCCGGCTGCGCAGGAGAAAAATAATGGAGATACCAGGAATTCGTCTGCAGATTATAAGTCCAGCCTTTCCCAGGATTGTCAAAAAAACTTTCCCGCTCTGGCGGCTCGCCATCTTCCTCGGGCCACCAGAGATAGTACCGGTAATAAATATTTTCACGCGATTTTTTTGCTTCCTGAAACCAGTAGTGTTCGTTGCTCGTGTGGTTCACCACTATATCAAGAATAAGTTTGACGCCTTGTTCGTGAAGTGCCTGCAGTAAATCGTCAAAGTCTTCCTGCTTGCCATATTCTGTATGGATGGTGTAATAATCACTGGTATCATATCCATTATTTTCATTGGGCGAATCAAAAATGGGGTTCAGGCAAATCGCATCAATACGAAGCCAGCTGAGGTAATCTATTTTTGTAAGAATACCGTTCAGATCTCCGATGCCATCCCCATTGCTATCTTTAAAGCTCCTGGCATAAATCTGATAGACAATCGCTTCTTTCCACCATTTCTCGGACGTCATGATCTATTCGATTAAAATCTCATATCATTTTAAAAGGTTAGCGGCATTCACATGCGCAATCTTTTCGATCTGATCCAAACGAAACGGTATTCCGCCTCGGGACAGAAAACTCAGATGTTCTTCTAATGCTACAATGCGCATATGATTTAAATTGATTCACTGATTACGTGTTGCAATTTCCCTGCCTACGATACAAGGGGGGCTGGCATACCAATTGCAAATCGAAACTATTATTCACCATTAAAATTTATTCAATGCCAGACAAATCAACGATTGATAAAGCGATGGAAGATAAAAAAGAGGGTAAATCCGCCAGTACGCAGGCCGGCGAATTCGTGCATGATGAAATAGAAAAGATCCGAAAAGGTGAACACGGTGCCAGGTCTGCCAAACAGGCCATTGCCATCGGACTATCTGAAGCACGCAGGGCCGGTGTAAAACTCGCTCCTCCTAAAAAAGGAACAGTGACTGAGAAAACGCGTATGAATGCAAAACGTGAATCCGAAAAAGGACTAAGACATGAGCCCATATCAAGGACGAGGTCAAGAGCCAGATTGAAGGCCCTGAAAAGAGAACCTACTTCAACCGTCTCGAAATCGGCTCTTTCGCGCCAGACAAAATCAGCAGCCAAAAAAAGAACCGCGGCCAGCCGTTCCGTCTCAGCAAGAAAAGCGGCAAAGACGAAAAGAGATATGTAGCCCTTGTTTCGGTGACTGAAGAGCACAATAATTATTTCAGTTGAACATCCCTATAGCGGAATTCAAATTATCCGGTGAATGATCCTTTAGATCGAGGGCGATTTGCCGGATAGCGGGCATCATTGGCTCAAGCTTCTCCATCATATGCTTGATATCGTTCTGCCATTGCTGTTTAATTTTTATCAAGGCCTTTTCTTCAGAAGCATGTATGATGTTGTGTTTCTTTTCCACCCAGGAGACGAAATAATCCGTGTCGTGCAGTGATCCTATGGAAGACTCTACATTTTTAATGAACCTTCTATTTGTCTTCAATAGGACCCGAACCGGTTTTACCCCTTTCTTACAGAGGGGTGTAACATATAAAATGGATTTAAGTATTTTTCTCAGCTGATGCAGGGAACGGATATCAGCCATGATGTCCTGTGCTAACAGATCCAGGATGGATGAAGCACGGGATGCTAAAAACTGTTGCCAGGTATGGGAAGATAATTTAGCGTCCGCATGTTTTGCAAATTCTTTTATTGTTAATGGATGGTATGACTTGTGTCTCTTGCGCAGTTGCTTAGTGCTTTTCTTTTTATACAAATTAAGCTCTTGTAAAAGCCGGGTCGGTTTGCGGAGACTTTTATTTTTTGTGATCAACTGAATGGCTCCTGACTCCAGTTCGAACTTTCGCAGTTTACCAGCTTTGTTAAAAAGCTTCTCAAGGCGATCCGGTATTGCTGAACGGGCACTGAAATTATGCTGAACCGCCATGAGTTCTGTAAAGGCTTCGAGATGTTTTACTTCGAGACGTAACTGATGAATGCTTTTAAGGGAGGGTTTCTTTTTGGATCTAAGGAACCCGTTAATTTTTACCAGCCGTTTCTTTATGTTATTCTTCATTCTCATTGATGTGTCGATCTGAGAGGTTGACGCTATTTTCAGGCCTGTGAATCTACACCCCCTCAGCCGAAAACGGCAGGAAAATATCATTTCTTTTATCTATGCCTGCCCGCCGGCAGACTGGCCTGGCATGATTTTTTAAGCAGTTATTTCGGAAGTTTCTGAAAGGAGGTGGTCTGTAAAATGGCCTGAGATTAAACTCCCATGACCTGATCTGGATAATGCCAGCGAAGGGAGAAGGAAACTACAGGACTCCGGTAATGTCGGAGTCTTTTTTTGTACACTCGGGAACAAACCTTAAGACTAAGCCACCGCAAGAAATATTGTCATTATTACTAAGTGGATGCCTGCCAATATCAAATATTTATTACTCTTCGTATATGAAAAATATATGTTTCTGATAATAAGGAAGCCAATTACAGGAAATAAAAGAATCAAAAGCATAATTCCAAGGCCGGGGACACAAGGACCAGATGGAGATATCTTTTCCAAAACTTCAACAGCTGTTAATGCTATTGCATAAAAGATCAGCGTCGGCAGAGAAAATTTAAAGAGTCATTTCATGATATAAACTTGCAAATAAATCTTCATCTGCAAAAATTTTCTAGTCTTTATTAACAAGCAATTTGGTTAACTTAGTTACCTAAAATTTTATTATCTTTTTTATCCCAACATAATAGAGATCAAACCCACCCTTGCCGCCGGGCCTGTTTGAAGAAAAGATCATAAAATCATTGGTAAAACCAGCCACACACTAAAAAATTATTATTGTGCAACTATCTTGTAAACTTTCCCACTGGTTCCCTGCGGCCCAAGCTGTCCTGAAGTCATAATATAAAGCTCGCCACTCTGGTCCTCTCCAAAACTTTTAAGAAATTGTCCAAGATTTGTTGGATATCCGTTCAATGTAAGCGGAGTAAAGCTCCACATGCCAGTAGTAGTTGGGGTCGCTATAAATAATTTGCCGGTAGCATTACCATCTGCAGAGAGCATACCATAAATATATTTCCCCTGAAAAGCAGGAAATGCAGCGCCGCGATACATAAATCCTCCGATGATTGCAATTCCCAAACCACCTCCTATCGGATTTGAAGTATTCACCATTTCAATAACAGGATCAATCAATGGATTGCCGGCAGAGTCCACCGAAGGACAGGAGGGTCTTACAAGCAGATCGTTATCTGTATCGAAACAATGTGTGCCTTCCTTGACATTCCATCCATAGTTACCACCTTTTGTTATCACATCTACTTCTTCATAGAGTGATTGTCCTACGTCTCCAAGTAATAATTGGTGTGATCCGCCTCTGTCAAAAGAAAATCGGAAAGGGTTCCTGAATCCAAATGCATAGATCTCCGGTCTGGCTGCTGTACCGACATAAGGATTATCAGGAGGAATGCTATACGGGTTTCCATTCACATCAATCCTCAACACATTTCCCATCAGGTTCGCATAAATATCCTGCCCGTTACCACCGGCATTCACCAAATACCAATCAGGAACATGTCCATTGCCGACGTCATCCGCATTTCCGCCATCACCAATGGATATATAAAGGAATCCATCCGGACCGAAAGCCAGTGTGCCTCCATTATGATTTAAATAGGTATGATTGTCTTCGAGAAGTACTCTTTCAGAACTCATGTCTGCCAGATTTGGATCCGCGGCTGATACTTTAAATTCAGAAATCCTTGTAAGATTATTCCAGGTCGAACCCGGAGTTCCGGGTATTGGCGTACCGGGTCGTGGAGGAGCTGTATAAAAAAGATAAAATTTACCATTCGATTTAAAATTGGGAGAGAAAGCCAAACCAAGCAACCCTCTTTCGTCATACGAGGGACTTAGTGTGACCATCTTGCCGGATACATCAATAAATGGTGTGGTTAATTTTTTTCCATCGGCTCCGATGATCCAGATCTGCCCCAACTCGTCTACAACAAATAATCTGTGTGAGCCATCAGGAGGCTCTGCGATGACTATTGGCGAAATTAAATTATCGACAACGAGTTGCAGACCTGGTGTTTTTGCGGGCGCTGATGGCATGCCGGATTTTTTGCTACAGCCTGCTATAATGAATAGTGGAATAACAATAAATAGCATTCTCCTGAATGTGGTAAAAGATTTCATTATAATAAATTAAGTGGTTTTTTAAATTAAACTGCAACAGAGCAGCTACGCATTTTTGGGAAGGGGAGGGAAAACCTATAAATGATAACGGGTAAAAATATAAGCCGGTTGCGTATTAAAGATTTTAGTTCACTACCTTTTTTATTTTTTGCAGCTTTTCAGTTTTTATATGCTGAGATTTTTTTGAACCATTCCTGTTCAACATTAGTCAACTGCTTTAAATCCGGGATGTAAGTACTATCAGGATAATACCAGTTTTGCTGACTGTAATATGCTTTCAAATGTATTTACCCAATTCAATGAAAAGGAATCACTGATAATCAGTCAACTTAAAAAGACGAATAGCAATCGATTAATCCTGATCGATTGTAAGGAATTTCACACCGACGGATATGGAGCAACTTCGCTTATGTATAATTTGCAATTGAAAATTTACGGTGAGCATGGCGATTTGATAAAACAAAAAACATTCAGCGGCAAACGTGCATTAGGCGGATCAGTTGCCTGGGGTCCCGGAAAATACAAAGAGTATATACCCGAAGCATTTAAAAAATTAATTGAAGAAATATTCAACGATTCTGAGATTGCTACAGCACTTCAAAATTGATTTTGAACGCTTCAAGCAGGACAATATTTTACTCAGTTTACATTTCCCTATAACAATACAACTATCCATCTCAAGTATTTCTTCTTATTTCAATAATCCAGAAATTGATATTGATGGTAAACCCTTAGATGATCGAACCTTAACTTCTTCTTAGAACTTTCTGTTGTATGTTCAAATAAAAATTTGAATATATTCTTAACTATTGAAAATTATAATGTCTAGTCAAACAATCCTATTTCCGCAAATGAAAGTTTGTACTTTCCGCATTTAGGGCAGTAGTTATTTTTTCTTTGCAGGGTTAGCGGGCTCGATGAAATGGGTATATCTTTTATAAGTCCTTTTTTAAACATCCCCTTTACAAAGTAAGGTATCTTCCCATCGCCTTCCAGTTTATTTACATTGGCACTTGTAATTGTCAGGTTCCTTCTTTCGACGACTTCTATAAAATCATTAATATCAATGTGAATTACTTTTTTACTTTGAAGATCAAGGGCAGGAAAATAAAAAATCCCGGGAGTCATTCCGGAACCAAGATAGATATCCTTCCTGGTATAGTTACAGTTATCACATTTACATTGCAGAATTTGTCCCATGAACTGAACTTGATCTACCTGTTTAATAAAGTCTGACTGCCTCAATAAAACGACAAAGAATCAGTTTAATTGCGGATATTGATATCCACAGCGGGCTGTAAAAAGTTATATTTACAAATCCGTTTTAATCAGGATACCTATGACAGATTCTCTCCTCATACTCGCCTGCGTTCTCTTGTTGATCGTCATCATACTGGTCATTGCTGTTCGCAATAGGGGCGATTCGGAAATTCCGCAGTTAAAAAACCAGGTCTCCGAAATATTATCGGAACTCCGGAAACTGGAGTCGAACCTGAAAGAGGATTTCAGGATCAACCGACAGGAGAATGGTCAGATCGCCAAAGACAATCGCGAAGAACTGAACAATACCCTCAAAAATATTACCGAACAAAGTCAGAACGCATTGAGAGATATTAATAAAACGCTGGAGGAGAACAACAAAAAGAACCGGGATGATTTATCGAAAAACCTGAAGGACTTCGGCCTGACCCTGGCTTCTTCTTTCGAAGGATTTCAATTGAGCTTCGATAAGAATGTCGGTTCTTTTAATGAATTACAGAAGGAGAAATTTGGTCAGCTGGAAAAGAAGCAGGACGAGATGATCCGTAATACAGAAACCAAATTGGAAAATATTCGTTCTACTGTGGAGGAAAAGCTGGAGAAAACATTGAGTGAACGCCTGGGGCAGAGTTTTGAAACCGTCAGCAAACATCTTATGGAAGTACAGAAAGGATTGGGAGAAATGCAAAACCTTGCCACCGATGTGGGTGGATTAAAAAAAGTGCTGAGCAATGTAAAACTTAGGGGAGGCGTGGGAGAAGTGCAGCTGGCCATGTTGTTGGAACAGATACTGGCTCCGAATCAGTACGATGCCAATGTGTGTACTAAAAAAGGAAGCAGTGAACCGGTGGAATTTGCGATTAAATTACCTGGAAGAAATGAGGATGATAACCAATTTGTGTATCTACCCGTCGACGCAAAGTTCCCGAAAGATGCCTACGAGCAATTGATTGCAGCTTATGAAAATGTCATCCCGGATGATATTGAAGCCGCTTCAAGGAATATGGAAACTACCATCCGGAAAATGGCAAAGGATATCCGGGATAAATATATCGATCCGCCGGGCACCACAGATTTTGCGATCATGTTCCTGCCCTTTGAAAGTATCTATGCCGAAGTGATCCGTCGCTCGGCATTGGTAGATCAGTTGAGGGATGAATTTAAAATCAGTGTGGCGGGACCAACAACTCTTCTGGCCATATTGAATAGTCTGCAGATGGGTTTCAGAACGCTGGCCATACAAAAACGCAGCGGGGAAGTGTGGGGTGTGCTGGCTTCCGTAAAATCAGAATTTGATAAATTCGGTGGCATGCTGGAAAAAGCACAAAAAAATATTCAGGCAGGTCTCGGTCAGCTGGACGATGTTGTCGGAACCAGGACAAGAGCCATTCAGCGCCAGCTTAGAAATGTGGAGTCGCTTCCGGTAGCAGAAATAAAAGATATTTTACCGGAGTTGCCTTTGGATGAGGTGGGTAGTGATTCGTGAGAGGAAAAAAGTTACTACTGCATGATAAGTCGGTAAGCAATTCATATATGCTCCATTATAAAAGTGGGGTCAATTTTTAATTTCTTATAAGCATGCTTTAGAAATTCCAGGTCAGGCTTACTTTTCCCGTTGAGTATTTGAGATAATTTGGGTTCACCTACCTCAAGAATCTCAGCCATCTCGCCCTGAGAAATCTTCTTCTCTAACATAACCAGCTTTACAATATCCGGCAGATTAGCCGGTTTATAATTAGGTCTTAGCTCCAATGTTTCATCCTCAAACAATTCTGGACATATAGTAACATTCAGCCAGAAATAATTTTACGGCAAATATATCCTAATACTTTTTATAATAAACATAGATGCGCGCTACGGGATCGGCTTTGAATTTTACCGGTTTGGTATCGCCTGTCTTGAATTTTTCGGGTGTGCGAAATTCCAGTTGTGCGCCCCTCGCCACACCGACCTGAGCACGGTCGAAAGGTTTTACTGCATATTTTTTCATCAATGCGCTGTCGGGAGTCATCAGGTGCGCCTCGAAATCAGGCACCGGATGATTGGTATTGTCGTAAACAAAAAAAACGAGATAATCTGTATTGGGTGTAACACTAACGGCTGCCTGATGCGTTGCCGCAAATTTTATCAGGTATTTATATCCGTTTTTATAAGCGCCGTTTCTTATCAGTCCGTACGCTCTGTCTGCATCTGCTGAAAAAGTACTGGTTGTCTGACATATAGTAGTGACTGAGCCAGCCAATAATAAAGAAAGAAATAAAAGTTTTTTCATGTAATAAGGTTTTAAAATTTTTCTCTAATAAAAATACGTTATAAAACCCAGTCAAAATGAGATATGAGATATGGGTTATGAGATATGAGATTTGTTTAATTTTTAAACCCATAATATCACAACCCATAACCCATATCACTTATCTTATATCTCATATCTCATAACCCATATCCCATATTCATTCTGAACGAAGGTTGGTTACAGGATTCGCAATTGCTGCTTTTATACTTTGAAAACTTACCGTCACCAATGCAATGAATATTGCGGTCATCCCGGCGAATAAAAATACCCATCCGCTCATATGAATTCTATATGCGAAACCCTGCAGCCACTGGTTCATGAAATACCAGGCTAAGGGAGATGCAATCAAAAGAGCGATGATGATCAGGGCAATAAAATCCCAGCTCAGCATCGTCGCAATATTACTGACACTCGCTCCCAGTATTTTACGGATACTGATTTCCTTTGCCCTCCTTTTAACTGTGAACAAAGCCAGCCCGAAAAGACCCATACAGGAGATAAAGATGGAAATGGCCATGGAAGTGTTCACTAATGTAGCTGTCTGCTGATCCTTCTCATATAATAAAGCGAGTGACTGATCGTAAAACCGGTAATTGAAATCTGCGGCAGGATATATTTCCTTCCACACTTTTTCAATCTGCGAAAGCATTGTCTTCACCATTCCTCCCCCGCTTCCTTTTGAAGCAAGTTTAATCGCTATGGCGCTTTCCCTGTTCGGCCTGTTGATGATGCAAAGCGGTGTAATGGGATCATGCAGGGATTTTGTATGGAAGTCCGCTGCTACTCCAACCACCGGATAGGGCTTATCGTTCCAGTAAAGTGTTTTTCCAATAGCATCTTCCGGCGATTGATTACCCATCAATTCAGATAGCTTTTCGTTGATCACAAATTCATTCACGCTGTCAGATTTTGTGAGATTCCTGCCGGCCAGTAATTTGATTTGATAGAGCGGTATATAATCCTCATTGCCGGCTACCTGGGTAACTCCGAATTCCTTCAGGTCGCTACTTTTGAATTTTAATTTCATGCCCCTTGAGTTTTCGGTCATCGGTGACAGCCATTGCAAGGCCACTTTATTTACCCCGGGAATTTCCCTTATCTTCTGAGCGAGCACTCCGATTTTGGAGAGACTGTCACTGGCGGAAGTCTGTAATGTAATAATAGCATCCGCGGTAAAACCAAGATCTTTTTCACGCGTATATCGTAGCTGAGTTGCGATCACCATACTGCCAACAATAAATACAAGTGATACAGCGAACTGAAAAACAATCAGTGCTTTTCTGAACAACCAGTTTTCACTGCCTCTTTCCGTCCCCGGTCCTTTTAAATTGATTGCTGGTGGAAATGAAGACAATACTTTAGCGGGATAGAGTCCGGCCAAAAAAGTTGTAATTATGATTACAAGAACCAGGAATAGGATCGTTGCGGGTTCAAACAGGCGGATCGATATGCCGCTAGGAATAAAGGAACGGAACCCAATGAGTACAGGTCTGACCATAACAGTGGCCAGGAGTGCCGAAAATAAAACCATCAGGAATGATTCAGTTAAAAACTGAAAGACCAGACCTGATCTTTTACTGCCCAGCACTTTACGAACACCCACTTCTTTGGCGCGTTGGATGGATTGTGCGGTAGAAAGATTGATGAAGTTTATAATACCCAGCGTCAGGATAAACAAAGCGATTCCCATTAAACTGTACAGGGCAGGTAAATGGGCAGTCCTGATCGCGTTTTCAATGATATCTCCATTGAAATGAATCGCTGATAAAGGTTCCAGCCTGAGGGATAATTTCACCTGCGGATCAGCGTGGTTTTTTACCAGCTCTGCCATTTGATTATTCACATGGCCTGATGAGGTGCCGGTCCTGAGTTTTGCAAATGTCCAGGTAGACATATCCCCCTGGCTCCAGGAATTTTGGCTGATATTATTCTTTAAAAAACTACTTTGCAGCGTGGCGAGAGAAATGAAATCGGTAAATGCGAGATCCGAATTTTTATTCCAGTCTTTAATAATTCCGGAAACATTAACCTTCAGCGAGTCATCATAAATCACCTGCTTCCCTATCATGTTATCCAACGGCCCGGTCCCAAAATATTGCCGTGCTTTTTTTTCAGTGAGGACTACGGCGTAAGGTGCTTCCAAAGCGGTTGAAGCATTACCGGCCAGCCATTCGTATTTGAAAATATCAAAGTAATGTGGGTCGGTAATTGCCGTTGTTATAAAATTCGTTCCACCGATGGTGCTCTCAAATTGAGTTGCGGGTTTGTCCCCGTCGGGTATACTTATTTTCGAACGATACGGAATAATGCCAGCAATTTTTTCTACTCCCGATAAATTATTACGGCCTGTATTCAATACTGCGAAGGGAATTTTGGCAAAATGTATTTTCTCTCCGGTATTTTCTGTTACATCTCCCATAACACGAAATATCCTTTCATTGTCCGGATGAAACCTATCGAAGCTGAGCTCATAACTGGTTACAGTGTATATCACCATGCAGGCGCATATTCCTAAGGAAAGTCCAATGACATTGACGGCTGTATATGTTTTATTACGCGAGATATTCCGCCAGGCAATTTTGAAATAATTTCTGAACATAATTTTCAAAGTAAAAATTAAAAAGGAAAAAACCCATATCCCATATCTCATATCCCATAACCCAAATCCCAAATCTCATATCCCATAACTCATAAACAATAACCCATCCCCCCATATTCATTCTGAGCGTAAGCTGGTTACCGGATTCGCCAGCGCGGCTTTTAATGCCTGATAACCCACTGTCAACAGGGCAATCACAATAGATAGTAAACCTGCCGCGGCAAATATCCACCATGGCAGACCCGTGCGGTAGGCAAAGCCCTGCAGCCAGCTTTTCATCGCAATCACTGTGATGGGAATGGCGACAACAAAAGCAATGGCAACCAGTATCAGGAAATCTTTCGACAGACCAAATACCAGGTTGTTGACAGAAGCGCCCAATACTTTTCGTACGCCAATTTCCTTGGTTCTTTCCAGCACATTATAGGCCGACAAACCAAGCAATCCGAAACAGGCAATCGTGATGGCGAGTATTGCAAAAAGTCCGAACACCGTTCCGAAGCGGCGGTTTTCATCGTACTGGTGGTTGAAGAATTCATCCAGGAAAAAATAATCAAAAGGATCTGTTGTGAAATGACGGTCCCAGATTTTTTTGATTAATCCAACAGTAGACGCAGCATGCTCTCCTTCTATTTTCACAGAATAATCTTCATGGGTACGGCGGTTGGGAAATATCACGAGCGGCTGAATGGATTTCTGCAGACCTTCATTATGAAAATCGGATATCACGCCGGTTACTTCCATGGAATCCATTTCATTCTGACCACCCGATATTAACTCACCGATGGCTTTTTGTGGTGACGAATAACCCAACGCATGCACCGCTGTTTCATTTAATATTATTTTTCTTTTATTTTCACCGACAGCGTGCGAGAAAGGGTGTCCCGCAATTATTTTCAATCCATAGCTTCCGATAAAATCATCATCCACGCCCAGGTGAAATAAATTAACCGTTTGTTTGCTTCCACCCCGAATCTTGTTCCAGTTCGTAGACCAAAGAATTTCTTCTCCCATCACAGCTGAAGAAGAAGTGATACTCTTAACTCCGGGCAGTTTCAGTATATCTTCTTTGAATGCACTGAACACATCGTTATAAGCGGAATCTGTCAGTCCACCGAAAGCGCCTTTGATTACGACAGTCTTATTAATATTCGCACCCAGATCCTGATTTTGCATATAGTGCATCTGACGATACACGATCATGGTTCCTGCGATCAGAATAATGGAAGCGGCAAATTGTCCTACGATTAATCCTTTTCGCAGCCATTGTCCTCCGGCCGCATTTTTGAAAATGCCTTTCAGCACTTTGACAGGCATATAACACGAAAGAACCAGCGCAGGATAGATACCGGAAAGAAAAATTCCTATAACCAGCAATGCCAAAAAATACTCTTTATAATCTGTTGGAATATTTAACAGACCAGGCAGAGTTCGGCCGCTGAGTAGTGAAAACAATGGATTGATGGAAAGGGTAACTGTGATTGCTACGATCAAAGCTATCAGGTTCAGCAAAAGGCTTTCCAGCATAAATTGTCCGATCAGTTCTCCCCTCAATGCGCCCAGTACTTTTCGAACACCTACTTCCCTGGCACGTTCAAGAGAACGGGCGGTTGCCAGGTTAATATAATTTATCCACGCAATGCAGATGATAAAAAAAGCAATCAGGAATAAAAAAGTTACTGACTGCCCATCACCGTTCGCTTCCGCTTCTTCTGTATAATGTGAATAGAGATGAATGTTTTTCAGGGGCATTAGGCTTAGACTAAAACGGTCACCCACACTCTTGTTTTCCGGCAAATTATTATAGTGCCTGTCGATAAAATCAGGCAGTTTGGCTTCCAGTCGATTTGGGTCAGAGCCTTTTTTCAGAAGGATATAGGTGTAGAAGTCTGTCCAGCCAAAGCTCGTCTCCAGCACATCGTTGGGATTTCCATAACTTCCAATGACCTGGCTGTATGTAGGATAAGAAACAAGCACGCTTAACTTCAGGTGTGAACTAGATGGATAATCTTTAAAGATGCCGGTCACTTCCAGCGGGCGGGTATTGCCAGATGAATGCACGGACAAGGTTTTACCCAAAGGGTTTTCATTTCCGAAATATTTCCGTGCCTCTTCCCGAGAAATAATAACTTTCCCCGGACGTGATAATGCTGTTTTTGAATCGCCATCCAGCAATTGTAATTGGAGAATATCGATCATGGATTGATCGGTATAATAAACAGTGGGTTCTTTAAAGCGAATATTTCGGGCATCATTTCCCAATAAAAATTCCACCTTCCTTATGCGGCCGGCTTCTTCAATTTCCGGGAACTCCCTTTTCATGAAAGGTGCTACGCCCGGCATGGCAGCTGCGCAGGGAACTACTAACCGCCCATTCTGATACTCTTCATCCTGCACGCGAAAAATTCTATCCGCATTATCATTGAACCTGTCATAGCTTCTTTCATAAGCGACATACTCGAAGATCAGGAGGCAACAGGTAATCCCGATGGCCAGTCCTGCAATATTCATCAAAGCATATCCTTTGCGTTTGGTAAGATTTCTAAAAGCTATTTTCAGGAAGCTCTGTAACATGCATCAATTTTTGGATGAAACTTTTACTGCCAAACAAATGCCACATTTATAGGATTGTACAAATCAACTATTTATATTTTTCTCCAGAGAAGATTGTACGAAAATGATGCAACAGAATGTGCGATTTTTGCTCAAAGCCTATAGCTCAAAACTTCTTTTTGGAACTCTAATATTCTTTTTTAATTATTTATTAATCTTTGTTATATTAAAAAAGGGTTTCATCTAAAACAATCGAATGATCTCAGAAAAAATATTTATAGAAATGGCTCTTTCTTTTCCCGGGACTGAGCAAAAACCACATTTCGACAGGATCGGATTTAAGGTAACAGGGAAGCGAATGTTTGCCACTTATCTGGCAGAAAATAATACAGCTAATATTTTCCTGACACCGGAAGAACAGCGCGTATTTTGTAAAATGAATGCAGTCAATATCTATCCGGTCCCCAACAAATGGGGTGAAAAGGGAGCTACAACTTTTGTGCTAAGGAAACTTAATAAAGAAATAATTATGGAGGCTTTGCTTTCAGCGTATACAGAGGTGATGAATAAGCAAAAAGCTTAAAGCCCAAAGCTTAAAGCTCAAATCTCTTTTTAAATCCATGTAATAAATTATATTATTTTAATTGTAAAATTAAAAAGGAAGTTGCAGAATGTACCATAAGAGTAAACGATGTTGATAGTCTGATTTATACTTCAACAGGTAAAGTGTGTGACAGTCTTTATGAAAATTTTTCCAACCAAATCTTAACGCTTACTTTTAATAATATTTCAGTTCACACCAGTTCGAACATGATACTTATTTCCGGAGTCCTTACTTTTCAGAGTGTGTATTAGGGCCAGGTTAAAAAACGTTCCTTTTAGGGTTAAAATACCCTTCTTTTAACTGGCAATACTACCGTACTTTGTAAAAAAAAATGGAAAATATTCAACCCTCATTCGTCTTCGAAGAAGGCGATATCATACATTACGATATATCTGACGCGAATCTGGAAGCCCTTACCATGATGCATAAGGTGAAAGAAGTTTTACAGCCGGCAATTAAACAAAACAAACTTTCAGGTAAGATAGAGTTCACACTCCTGAGCGACCGCCTGCATATCGGCTACGAGAATATTAAACCCTTTGAGTTTACCGCAGATTTAATGAAATTGATAACGACGGCCGACTTGCGGTCTTCTTGTGCTGGTTGAATCATTTCATCCTAGATCACTCATATGTTGTACTTCACACAGTTTTCCTTGTATAAATGCTTATAAGTCTCTACTGAAATCTGTGTCATTATATTTGCCTCTTGATTCAATTTGAAGACATCATGACAACAATTTCCAAAGACAATAAAATACTCACACTAATAAATGTATTCACTGTTGACCCAGTTAATCAGCAACAGCTTGTTGAATTGCTGACCATAGCAACTGAGACCAGCGTACGAAAAATGCAGGGGTTTATTTCTTCAAGTCTTCACCGAAGTATCGACGGAACAAAAGTTACCATGTATGCTCAATGGCGTAGCGTAGAAGTCTATCAAAAAATGCGAAATAATCCAGACGCTTCACCTTATCTGGAACAGGCACTTAAAATTGCAAAATTCGAATCGGGGATGTATGAAGTTGTTGAAACATTCTTACCAGTATCCAGCATACAATAATGCAACGTTGTCCTTGATTTAGTAGTCAGACAATGTTAATATGAAAAATTTTATATTACTGGCAGCCATATTAATTTCTTCCGTGGCCTGCAGGAAGACTGCTACCCAGACTGGTAATAATAGTATCATTGGGAAATGGGAGCTTTCTGAATATCTTGCTGACCCCGGAAATGGAAGCGGGACCTGGCATCTGGTAGATTCATCGAATCCCAGCTACCTTGAATTTAAAGCAGATGGTATATTGGTTAGTACGCCATACAGCATAAACAGCTGGGATCATTATCAGTTGACCAGCGATAGTTCGGTCATCTTTTTCAGAGGTTCAGAGCAATTTATCAACTGGTACCATATTTCAAACACCTCATTGACTTTATTCGGAGGCTGCATCGAAGCCTGCGGAGAAAGATATATTCCTGCACAGTAATATTCGTATTTAGGGGGAGATGTCCATAAATTTATCCGACTCTAAAATGTCTTAATCATTAATTTAATGTTAACTTATCATTAATTAATAAGATTAAGCCATGAAGCCTGCCATCCGCTGCCGCCGCTTTCCGGCCAAAAGAATACTATTCCTGTATTTTTCCCTTTTGTTTTTAACAATACAGGTCCTGGGTCAGCAGTCGGACATGAATAATTGCCGTGTATTGCTTTTGAATGAAGTGAATACATCTGCAGCAAGGCATCTTCTTGCAAATTTTTCACCCTCTGCTGAGGTAACCTGGATCCAGGGAAAGCACGGATTTGTCGCTCTTTGCAATGAAGGAGATTCGGTTGTCAAAGTATACTATAAGCTTAATGGCAATTTTGAAAGTTGTACTAAATACTATCTGGCTGATGATCTGAACATGAATCTGAAATCGACATTGCTAAAAAAATTTCCTGGTTGCAAAATTATGATGGTAACCGAGGTCACCAACCTGGAAAAAGAAGAGCTGTTCATTAAAATAAAAGATGGCGCCTATATAAGAACCATTCATTTCTCTGGGGAGGGAATGGAGATTACAGAAAATATTTTGGACGGCTCATCCTGAATAAAGATTCCACTGCCGTTAGATGGATTGATTGTAAGTCACTCTGAACGCAGGCTGGTTGTCGGGTTTGCCATTGCCGCTTTGATTGCCTGGAAACTTACGGTGATCAATGCGATCGCAAGAATCAGTAAACCGGCCAGGGCAAATACCCACCAGCTGATATTAATTCTGTAGGCAAAACTTTGCAACCATTTATTCATCATCAACCAGGCAACCGGGAAAGCTATCAGAAATGCGATCAACACCAGTTTTATAAAATCTTTTGAGATCATTGCCACAATTTCACCGACGCTCGCACCGAGCACTTTTCTAACCCCTATTTCTTTAATGCGCTGTTCTGCCGCATACGTAACCAATCCAAATAATCCGAGGCAGGCTATAAAAATGGCAAAGATTGCGAAGGTGATAAATAATTTTCCTGTTCGCTGATCCGCGTTGTAAATTTTATTGAAATCGGCATCTAAAAATGTATAGCTAAATGGCTGGCCCGGGCCCATACTGTTCCATTTTTTCTCTACTTCGCTGATCAACGCCGGAATGTTTTTTGTGTTGATACGCATGGCGATCCTTCCATAATTTTCGCTTAATTCAATGATCAATGGGCCTACCTTATCATGCATGGAGTTGAAATTAAAATCTTTCACCACACCGATTATACGAAATGGCTTCGATGCGAAACCCCCATTGCTTGCATAGCCTGACGGGCGGTATAGCGTTTCAGCCAATGGATTTTTAAACCCAATTAATTTTGCCGCTGTTTCGTTTATGATTACCGCTGATGAATCAGTAGGAAAATCTGTTGAAAAATTTCTGCCGGCTACCATTCTCATTCCTAATGTCGGAATATAATTCTGGTCGGCATTGAAATCTGTCATTATGATCACCTGTTTTGCATCCAGTGTCGGGTCTTTGAACCAGCCGTTTTGACTATAAGATGTTTCAACAGGCAGATTTCCTGCAATAGCAGCACTTTGTACACCGGATATTTTCAACATATCCTGTCTGAAGGTCTTGATATTTTTATCGAGCGCATACGTATTATTAATCACGAATACCTGGTCGCGATTATAACCAATTTCCCTGCTCCGTATATAAGTAAGCTGATTATAAATAACGATGGTGCCGATGATCAGTGAAATTGGAATGAAGAACTGGAATACGACCAGTCCGCTTCTCAACCAGCTGCTCTTAAAACCTTTTGCAATACTGCCTTTCAGTACCTGCACCGGTTGAAAAGATGAAAGATAAAAGGCGGGATAGCTTCCCGCAATGCAGCCCACAACTATTATCAATGCAACAAGCACCGGCAACAGCCATGTTGAAAATAATGTCCAAACGCTCATTTGCTTCCCTGCAAGCTGGTTAAATAAGGGTAACAACAACGCCGCAATTCCTATTGCAATCACTAATGAAAAAAAACTTGTTAACACGGATTCAGTCAGAAATTGAGTAATGAGATTAGACCGTAAGGACCCTGCTACTTTTCTTATACCCACTTCTTTTGCACGGTTGGCAGAACGGGCTGTTGACAGGTTCATGAAATTCACAAAGGCAATCAGCAGAATGAAAATGGCAATAATGGAAAAAATATATACATAAGTGATATTCCCGTTTGCTTCAAATTCGTAAGATTTATTCGAACGCAGGTGAATATCAGTAAGTGGCATTACAGGATATATAAAATGATTACTGCTGTGTTTCAATTCATTTGCATTCATATGTAAGACCTGATCCAGTTGCTTTACGAGGTAATTGTTGATCGTTGCATCTACTGCCTTCTGCAGAGATGCTTTTGTAACCCCTGGCCTGACCAAAACAAAAGATGCATAGTTGTTACTCAGCCAGTCACCCTGATCATCGTGATACGTATCGTGCATTGGCCTGATAAAGCTGAAATGAAAATGGGACTGTGGCGGAATGTCAATGATAACGCCGGTTATTTTGCAGTTTACTGAATTGTCGACATACAAAGTTTTACCTACTACATCAGTAGAGTTGAAATATTTTCTGGCTGTTGTTTCATCTATTACGATTGAATTGGGTTCATTTAATGCTGTTAATCTGTTACCCTTTATCATGGGTATTGAAAATACCTGGAAGAAAGTGGAATCGGCAAATATTGCATTGTGGTTTTGAATGTTCTGATTGTCCTTCCTGACCAGTATGTCGCCAAAATTCCGAAGACGGGTATACTGAACTATCTGGGGATAATCTTTCATCAGCGTTGGAACTAATGGTGCCGGACTGGCGGCTGAAATAAATTGTGTTCCGTTAAAATAGATATCGGCATCTATCCGGTAAATATTTTCCGACTGAGTGTTATACCTGTCATAACTCAATTCATCTTTTACATAAAGTACAATCAAAAGACAAACAGCAAGTCCAACCGAAAGTCCGGCAATATTTATGGCGGAGAAAGCTTTGTTCTTCCATAAATTGCGCAACGCTACTTTTAAGAAATTTTTGAACATGCGTTAAGTTTTATGATATGACGCCCGGAGTTAATAAAAGTAACAGCTAATTATTACCCTAAAAATATGCCGTCTTGCTGATAAACTGATTTTCAATAACTTAATATCATTTCACCGGGTGGAACCGTTCGAATACGTACAGCGATTGTGCGGTCATAGTTATTAGAAACGATATTCTTCCGGAACTACTTCTATCGTTCAATGGGTAACTTAGCCGATCAAAATCAATGCGTGAAAACGGATTATTCAAAAAACGCAACAAACCAGGAGATCAGGGAAAGATTCGACAAAGACACCGAACGTTTTTCAAATCTCGAAACTGGTCAGCAGACCACGATCGATGCACCATTAACCATGGAGTTATGTACGGAAGCGGCAAAGTATGTTAATCCGAATGCGACGGAGCTGCTGGACATAGGTTGCGGTGCGGGTAATTATACCCTGAAGATGTTGAGTAAGATTCCTGACCTGAACTGTGTACTGAATGATCTGAGCATGCCCATGCTACAAAAAGCCAAAGAAAGGATTTTGCCGCAAACGAAGGGTACGGTCACCTTAATTCAGGTTGACATGCGAAATCTGGATCTGTTGGATAATCATTTTGATATTATTCTTGCTGCGGCTACCCTGCATCATTTAAGAGATGATGACGACTGGGAATTGATGTTCAATAAAATTTATAAAGCACTAAAACCAGGAGGCAGTTTTTGGGTGTCTGATCTGATCAGCCATCATTCCGAAATTATCAAAAAACTATTTGAGGATGAATATAGCCGCTATTTAGAGACGCTGGGAGGTCCCGAATATCGTCAGAAAGTATTGGATTATGTACATTATGAAGATACTCCCCGATCATTAAATTATCAGCTTGCATTGCTTGCGAAAGTTGGATTCAGCACGATAGAAATTTTACATAAGAACTCCTGCTTTGCTGCGTTTGGTGCGATAAAATAAATGTTTTAATTAAGTTATCTGCGATGGATTCCAAGATTAACTTCATACCCGGGAAATAAATTCTAAATTTATTACTGCAATTATTTTATGACACTTATTGCAATATTTTTTCCATTTCTGTCATTTTTTCTTCGCGGGAGAATATTAACCGGAATTATTTGTTTGATTTTACAGATTACACTTATAGGTTGGATTCCCGCAGCAATATGGGCAGTTATCTCATTGCAGAATTCCAGGGCAGACCGGCGTACTAATAAAATTATAAAAGCAATGAAAAACAAATGATCCAGTAATGTTTTCAAAACCATCTGCTCTTTATGAGAAATCTTTCCAACACAGGCCGCATTTTTTATGGTATATCTTTAATCGGGACAGGAATGCCGGCAATTTATTTTAATGCCTATCCTTATTATTTATTACCTCCCCTGCATTTCCTGACTCCGGGTGCTTCCATACTTCATTATATCACCGGAGCGATTTTCATTTTTGTTGGCGTATATATTGTTTTTAATAAAAAGATCAGGACGGTTTCTTTCCTGTTTGGATGTTTGCTTCTGCTGATATTTTGTTTTCTCTATATTCCTTATCAATTTATGGGTAATCCAAATCATTTACAATTGGCGGAATGGGAGAATGCAGAAAAGGAATTGTCTTTAGTTGCCGGGGCATTAATTATTGCTGCCTGCTTTTCAGATGAAATAGAAAATTCCTTTAACAGGTTTGGAGGAAGGTTCATGACCCTTGGATCCATCCTGTATGCCATACCTATCATCAGTTTCAGTATTCTTCATTTTAAGTTTGCAAAAGATGTATCAACGATGGTTCCGACATGGATACCTTACCCTATATTCTGGACTTATCTTGCCGGTATAGGTTTACTTGGATCAGGCATTTCAATTATTTTGAAAATCAAAACCCGGTTAATTGTCACCACCTTGGGAATAATAATTTTAATATGGTTTATCACAATACATGTCCCAGGAGTGATGACTTCTTCATTTGCAGACCTTGAGGATCAAATTACCAGTGCATTTTTAGCTCTTGCCTATAGTGGAATTGCTTTTGTTATTGCGGGGGCTGGTAAAGCAGATGTTAATAAGGCCTAAGAAATCTCTTACAATTTGAGGGCTGCAGATAATAGCGTAGATTTCTTATGCTGCTACTCTTTTTCAATCTGAATTCATTCCAGCCGGTCAGACATGGCAAATGATAAATTTACAGAAGTAGATTTAACAGGAAAGTCATTCAGAACGAAGGCTATTTACAGGGTTCGTAATCGCCGCTTTAATAGCCTGGAAACTTATGGTTGCAATAGCAATGATTATTACCAATATTGAACCAGCTGCGAAAATCGACCAGCTGAGTGAAATCCTGTAAGGATAATTTTGCAGCCATTTGTTGGCTGCAATCCAGGTTAATGGAATGGATATCAGGAGTGCAATAACCACCAGGATTAAAAAATCTTTCGATAGAATAGAGATGATTCTTTGAACTGAGGCACCCAGAACTTTTCGGATTCCGATTTCTTTAGTACGCTTTTCAGCTGAAAATACCGATAATCCGAAGAGACCAACGCAGGAAACTAAAATGGTTAACAAGGCGCCGAATAACATAATCTGTTTCCACCTTGCTTCTGATTCATAATTTTTTTGGTTTTCAAGATCCTTAAAAGTGTAACTGTAAGGACTGTTGGGAAATAATGTCCTGAATACTTTTGCAATATGCTGCAGGCTCGCCTGTTTATTATCCGGTTGAATTTTTATATAGGCAACTCCCATTGAAAAAGGAGGCCAGTCCACAAAGATTTTCGGAGATATTTCAACATTTAAGGGTTCAACATGAAAGTCTTTTACAACACCAATAACCACAAATTTTTTAGACCAGAATTCAATTGGCTGTCCTAATGGATTTTTCCAGCCTGCCTTTTTAGCAAAAGATTCATTTACTATCACGGAATGTCCTGAATCCGAAATTTGATTGGCAGAAAAATTTCGTCCTTTAACAATCGGGACTTTCAATAAGGGCAGGTAAGATTCGTCAATTGTTTCAAACGAAAATTCTATATCCTTGTCGCCATTTATTTTTCCTGTGGTACCCGTATACCATCTGTTTTTAGCCGTCATATTAACAATGCCAGGATACTTTAGAAGTTCCTGCCTGAATAATGCGGCTTCGTTCTGTTTTAAGTCCATTTTCTCCACTAAAACCAGGTTGCTGTCATCATAACCTAATTTTTCCGTGGTTAAAAAGTTGAATTGTGAGAAGATTGTAATAGTAGCCATGATCAGGAATGAAGCGAAAGAGAACTGAAGAACAACCAATGATTTCTGAAGATAATTTTTCCCTGCGAATTGAAATCTGCCATAAAGTGTTTGTGCTGGATTATACTTTGATAACACCAGCGCGGGATACAGACCTGCCAGAAATCCGGTTATCAGGAACAGAGCGATATAGCTGATGATCAATTTATAATCCAGCAAATAGGAAAGCTCCAGCGCTTTATTTGAGAGTTCACTGAATATTGGCAATAACCCCTTGGCTAGTATGAGTGCAAATCCAAAAGCTATAAAACATAAAAGAAATGATTCGCCCATAAACTGTACTATGAGTTGCTTTCTATGTCCTCCCGAAATTTTCCGAATACCTATTTCCTTTGCACGGTTTAATGAACGTGCCACTGTAAGGTTGATGAAATTGATGCAGGCAATCAGCAAAATAAGTAATGCAATGCCGGAAAGGATATAAGAATAAACAGGATTGCTCACATCTGAAAGCTGATTTGGAATTTCTTTATTTAAATGTATATCGGTAAGCGGCTGTAGTATATATGTAATATCTGATAAAGGATTATTCTGATTCTTCTTAATCATATCTGCTGCATCAGCCTCATAGGTTTTTTGCATCTTAGACTCTACAGATTTTATATTTGCATCAGGAGATAGCATTATAAATGTGCCCAGGAAGAAACTGGACCAATTATCGGTTTTTGACTCCTCTTCAGCAGAAACCCTGATAGGCAATAAAACTTCAAATTTTATTGACGAATTCTGAGGACATGTTTTTGAAATTCCTGTTACAGTATAAGGTTGAAATTCCTCGTTATTCTTAATGAGAATCGTCTTACCCAGAACATCTGTGCTGCCAAATTGCTTTTTTGCCATTTGTTCCGAAAGAACAATTGAATGGGGGTTAAGCAAAGCCGTTTTCGGATTGCCTCTTAACAATGGGAAAGAAAACATGGAAAAGAAATTCGAATCAACATATGTTACTCCCTGGGATATTATATTCGTACCACTCTTCATGTCAACATGATAACCCTGATAACGTACAAAGCCCTGAATTTCAGGAATAGCTGCTTTGAACTTCGGGCCCTGCAGATAACCAGAAACACTCATGAAGTTCACGAAGTTATTTGGACCACGACTAAAATGACCCTTCACTGCTACCAAATAAATTTGCTTTGCGTTTTTATGAAAACGATCATAACTAACCTCGTCTTTCACATATAGGATGATGAGCATGGCACATGCCAGTCCTATGCTCAACCCGGTAATATTGATAAAAGAATATACTTTGCTATGGAGAAGATTTCTGATCGCCGTTTTGAAATAGCTTTTAAACATGATTCACATTCAATTTGAAAGGTGGAAGTTCCGGCATGTATTGCTAAGCAAATGCCAGAATTCTAAAGGATTATTAATCAGCCATATAAATCAAATCCTTTCGTTTCGGACGAGCGGTTTTGATACTCAATATGTTCGCTTGTGATACAGGAAGAAAGTGCGAATGATGTACATTTATTATAATAATGCTTCATGAAACCAAGTTCGAAATACAATTTTGGTATCTTCTTCATCTCTTTCTCAACGCTGTTATTTGAGCTTTCTCTTACCCGTGTTTTTTCTGTAACACTGTGGTATGATTTCAGGAAACATACTTAAAGAATAAGTTATGAAATTATCAGGAAACAAAATTTTGATTACCGGCGGGGGAACTGGTATCGGTCTCGGACTCACCGAAAGATTTATTAAGGAAAACAATACGGTTATCATTTGTGGAAGACGTGAGTCGGCATTAAAAGAAGCTTCAGATAAATTTCCTTCCCTAATTAAAAAAAAATGCGATTTATCAGTCGAAGCAGACCGTATTGGCCTGTATAATTGGATTTCGGAAAACCATGGTGATTTGAATGTTCTTGTAAATAATGCAGGCATTCAAAATTGGATGAGCATTTCAGACAATGAATTTTACCAAAAAGCAAATGAAGAAATTAATATTAATATTTTAGCACCCATTCATTTAATGAAGCTGTTTATGAATTTAAAATCATTAAACACTATAATTAACGTTACATCAGGGTTGGCATTTGTTCCATTTTCAAAAGTTCCCGTTTATTGTGCTACAAAAGCATTTCTGCGTTCATTCACACTTTCTTTACGACATAGCCTGAAATCAACCGATATAGAAGTCATAGAAATGATACCACCTGCTTTGAATACAGATCTTGGTGGCAAGGGTATACACGATGCACATCCACCAGTCGGCGATTTTGTGGAATCCGTATTCCGGCAAATGAAAGAAGGAAAAACAGAACTCACTTTCGGAATGAGTGAAGGAAGGGCAAATGCAAATAATGAATCTATCGCTGAATTTTTTAATAGAATGAATCCTTAATGTTGCCTGGCAGTGGGTATGGCAATTATATTTTCCTGTCCCCGCCTGTGCGTTCCAGCATCCAGCCAGGATATTCTGCAGGCAGCCTGCTGATCTTATCCAGCTTTTCCAATTCATCAGAACTAAATTTCAGGTCGACAGATTTTAAATTGTCTTCCAACTGTTCCATTTTATTGGCGCCGATGATTACTGTTGTCACAGCCGGCTGATGAAGCAACCAAGCTAGTGCGAGTCCTGCAACAGTCGTATTTTTCGCTGTCGCCATGCGTTGTAATTCATCAATGATATCAAAAGCGCGTTCCCTGTTTACCGGAGGAAAATCGAAATTGACACGCCGGCCCTCAGCATCTTTTTCTTTGTTGCGATTATACTTTCCACTTAGCAACCCTCCGGCCAGGGGCGACCATACCATGAGTCCGACATGCTGATCTTTGAGCAGGGGCAGGAGTTCTCTTTCCAGGTCACGACCGGCGATCGTATAATATGCCTGAAGCGATACAAACTTTGCGATACGATGATATTCACTGATTGATAAAGCTTTCATAAGTTGCCAGGCGGATAAATTGCTGGCACCAATATATCGCACTTTTCCAGAATGGATGAGATCGTCCATAGCGGAAAGTGTTTCTTCGAAAGGGGTTAATGGGTCATAACTATGGATCTGGTACAAATCGATATAATCTACCTGAAGCCGGCGAAGACTTGCTTCTGCCTGCCAAATTATATGTTTTCTGGTCAGTCCACTATCGTTGGGGCCATCCCCCATCTTTCCACGCACTTTCGTGGCGAGTACGAGTTCTTCGCGATGCAGACCGAGATTGCGAATGGATTTCCCCGTTAGCTCTTCACTCAATCCTTCTGAATAAACGTTGGCCGTATCGATGAAATTAATACCATCGTCGATGGCACGTTTCATCAGGGCGTCAATAGGTTCCTGTCCCAGGGTGCCTATCGGTTTGAAATAACCCTTTCCACCAAATGTCATGGTGCCCATGCAGAGTTCTGAAACTTTGAGTCCCGTTTTTCCCAGCAGGTTATATTTCATAATAGTATTATTTTTTATAAGCAATCTTCACCCGGCTTACATACTGCGCCTTCTTCCACAATAAGAGGTTTATCTTTTTTCCATTCTCCAAAGGATTGATTCAAAGCCTGAAGAAAATGTTCGGGTGGTTGGGCGCCGGAAACTGCATACTTACGGTCGAATACAAAAAAGGGAACACCCTGTATGCCGATGTCAGATGCTTCCTGAATATCCTGCTCCACTTTTTCAGCATACATATCACTGAGCAGCGCTTCTTTGATATCCTCTTCATTAAGCCCTATTTCTTTTCCGATCGATATAAGTGTTTCATGATCTCCAAAGTCTTTGCCTTCGGTGAAATAGGCCCGAAATAATCTTTCCTCAGCGGCATCGCCCAAACCTTTTTCTTTGGCCAGCTGGATCAACCTGTGGGCATCAAAAGAATTGGCCACGATTGCTTTATCAAAACGATAATCCAGTCCGGCATCCTTCGCCATTTGGATTACGCGCTCGTGCATTTTGGCGGACTGCTCATAGCTGATACGTTTTTTATCGGCCAGGTATTGATATACATTTTCTTTCACCGCACTGCTTTTAGGAATCGTCGGATCGAGCTGGAAACTGTGCCATTCAATTTCTACATTGTCTTTCTCCTCAAACCCGCTGAGTGCCGACTCATAATTCCGCTTGCCAATATAACAGAAGGGACACATAATATCGCTCCATACTTCCACTTTCATTTTGGGATGATCAAGGGTCACTGGTTTCAAAGTATTCATACAATTGAGGTTTTTGTAAAGAAGCTGTGTTCACGGAAAGGGGTGTAGATATTACAAGGGAAATAAAAAAAGGTTGAGTATTTTAGAAGTTAGGTCATTTCTTCATCAAATACTTTTTTGTCAACCATGCCCGCACAGGTTCGTCATATAACTTAAGGCAGCCATATGCTATGATTATACTTACTATCACTAACAGGAATCCTACCAGCAGCCCCTGGGCGCCAAGCGGTATCTTGTTATTAACCACCCAGGCAGTGAATAAATAAATAAGCGGATAATGTGTGATATAGAGCGGGTAAGAAATATCACCAAAAAATTTACATATCCTGGTGGATTTAATACTATGCAGCGTTCCCCCAGCACCCATTGATACAATCAGCGGGAAAATAATAATCACAGAGAAGGCATCATAAATACCATTCATCCAAACATGATGCTCATCTCCAATACGGGGGATGCTAAAAGAAATAATAATAAGAACACTGCACCACCAAAACGCATTTTTAATATGGATGAGTTTGCCAACACGGGAAAGCAGAACGCCGGCGAAAAAAGGATAAAGAACTCTGGTAAACCCGACAAAAAGTTGTTCTTCATTCAGTGACCATCCGCCAATCAGATCTCCCTGAGTCCCGGTGACTAAATAAGCGATCATCATACAAGCAGCAAGAGATACAAAAATTGACAGGAGCAGTTTTGAGAACCGGCGCACAATAACGGCGTAAAGGATATTAGCGATATATTCAAAAAATAAAGACCATGCCGGCCCATTGAGGGGGTGCATCTCCTGCCAGCCCCTTATATCCATTGAAATGGGAACTGGAATCAGTGTGCTGCCTATGAGCATTAACAACAGCATTTCCCATATAGTTGTTCCGGCAATGAATGGGAATGCGGGACTGACCTGAAAGTAAAAAAAGGCTGCGCCTATGATAGAACCCATTACAACCATCGGCTGAAGTCGTATCAGGCGGCGTTTGTAAAAATCCCACTGAGTTAATTTGCCCCAGCGATCGTCATAGGCATAAGCCACCACAAAGCCCGACAACAAAAAGAAAAAATCAACGGCCAGGTATCCGTGATTGATAATCTGGATAAAGCGGTTGCCACCTGTAAAGGTTTCTAATACATGGAAAATAATCACCAGCACAGAAGCCACGCCGCGTAAACCATCCAGAATCTGGTAATGACTTTTAGGAGCAAGATAACCTGTGGATTTATTCATAATTGATCTGTAACTAATAGGTCGCCGTTCGCATGTTTCCCCGGTCAACGAATCCATAATATTTGATCGGATTGTTGCCATCGGGCATTTCATTGAAAACCTGGTATAAGGTTATTCTTTTATAGATTCCGACCCCGGTAAAAATCTTCCTCACTTCTATCTGGACCTTTTTATTCTCTTTCTCCAGCGCAATGCTGTCGTTCATGTTGATTGATGATAAATATCTGAATGTATTGTAATACCCTCCTTCTTTCAGCTGAGGATAGACACTAAATACTTTCGGTTTGCTGGGAATATTATCGAGTGTTAACGGCAAATTGTACTTTGACAATGTTTCTTTCATCACTTTATCATAAAATGCCTTCACCTCCTCCTCCTTTTTATACTTGAAGATTTCCTTTGCGGGTTTGAGACATTGATTTGCTATTAACAAATTATCTGCCGCATCAATAAAATATCCCTTTTCATAATTCAATTTAGCCAGCCTGTAATAATCCATTGCATTTTTATAGTAATATCTGTATTGCCCGACCTGTAAGATATTAATCTCCCAATTCCCATCATAATTTCCATATACCACCGTAACGAGTACTTCTCCTGTCGGATCATTCACCAGGAGTAAGGAAGCGTAGGTTTCCCTGTTCAAGGCATTATAAGTTAATGTATAATCATCATCCGTTTTCGAATTTGCCTTTAAAGAAACTGAAATACCAGAAACAAGGTTATGCACATTGTATTCATCCAGGATGGAAAACTGATCTGATGTGAAAAGAGGACTTATCCTGCTGATGAGTGAATCGATTTTGTTTCCTGCGATTTTTTTTAATGTGTCTGACAAGATTGATTTTACAGCAACAACATCGTTAAACTTAATGCTGTTGATCAGTTTCCGGTTCAGAATATCAATTTCCGTTCTTTTATCCCGGCTAATATTATGGTTTTTCCAGGTGCCGAATACAGAACCGTTGAATCCGCAACCTTCCAATAATACAATAAGGATTATACAGGCAACTATAGATCGGATCATCAGCTGGTCATTTTGGTTTAAGGGATATTCAGTTCAGTTAGCTTCTGTCAGTATTAAAACTAATAATAATTCTGAGTTTATCACTATTCGCGAGCTGTTCGTTTTCAAAATATACAGGCTAAGTATTAACCCTTAGTTTTTTCATCATATTGTTGAATCAGATGTAGTGTATGCGTTCATGACTCTTGCCAGTCCAAATGACCGGGTTCTTTGTATTGATTCCGATTTTATTAAAAGATAGGGATCCTGAGAAATCAATTAATAAAAAGTTAAACCGGTATAATATGGGGTAATCAAGTTTTGGGTAATGACGCACTAAGTGCGCCTTATAACATACATTTGAGAACTGGCTGCCACATGTATGAAACAGTATGAATTAATAATACTCTTTGTTTTTTTGATGTTAGTATTATTAACAGCATGCAGAAAGGATGTTGCCAAAGGACAGATAATTCAGGCGAATGGATTTGTTATAGACTCGGTTAAAAATAAAAGGTTGTCTGATGTTACCATTTACCTCTATGGTGCACATTCAAATTTCTATGGAGTTTATTATGATTTCGGACCTCTAGATTCGGCAATTTCAGACATCGATGGAAACTTTTAACTAAATTATTCTGCAGAAGGACAAAGTATTGACTATGCATTAGCCGTTGGCAATGTGGTTTATGGCGGCTATACAAGTCAAAATAATTATGTTGTCGATGTTGTCCATCCTTTATATCCTTTTAATTATTCACACCTGTTAAGAAATGTTGCATTAAGGGCAAGGGAATTAAATTACGCGCGCATAAATTTAAAAGTTCTTTCAAATCCTTACGACACATTATATCTTGACATCAGTACATATTACGGTGAACTTTATCTCCGAAATTTATTTATAGGTACAAGTATTGATACTTCGATCTTGACACGTTATCTTCCTGACGCTCTAAATACTTTTGATTACCATATAAGCTCGACATATTTACTCGATTCGGGCTGGTATAGAAGAACGATGACAGATTCATTAGTAACAAAAATGGATGATACAATAACTATTTCCAAAACTTTTAACTCTGCTTATGACATTCCCCTTGCTCCTTATTAAAACCCGGGTGCCAGGTTGAATATTGCAATTGTGACATTTTATCTGACTGCAATCAAAATAAGAAATGTATAAATCACTCATTTATTTAATTTTTTATTTATTTATTGTCATATCATCCCATGCTCAGGACAATCCATTTCAAAATAAAATCGATGAACTTCTGTCAAAGCAGTTCAATCAATCCCAGCCAGGTTGTGAAGTGTTGGTTGCAAAACAAAGTCAGATAATTTATAGAAAGGCATACGGAAGCGCCAACCTGGAGTTGAATGTTGCTATTAATCCTGATATGGTTTTTAATCTGGCTTCCATCACAAAGCAGTTTACTGCTGTGGCCATTCTGCAATTGGTTGAACAGGGTAAGGTTTCCCTCCATGACAGCCTCCAGAAATTCATTCCGGATTTTCCTTCAAAAGGTTATACAGTAACAATACAAAATTTGTTGACGCATACATCAGGTATCAGGGATTATATGCAGATCGATTATCCAAATCCTTATATGGAAAGATTGGATTACAGGCCTAAACAACTTATTGATAGTTTTAAAAATTATGCCCTGGAATTTGAACCGGGCACTAAATTCTCTTACAGCAATTCAGGATACTATTTGTTAGGCTATATTATTGAGAAAGTTTCGGGCAAACGCTATCAGGATTATATGCAGGATAATATTCTCAAACCCCTTGGATTGACCCACACATATTTTGACAGTGCAGGCATTATAATTCCAGAACGAGTAAATGGTTATCAGAAAGATGATACGGTTTACAAAAATGAAGATTACTGGAGTCCTACAATTGAATATGCTGCCGGTGGATTAATTTCCAATGTTGATGATTTATTTAAGTGGCATAAAGGATTATATTCCTACCAGATATTGAAAAAGGAATCTTTGCAAAAAGCATTTACTTCTTATCAGTTGAAGGATGGAACAGCAACCGGCTATGGTTATGGCTGGTTTCTGAAAACATCCAATGGTGTTAAATCCATTGCGCATGCAGGCGGTATACCTGGGTTTATAACCAACGAAATTTATTTCCCGGCTGAAGATATTTTTATTGCTATTCTATGCAATTGCGGATCTGCACCTATAGATGAGTTATCAGTTAATATTTCCAGTATTGTCTTAGGTAAATCTTTACAAACTGATGTAAAAGTCGATGCGAAAACCCTTGATAAATATGTTGGTGTTTACAACCTGACTATTAACAAAAGCAGAACGATTACTATGGTGAAAAAGGATAATCAATTATTTGCAAAAGTTTCTGAGTCGGAACTATTTCCAATTGTCTTTCAGTCTGAAACAAAATTTCAATTCAAAAATATACTGGATGCCAATTGTGAATTCATAATTGAAAATGGAAAGGTTACAAAAATCAGTGTTAGCCAGAATGGTCATTATGAATGGATAAAGGCACAATAAAAAAATCAAAAATTACCCGATTATGTCATTTCATCACAAGACCTTTTCGGTCACAATCATTTTGTCGTTTGCTTTACTTAGTGTATGTTCCGGGCAACAACCAGCTAAGTTTTCAATTGCTGTTGAAAGACTATTCAATAAAATTGAAAATGATATTCTTACAAGTGCACAGGCCATGCCTGAAGACAGGTTCTATTTTACACCCGAGAATCTTCAAATAAAAAACAGCAACTTTAAAGGAGTACGAACATTTGCAGGGCAAATCATGCACCTGGCGACCGACAATATTCTTATCTGGAGCGCCATTACCGGTGATTCGGTCCGTAATGATATTCAGGATGTAAATGGACCTGCAAGTATAAAGACGAAAAATGATGTTATAAAATATTTGAAAAGTTCTTTTGATGAAGGGCACAAAGCCGTATCCATGCTTACTGAGAAAAATGCAATGGATATGATTGAATTCAGGGGAAGGAAACTACCGAAGCTCGACCTTGCATTTTATGGTTTAACTCATGCCAATGAGCATTACGGGCAGATGGTGGTTTATTTACGGATGTGTGGAATCATTCCTCCACCGACAATTAACGAAAGGTGAAAGTAGAAAGTTTAAGTTGATCTCAAACTCTCAACAGGATTCGAGAGTGCTGCCTTGATCGCCTGAAAGCTGATCGTGATCATAGCGATAACTATAGCCAGCAAACCTGCCGATACAAAAACCCATGCATTGATATTTATTCTGTAAGCAAAATCCTGCAGCCAACGATGCATACCCCACCATGCCAGAGGAAATGCGAGGATTTCAGCAATCAGTACCAGTTTAAGAAAATCGTAGGATAAAAGTCCGGCTATGTTTAATATAGATGCTCCCAGCACCTTGCGAATACCGATTTCTTTGGTTCGCTGTACAGTGGTGAATGCAGCGAGTGCAAATAATCCAAGGCAAGCCAGCAGGATCGCCGCGGTTGAAAAATATCCGAACAGCTTGCTGGTACGCATTTCTACTTTATATAAAGCATTGTAATCCTCATCAAGGAAATGATATTCAAATGGACGATAAGGTACTCTTTCCTTCCAAACCGTCTGCAAGTAATTCAATGTGCCCGCAATATCTTCACTTGAAATCTTAACAAACAGCTGGCTGGTATACTGTGTGTCGAGGAAAATAATGAGCGGACTGATCGGCTGGTGTAAAGAAGAAAAATGAAAATCCTTTACTACAGCTTTTACATTTCCCGGCAAATCTTTTTGAATCGTTTTACCTATTGCTTCCTGAGGATTCCATCCGATCGCTCTGACTGCTGATTCATTCAAAATATAGGTGTAGCGATAATTCTTATTATTATCAGATGTATCCATCCCTTTCATGTCCGCCATACTAAAGTCCGTACCAGCGATGAGCTGCATTCCCATCGTTCTCACAAAATCCATGTCGGCCGGAATGCAATTGACCGGAAGGCTTTTTTTCTCTTTACCATTGTCGACTTGTATTCCGTCTCCCCAGTGAACAAAAGTGGGATTTTGATTTGCTCCGGCGACAGAAATGATATGTGGGTTAAGGCTGATGGCTTTTTTGATGGCATCATAATTCCGGTGCATTTGATAATCTACAGGCAAAACCACAATATGATCCCTATCGAATCCTAATTTTTTATGCTGTATATACGAGAGTTGTTGCATGATAATGATCGTGGAGATGATCAGAAAAACAGAAATTACAAATTGTAAAATGATCAGAGACTTTCTCAGTCCACCGCCGGAAGAAGTAAAGCTGAATCCTGATTTTAAAATGCCTGCGAGGTTTGCATTGGATAATACAAAGGCCGGATAGAAGCCGGCAAGATGGCTTGTGATCAGCCCCAGCAATAATAATGAAATCAAACTGACCGGTTGGAAGAAAAGATCGGATGTAAATGATTTACCGGAAAGCTGATTGAATACGGGCAAAAGTATTATACTGAGACCTATTGCAAGCAACATGGCGATAAAACTGAGCAGTCCGGATTCTCCCATATGCTGGGTGAATAGCTGGGTCCGCCCTGCACCCAACACTTTCCGGATACCAATTTCGCCGCTCCTTCCGGCAGATTGTGCTGTTGCCAGGTTGGTATAATTCGCACACGCGATCACCAGTATGAGAACTGCAATAGCTCCCATGATATAGATATAAGTAATATTTCCGTTGGGCTCGAATCCGTCAAGAGTAGAATAGAGATGCACTTCTTTCAAGGGTTCCAGGTGATAGGTAAGATAGTCACTCCCCTCCAAACGCGCTTCTTTTCGCACATTCGGATTTTTCATATAAGATGCAACCTGTTGCTGCAACTGTGGTGTCTGATCAGCCCGGTTTAATAGCAGGTAAGTAATATCATTGGCTGTCCACCAGTCTTCTGTTTTTGAATCATCGAGACTTGTAAATGATCCTAAAAAATCGAAATTCATTTGTGAGTTCGTGGGGGCATCCTGAACAATACCGGTGACAATATAGTTGTCACTGTTGGCAATAATCAGTGTTTTCCCAACCGGATCTTCTTTACCAAAATATTTATTTGCCATGCTTTCTGTGATCACCAGCTTATGCGGTGCATTCAAAACTGAGGCAGGATTACCTTTCACTAATCTGAAAGAAAATACCCGGAAGAAATCGCTGTCTGCATATAAAAAATTCTTCTCGTTGAAAACTTTATTGCGGTAATTAATTACGCGGGGATATTTGAATGTTCTCACAAATGCATCTACAGATGGAAATGTTCTTTTCAGCTGGGGTCCTACTTTGGTACCCGTCTGCGCATATTTCCCGACAGTACCTCCATTACTGTATTCCATTGTTATGCGCACTATCCTACCCGCATTCGAATGGAACCGGTCATAGCTCCATTCATGGCCGACATATAAGCCGATGAGTATGCAACAGGCAATGCCAATTGTAAGGCCAATGATATTGACGAAACTATACAGTTTGTTATTCTTCAGATTTCGCCATGCGGTTTTGAAATAGTTAATAAACATAGATCTGTGATATAAGGGATGAGTATACCTCTGGGCTAATTATTCAAGCACAGAAAATGCCAGAATTATATGAAGTTGATAATCATAAAATTAAAATTCGCAACTAATTCCAAATGACCGGTTTCAGTATGTGAACTGTACGGTAGCAGATCAGGTTCTTACGGTTTGCCAGACCTTTATTTAAGCCAGCACTAAACCATCCTTCAAGGCACGGCCATAAACTTTGGAGTTAAATTTGTAAAAAGTAGGTGACCTGTGCGCGCCAATACTCTTTTTCTCATCCAGCTTTTCCAATAATCCCAGTGAAATTAATTTATTGGGGAAATTACTCGCATTCAATTTTTTACCAAGCATGGTTTCATAGAACAACTGTATTTCTTTCAGCGTAAATTTTTCTCCCAGCATATTTTTCCCGATCGGATAATGATACAAATGTACCCGCATAGTTAGCAAAGCCTCTTTAACCATTTCATCATGATCAAAAGCAAGCTTTGGGAGATTGTCTATCGGAAACCATGCACATTCACTTGATAGAATATCGGCCTCGGGTGAGGCATGCGAAATGTCCGTTATAGCATAAAAACCTATAGAAGCTGTCCTGTCCAGTAACCAGCTGTTAGCATGAATATTTATACCTGTCAGCTTGAAAAACCGGTCTTTGTTAAAACTCCTGTATCCGTTCCTGTCGGGGTCTCCAAACGTTTTGAATTGCTTTAAAAAAAGGTTTTTTATGCCTGTTCGCTCTTTGCTAATCCTTCCTGCTGCTTCATCCAGCCCTTCTTCTCTTTTAATAAAACCACCTGGCAGACACCAATGGGGAATGATCTTATTTTTTACCAGAAGTATTTTTAGCTCTCCTTCGTGATAACCAAATATGGCACAGTCGATACTGATATGTGGCAGATAATGCAGGTATCCGTCTTTAAAAAACTCCTGTAATTCTGATAGACTTTTCATTCAATTAAAATGAGATAATATTTATTTATTAAATATTAATAAATGTACATAAAATCTACATACCTTTATTTATTAATTTTTAATAAATAAACACATCATGTCATTGAAAAAGCTCTTCATCTATGCAGGAAGTCTTTTCCTGTTCATTTTCATTCTTTCCTTTCATAGGAGATCTGTCGGGAATATTTTGCCGGAAAATGTATTATCTGAATCCTCCATTATAGAAGACATTGATGGTTATATTTTCAGGGACCTGAATAAAAACGGGAAGCTTGATGTTTATGAAGATGCCAGGCAACCCATTGAAGCCAGAATAAAAGACCTGCTCAAACAAATGACACTGGAAGAGAAAGCCGGTATGATGTTTTATGTGCCGGCAAAAGTGAATGCAGATGGTACGATTGAAGATAAACCAGGTAAGGGCATGTTTGATGCATTTGTAGCGAATGCACTGAAACCGATTACTGAACAGCATATCAATCATTTTAATCTCTTTGCTGTACCCTCTCCGGATACACTTGCTATCTGGTATAATGGCATGCAAAAGTTTGCTGAAAAAACGAGGCTTGGCATTCCTCTGACGATCGCATCGGATCCCCGCAATCATTTTAGTTCCAGTATTTTCGCCATGACTGCAAATTCATTTTCACAGTGGCCTGAACCACTCGGACTCGCAGCCATTGGAGATGAAAAAGTAATGGAACAGTTTGCCGATGATTGCAGGCAGGAATATTTGGCCGTTGGAATAAGACAGGCATTGCATCCGCAGGTTGATCTGACTACAGAACCTCGCTGGCCACGTATTTCAGGCACTTTCGGAGAAGATGCGACCCTTTCATCCAAAATGACCACTGCTTATATCAAGGGCTTCCAAGGTAAAAAACTGGATGCTAAAAGTGTAGCTACAATGACCAAGCATTTCCCTGGTGGCGGTCCACAGAAAGAAGGTCTTGATCCGCATTTTAATTTCCAGAAAGGACAGGTTTATCCGGGCAACAATTTCAATTATCATTTAATTCCTTTTGAAGCAGCCTTTAAAGAACATACGGCGGCGATCATGCCATATTACGGAGTACCCATGGGTCAGAAGGGATATGAAGAGGTTGGCTTTTCTTACAATAAAGAGATAATCACTGGTTTGTTACGTAACAAATTTCATTATGACGGGGTTGTATGTACTGACTGGGGTCTGGTTACCGATGCGAAAATTGGACCCATCGATTTCCCTGCAAGAGCATGGGGCGTGGAGAAACTTAGCCAGGAAGAAAGGGTACAGAAAATCATCGATGCAGGAGTAGATCAGCTGGGAGGTGAAAGTTTACCTTATCTGATTGTTAAACTCGTAAAGGAAAATAAAATCAGTGAAGATAGAATCAATCAATCGGTAACACGTTTGCTCAGGTTAAAATTTGAACTTGGCTCATTCGATGATCCATTCGTTGATGTCACAAAAGCATCTGCCATTGTTGGAAAAGCTGAATTCAAAAAAGCGGCGGAAGATGCGCAGAGGCGTTCACTCACCCTGTTAAAAAATAGCGCACATGTTCTTCCTTTAAAAACAGGCAAACTAAAAATTTACATTAAGAATATCGATCCGAATGTTGCCGCACAATATGGTACAGTCGTTGAAAAACCAGAACAGGCGGATATTGCGATCATACGTTTACAGACCCCTCACTATCCAATTCCCAATTCAAATCCCATTGCTCAGATGTTTCATTTCGGGGATCTGGATTTTAAAGGAAAGGAACTGGATGATATTCTGACATTGTTAAAAACAGTTCCAACGGTTGTCGATATCAATCTGGATCGTCCGGCCGTTATTCCCGAAATCAGTCAGTATTCAAAAGCACTGATCGCCAATTATGGTGCGAGCGACGCAGCCTTACTCGATGTGGTATTTGGAAAGTATAAACCAGGGGGACACTTGCCCATCGAATTACCATCTTCAATGGAAGCCGTCCGCAATCAAAAAGAGGATGTTCCCTATGACACAAAAAATCCACTGTATAAATTTGGATTTGGCCTGAGTTACTGATATGCTAATACTATTTATTTAAATAATATAAAGGGTGATCACATAGTGGTCGCCTTTTTTTTGAAGTTCCCTCATAAAAAATAGGGTGATTTAACCTTTTTTGATTTAGAAATCGGTTTTACATTGCAGGTAAGATGAAAAATATAAAAACTTCATTCTTATTTAATGAAGGAAAAATTTATAAGTATAATATATCCTGCAAGGACCCTGAAGTTCTTTCGGTAATGGAGAGCGTTGATTCGATTTTACGGCCGACAATTCAAGAAAAAAACTTACAGGTAAAATAATATTGTACATCCATAATGAACGGATGCATATAGGCTATGAGAATATTAAACCTGTAGGATTTATTTCGGTATTGATGCAGCTGATAACTGCTTCAGACGGTAGCAGATATTTTTCCAATAATGTAAAAAGGAATTTTTGTGGTGGAATATTCCTGTCATAATTAAATTACTTCGGAGTAAGTTTTACGGCTTTCCTGATAACCATATTTGGTGCAATTCGGTTGAGCCAGAGAACAATCTTTTCTCCACTGAATTTTCCAATATAGGATTCAAAGGAGCCTCTTTTAATAACATTTAATATCTGAACAGCCGCCTTTCCCGGGGTAAGGCCGTTGTCAATATTTTTAGATCGGGCACCAAGTTTTGCTCCGTCCTTTGTAAGAGCATGCAATGAAATATTTGTACGGATATAGCCTGGTGTAAGAATGGTCACTTTGATGTTATCGGAAGATATTTCCGCCCTCAGGCAATCAAAAAAACCATGCAATGCGTGCTTGGCAGCGGCATACGCTGACCGCATGGGAGTACCTATTTTTCCCATGATACTGCTCGTAACTACAAAATGTCCGGATCTTCGGCCGGTAAAATGTGGCAACAACGTTTTTGTAATGGCCACATAACTAAAATAATCCAGCTCCATCACCCTTCTGTGCACTTCCAGATCAGTTTCTATAACCAGCGACCGTTGGGAAATACCACCATTATGCATCATAATATCTATATGTCCATAGCATGCAATGGCTTCAGAAGTTTTACCCTCCAATGAAGGAATGTCGGAAAGATCCAGTGTAAGAATTTTTACATTTTCAGGTGTACGACAGGTTTGCCTGACTCTATCAAGTTCATCATAATTTCTGCTTGATAATATCAATTTTGCTCCGCGGAAGGAAAAGGCATAAGCAAGGGCTTCCCCAATCCCTGATGAGGCGCCGGTTATCCAGACTACTTTGTTTTCAAAATAATTGTCCATAAAAATTTCTAACAGTTAAATTGCCGAAGATGATGGTCGGTGTGTTTATAAGCAAGAAGACCAATTTGTTCTTTTGTCATTTTCCCAAAAAAGGGATGAATAAAACCGGTATTTGAGAAATGGGCGTGTTCTTTTACCAACGCAATCCACTTATTTTTTTCAGAAAGAACTTCTCCATGATCTTTGATATTGAATCCGGGAACGGTGGGCATATTACGCTTCACAGGCTTTTCATCTTTTATCATATTCTTTAAAGCCATTTTGCCGAACAGGCGGCCAAGGAACATTCGTTTAGTCTTCATTTTGCCTGTAATCATTTCTTCCCAAAGGGTACAATGTTTTATCATCTGATAAACATCCATTTTACCCCATTGCGCTTTGCTATTTTCATTGAGCATACTGATTCTTCCAATCAATTCATCCGTCGTTGATTCATCAAATATTGATTTCATATCAAAGTCAGTTTAGTAATTTACCTGAAACCCCTCATCCTATTACTTTAATCATTAAAGTTTACATTTATTAAGGATTTCAACAAGAAATTTACCTGGTAAATGAAAGATACGGTAGTAGCTAAAAATGCCAGTTTTTTATTCCCCCTGATTTTAGTAACCAGTCTTTTTTTTCTGTGGGGACTGGCATATGGGCTGTTAGATGTTTTGAATAAGCATTTTCAGGAAATGCTTGATATTACCAAGTCAAGGTCTACCCTACTTCAGGCAGCATATTTCGGAGCCTATTTCCTGGTTGCCTATCCTGCAGGGTTATTCATGAACAGGTTCGGCTATAAAAAAGGAATACTGCTGGGATTGATACTTTATGCAATCGGTGCCTTTTTGTTTTTTCCATCTGCTCATCTTCTGAGTTTTAATTTCTTTTTATTGTCATTGTTTATTATTGCTTCCGGCCTGGCCTGTCTTGAAACAGCTGCCAATCCATACATTACGGTTTTGGGTAAACCCGAAACTTCTGAATTCAGGTTGAACTTGTCGCAAAGTTTTAATGGGGTTGGTTCCTTTTTAGGGCCTATTATCGGAGCCAATTTATTTTTCTCGGGAAGTTCAAAAAACCTGGCCAGTGTACAATATGTTTACCTCATTATCGGGGCGATTGTTCTTATCATGTTTGGTTTGTTCCTAAAAACGCCGTTACCCGAGATAGAAGAAGATACATTGGCTTCGGATATCAGTCAAATTAAAAAACCATTATTCAGGCATGCCAATTTTGTAAATGCGATCTTAGCTCAGTTTTTTTATGTAGGCGCCCAGGTAGGCATAGCAGCACTCTTCATAAATTACTGCCGTGAAGCCGTTCGCAGCATATCGAATATTCAGGCCTCCTATTTACTTTCACTTTGTTTAGTATTATTTACTATCGGGAGATTTGCAGGAACAGCTTTGATGAAAAAAATAACAAGTCACCGGTTACTTTTTACATATGCGATCATTAATTTTTTACTTTGTGTTATTGTAGTTTGGGGAAAAGGTTTGATTTCAGTTTATTCGCTGGTGACGGTATTTTTCTTCATGTCGATCATGTTTCCAACGATTTTTGCATTAGGTGTAAAGGACCTGGGTCATCATACCAAAAAAGGCTCGTCTTTTATTATCATGGCCATTGCCGGAGGGGCCTGTATACCTTATTTGATGGGACAACTGGCTGAAAATTCTACAGCAAATGCCTATATCATTCCAATGTTTTGCTTTTTAGTTGTCGCATTTTTTGGATGGAAAGGATATAAAACGATGTGAAAACTGCGGCTGATTAAAAAATTCTATTGGCAGACGCAAACAGCATATACTGTTCCATTATCTGCTAAATTATAGATCGTGCCGTTTTTCCAGAAGACCGGAATATATTTAGAATTATTTGACACATCACCTACTGCATAGACATCTGTGCCAGCAACTGCCATACCAAGCACTGTGGAGGATTGATATTGATTTTTGAGCGGGACCATAATATTGTTCTTCCAAAATACTGCCTGATTTGTTCCTGCAATATTTAAGGTATCTCCACCAATATAAACGTCAGAACCAGAAATCGCAATAGAAGTACCATATCCGCCTGAAGCCAATTGAAAGAAATTTTTGTTTGTCCAGTAAGTGGGTAAAGTACCTAAATTTCCCACCGCAACAGTATCCGTTGGAGTTAATCCCAGTGCGTAAATGCCTCCAGGTGTACCATACCAGTACTGTACTCCATTTTTCCATACCACAGCGGTATCATTTCCACTCAAATCCCAAACCTGGCCTCCCACATACATTTCAGATCCCGCAAACATAATTGAAGTTGCCTGTCCGTAAGAATGGGGAGAATAATGCATACGGACACCATTCACCCAGTAAGTTACACTATCCTGACCGTTGCCCTGAGGTCCAAACAAGTCACCTACGCAATAGACATCCGTTCCATTAAGAGCAATTCCAAAAACATGAGAAATACCCGCACTTTCTAATTGAATTTGCTGTCCGTTTTTCCAATAAGTCGCTTCAATATTTTGTCCGTCAATTATATATCCGCCCACATAAACATCTGAACCTGATAATGTGATAGCCTGCGCGATTCCCGATGGTGCAAGATCGACCTCTACTCCATTCTTCCAGTACACCGCCTTGCCACCTGAAGTACCAGCCATATAAAAATTATATCCGGTAGTAAAGGATGGGGGTGCTGACGCAGGAGTTGATTTACTGCATTCCGTAAGAAGGACAACAAAAGCTAAAGCGACAATGAATAGTGTTTTGTTCATAGTAATAAAACGGACAAGATATGAAATTCGTCTTATAATATAGTTAATGACCTTCCAATGCAATTGAAGAGCAAAAAAAAAGTGTTTATCATCCATTTGTATTATTTTCATTTCCGTTATTACAAAAATATCTGAATCAACACTTAAGAATGAGCCGACTTAAAATCAGTTGTATATTAACATTTATTCTTCTACACTTTTTATTCGTGAAGGTTTTGGGACAGACATATGATAATTGTGCTAATCACGATAAAATATTCATCAGGGTAGAACAACCACCTCAATATAATGGTTCCCTCCAGGATTATTTTGAAAATGAATTAAAAACTAATACTGGTGAATATGAAGGAACAGTTCAAATAAGTGTAATTATTGATAGTAGCGGTTCTCCATGCTGTATCCGGATACAAAATAATAATTCCTTTATCTCCTCCAAAAAATTTAAGGAAGTGATTGATAAAATGACAGGCTGGACATCCGCAAAACAAAATAATCATGTTGTGGTTTATAATGCCTTTATCCAGTTAGAATTCAAAGGGTCAAAATTTAATGTGAGGTATATAAATGATAAATTTCCACCATTAATGCCGGTAATAAATACAAATACCAGTAATCATCCGGAAATATCCGAAGACAAACAAACAGGAATTATTTGGAAGCTCTGGGACTTCAATAATTCTATGATCCCTTCAAATTTATCGAGATCCATATCAATGGATATCAAGGGCGCCATTTGGTATTGCACCGACGGAGGAGTCATTCGTATAGCGAATGAAAACTGGAAAATTTATTCCGGAATGAATGTGCCTGAATTGGCAGGAAAAAATAACAGGACCTGGACAATAGGTTTGAATACAGATAAATCAGGGAATGTCTGGATTCAGTCATTTGATTATATAGTCAAATTCGATGGGAAAAAATGGGTAAGGTTTGATTCGACTAATTCGCCATTAAAGCTTGTTAATAAGATTTATGTTGACAAAAATGGAGAAGTTTGGTTTTGCACATTTAAGGGACTGATCAAATACAATGGCCAGAACTGGACGACATATTCAACTTCCAATTCCGAATTGGTATCGGATAATGTGCATGGTATATACTCCGACAATAAAGGAACTGTTTGGGTTGCAACTGGAAAAGGGATAGATAAATTTACTAATGGACATTGGACCCATTTAAACAATACCAATTCTAAAATTCCTTATGATGATATCACATGCATCAATGGTGATAGCCATGGAAATATATGGGCTGGTGCGGGAGCTAGAAATAATATGAGCTCTCTGGTGAAAATAGATTCTGCAGGTTATATAAGCTTATATCAACATGGTACAATCTGGAATATCACTATTGATGAAAGAGCCGACAAAATCTGGCTGGCGACAAATGGCGAAGGTTTACTTTCTTTCGATGGAACTAATTTTGCTCAATACGATAAATCGAATTCTATTATCCCTTCCAATACAGTTTCAGATGTATTGATTGACGAGAATGGAGACAAGTGGCTTTCAACATTTGGGGGACTCATATTTACTAATATCAAATGATTATAAGAATATGTGAGCTTTTGTATCTGTTAATAAATCATTTAGGTGGTCTCGGTCAGTCAATTGCATTTTTCAATTCTTCAGCGGCATAGCGAATTGCTGATTGCAGCACAAAAAAGCCCTGATATTCATGGTTTGGAATTATCAAGGCTTAATTATTTCTGCTTGTTGGTTTTCTTCTTATCTGATACTTGCTGTACTTTTCGATTTCTTCAAAGAAGTAGAATAGTTTTTCCTCGTTTTCTTATGTTTCTTTTTTGACTTCGAATGAGTTGATTTTTTATGTGAAGACTTAGAACTCTTTTTAGTCTTTGAATTGGTTTTATAAGATGCCTGAACAAATAATTGTTTTTTTGCGGAAGGATGATGCAACTGTTGCTTAGCACTATCGAGCTTTGCGTTTACAAATTCATTCACTTCCTTCTTCAGATCAGAGGCGGCCATATCGACAACAGAATCCATATCAGTTTTTACATCCGGGCTATTGATCGTTCCGATCATCTTAACGTCTAAACTAACTTCATCTTTTAATTTTACAGGAATACCCTTTTCTGCAGCCTGTGTAACCACATTCTTCACAAACATTTTACCCTTGCTGCCCAGTTGGCTTCGTGGGACTTTCAGGCTGATGGCATAATCGAGCGACTGATCAAAGCCATGTGTTCCATATATGTCCATTTCGATGTCTTTCGCATGCAGAACAAATGGATTCACAACGACCCTGCTGTTCTTAAATGAAAAATCTGCTTTGGTATCTTTCAAAGGAATATCCTTTAATTCAGCTATATCGAGTGATTGCGAAATTTTATCCAGAGGATCAAAATTCTTCAACGTTCCGGCGAGTAGTTCCACATTCCCTTCACCTTCCAAACTCCGGAGGTCAGTTGCCATATCATCATCTAACCTTCCGCTGAGACTCATGTGCGCATTGATGTTTCCTGATATGAACTTAGCTACAGGAATTATTCTTCGAATAGAATTAAAAGCTAAAAAAGTTTTTTGAATATCCAGTCCTTTTACATCATAAGTTAATGCAAACTCCGGATAGTCCCTACTTTCCAATGTGGAGTAAGTACCATCAATATGTATGTCCCCGTCCAACCCATTTGCTTTGATATCCTGTAATTGAATCGCTTGTTCTGATATAACCAAATTACCTGAAAGGTTTTGCAGGTCCAGGTTGTCATAATGAAATCTATCGGCTTCAGCATGTATAGTAAAGTCAATATTATCAGGAACTGTGAATGCTGTATTTGTACGGGCGGTGCTGTTACCTGAACTATCTTTATCTGTTCTTATCCATTCTCTGAAATTAAATTCGTCTGTTTTTAAATCTATTGTAGCCTTCAGTGGTTTATTTCTCAACGCAAAATCAAATAGATTATTCAAACTTCCTGTGATCCCAAAATGAGATTTAAGATATGCTCCTTTTAAATCCTGAATGAGTATATTTTTTGAATTGAATGACATGATCAGTTCATTCAATGCAATTCCACCCGGGTATGTTTTTGATGTATATAAAAAATCAGAAAGATCAAATTCACCCCATGATTGAAACGGGTCTTTTTTCTGTTTTTCAGTTTCTGGTATTTTCCCTTTTGCATGAACATCGGCTATTATTAAACCGCTCAATTTGGTACCCGGTTCCAATTTCATCCATTGTGAGATATTTCCCAGGTCAAGTTTCCCTACAAATGCAAAGTCAACGAAAGGCTTGGTTTCGAGATTCTTCATTAATAAATGCATATTCAGTGTATCGTGATTTATCTCTGCATGTGCCTCAGAAATATTGATGGTTCTATGATCAGCAATTCCATCCGGATTATCTATCTGCAGACCCAGATGAATGTGTTCTACCGGCATCAGCAGATCAGGGTATTTAAAATAGCCGTTAGTTACATACAGATTCGTATGATATGCAGGAAAATGTTTTTCATCGTATTTACCTTTAATGAATCCATTAAAATTAACCTGCCCATTGGCATCTATGCTGGCGAAATCTTTCTGATACATGGAGGGCAGCATCGAAAGTATATTTTTGAATTTAGTTGAAGGTGCTTTGAAATGAATATTCATATTATAACTGCTGTCATTGATCCACTGAAAGAATCCTTCGGTGTGCAGTTTCATGTCATTAAAATATACCTGGTCGGTATTGAAAGTATAAGTATGGGTTTTATTATCGATATGGAATGAAATGTCAATATTTGTTTTAGCAGCAACATGATAAGGAACCGCTCCTGTGCATTCAAAATTGACTGCATCTGCTGTCGTTTTCGTTTTTAGCGTGAATATTTCCGAATTGAAATGGCCCCTTCCCTCATGTTCAAGATGAGCGATTTCAACATGGATATTTTTGCTTTCATCCAGATAATCGACATAGCCTTGATGAATTTCATATCGTTGTATTTCCCAATCAAAGGTTTTTGAAGAAACACTGATATTCTCTTTAGAAGAACTATCCGGTTTAATAGTACCCCAGTTGAAGTGACCATCTTTATGGATGAGAGCGTGAAAGCGGGGTTCGTTTGCAGTAACAGAATAAATTTTTATACTGTCGCCGGAAACAAGACTTTTAATATCGCAGGTTATATTAATTTGTTTTGCCGACATCAGCGTATCGCCCTGAAATTCGCCTACACAGGTAAGATCCAGGTTATTGATCCCGACAGTAACATCCGGAAAATGCCTGAACCAGGAAATATCCACATCGGTGAAATTGACATGAGCCCTCAGGTCTTTGCTGACGGCTGATTTAACGATACTTGTAATTTTCCCCTTGAATATCCAGGGTGCAGCTAATATAAAACTGATAAGAATGGACAGGGTAATCCCTGTAATTAGGAGGATTTTGCGTTTCATAGTTGTTCAGGTATTGGATTAAATAACGACTTATAGCATGCAAAAGAACTGCCAGAATATTAGTTGGTAGGCTGTTTTATGCATCATATTATATTTATCTATATAATTATATATTAATCATTCAATTATAGATGAATTTGTTAACATTTTTGTTAATCAGGCATCCTATATTTTCATTGGAATTGAATGTGTTTTTACAGAACGCTTTTATAGTAATAAATGATGCATGATTTTCATAAAAATGAAACAAATGCTCGTTTTAGAGCAACTTTGGGTATTAATACGTTTTATTTTGAAACCCATTGTTCAAATATCACTTGATCTGACAAACATTGATGAAGCGTTGGAAACTGCTGCCATGGCAATCCGTGCAGGAGTAGACTGGCTGGAAGCAGGAACCCCGCTGATTTTGGCTGAAGGATTATATGGCGTAAAAAAACTGCACGAGGCTTTCCCTGAAATACCGCTTGTAGCCGATCTTAAGACAATGGATGGAGGCTACCTTGAAGCTGAAATGATGGCTAAATCAGGTGCTACACATGTGGTTGTAATGGCGCGAGCACATATTGAAACTATAAAATGTGTTGTAAAAGCAGGACTTGATTTCGGTATTAAAATAATGGGTGATAATCTCGGCTGCACTAATAAAATTGAAGCTGCCAAATGGCTGGAAGAACTTGGATGTGATTATGTGATTCATCATATTGGATATGATGAGCGCCGAGGAATCGCTGCAGCGGGTAAGCGCATGCCCAGTCCGCTGGATCAACTGAAAGAAGTAGTAAAGGCTGTTAAAATACCTGTGCAGGCTGTAGGGGGACTGACACTGGAACAGGCGATTCTTTGTCCATCTTATGGGGCACCACTCGTTGTACTGGGAGCACCGCTTACAATTGATGCGGATGCATTTAAAACAGCGGATGGAAATCTCGAAGCTTCACTCAGGCTTATCTGTAATAAGATACATTCGTATGGTGAAGTGACTGCACATTCATAAGTTTTTACAATTGAATGATCATGGCATCAAAAATAAAATCTGCAGCGGTTGTAAATTTTGCGCCTGAAAAAGGATCTGTAGAAATAAGAGAAATTGAAAAGCCAGTTATTGGCGAAAAGGATGTATTGCTCGAAGTAGTAAATGTAGGCGTTTGCGGAAGTGACCTGCATCAATGGACATCAGACCATAGCTGGCCAGTAAATTATCCTGTAGTATTGGGACATGAATTTGGCGGATATATCACAGCCATTGGCAGCAGAGTAAGAGATTGGAGAGAAGGCGATCGTGTAGTGAGTGAAACAGCTGCAATCATTAATCAAAGCAATCCAATGTCCCGGGTTGGATTGTACAACCTGGATCCTGATAGAAAAGGTTTTGGTTATGGTGTGAATGGTGCGATGACAAAATTCGTTCGTGTTCCTGCAAGATGTCTGCACCATATTCCGGAACATCTTCCATTTGAACAAGCCTGTTTAACAGAACCCTGTTCTGTTGCATACAACGCAGTCGCAGTTAATTCACATATCAGACCAGGAGACCGCATAATTGTTTTGGGGCCCGGAACAATAGGGATTTTAAGCGCTGCCATCGCCAGAATAAATGGAGCAGAAGTTGCAATAGTTGGTTTAGAAGCAGACAAGCGTCGTTTGGATATCGCGAAACAATATGATTGTGAAACTATAGTTGGCGATGCAACGGAATGGGCTATGCGCAAAGATGGGCTGGGCGTTGATTTAATTATAGATGCAGCAGGGGCAAGCTCAACTCTAAAAACTGCCATGGAACTCGTAAGGCCGAATGGCCAGATTACGAAGGTCGGGTGGGGACCCCAGCCACTAGGCTTTTCACTGGATCCATTGGTGCAGAAAAATATAAGGCTGCAGGGAAGTTTCAGTCATAACTGGCCTGTCTGGGAAAAAGTAATTTCATTAATGTCCAATGGCATGCTCGATGTAAAACCTATCATTGGCGGAATTTGGCCTGTTACGGATTGGCATGAAGCTTTTAGTAAAATGCACCAGGGTGAAATAGTAAAAAGTGTACTCAAACCCGTTTAAAAATGAGGTTGCTCCATAAAGTTATTATCGTTACCGGCAGCACAACCGGAATTGGGAAAGCCATTGCCGTTCGTTGCGTTGCGGAAGGAGCGAAAGTGGTAATTCACGGTCTCGAAGAAGATTGGGGCAAAGCAGTGATTGACAAACTAGGAAAAGAGAATGCCGTTCTTCATATTGAAGATATCAGTACTGTGGGTGCTCCTGTGCGTCTAGTGGAAACTGCTCTGCGAGCTTTTGGCAGGCTGGATGCAATTGTAAATAATGCAGCAATTGTCGCATCTTCAGATATCCATACTACTGATGAAATTTTTTTTCGCCGAATACTGGAAGTAAATACCATCTCGCCCTTTCTATTAATTAAAGCCGCACTACTCCATTTGGAAAAGCAACATGGTTGTGTGTTGAATATCGGTTCAGTAAATGCTTATAGCGGTGAACCAAATCTCCTGGCTTATAGTATTTCAAAAGGAGGTCTCATGACGCTGACACGCAACCTGGGTGACACGCTGCACAGAGAAAATGGTGTTCGGGTTAATCAGATCAATCCCGGATGGGTGTTAACTGAAAAAGAAATCGAAAGGAAAAAAGAACATGGGCTGAATGCAGATTGGTTCAAAGATCTTCCCCACGTATACGCTCCGGCTGGTCGTATTCTCCTGCCTGAAGAAATTGCTGCAGCAGCAATTTATTGGCTGTCCGATGAATGCGGCCCTGTAAGTGGGCAGGTTATGGATATAGAGCAGCATCCATTTATTGGACGTAATCCACCAAAAGATTCCAGTACAATTCCTGCTTCTTCAAAAAATAAAAAATAAAATATTTCAGTGCCAGAATTAGCTGCATTCCCCAAAGCCTTTGTGCAGGCACTCTGTAAGGACGGAACCATGAAGATTTCCGAATGGATTGAACTTGCTTCCAAACTGGATATAGACGGACTGGAATGGTACGCGGGTTTTCTTGAAATGGGTGATGAAAAAAACTGGCCGGTCTTCAGGCGCATGGTGGAAGACCGTGGCTTAAAAATTCCAATGATGTGCTGTTCGCCCGATTTCACACATCCTGATAAATCAATACGTAATAAAGAAATCGCAAAAGAAAAGAGATGGATAGATATGACCTGTGTTTTAGGAGCTGGCTATTGTCGCATACTCTCCGGTCAGCGTCGTCCAGGGTTAACAATAGAAGAAGGACTCGGGATTACAATCGAAAGTATACAGGAATGTCTGTCATATGCTCAGGATCGTGGTATTATACTTATACTTGAAAATCATTATAAGGATGACTTTTGGGAGTATCCGGAGTTTGCACAAAAGATGAATGTATTCTGTCAGCTGGTTGACTCGATACAACATCCAAACTTTGGAGTGAATTTTGATCCCAGCAATGCGTATCTGGCCGGAGAAGATCCTTTAGTTCTGTTGAAGCGTGTATCTGACAGGGTAGTTACCATGCATGCGAGCGATCGCTATCTTTTGGAAGGAACGATTGAAGACCTGCGACGGGATGAAACAGGAACAACGGGTTATGCAAAAAGCCTTAAACACGGAGAAATCGGAAGAGGTCTGAATGATTATGATGCAATTTTTACTGAGCTTGTAAGGGTTCATTTTAATGGATGGATAAGCATAGAAGATGGAATAGAAGGAATGGAACAACTGGAGCGCAGTGTTTTCTTTCTAAGAAATAAAATTCAGCAGTATTGGACAGATTACCCCTCCTTTACAAATCAATAACAAAATCCAAATGTTCAAATTTCTAACCTTGCGTTTAATATTATCCAATAACATATCTAAATTATTCTGTATGAAAAAATTTGCCCTCTTGTTCTTAGTTTTTATTGCATCCCTGTCCTTTTCCTATGCCCAACCACCGCAAAACATTGGGATCGAAGTGATCATTGGTACGAGGCAACCATCCCCTTCCGAAGCCCAGTTAATGAGAGCTGAAGAAGCAAATCATCCCAACATCACCAATGCAATGCATGATATTGAAAAATCCATGAAGTCCCTGGATGCAGCACCCAGTGATTTTGGTGGACATAAAGCCCAGGCCCAGTCCGACTTAAAACAGGCATGGATTTCACTTAGAAAAGCATTATATTTTCGCTTATATAAGGATACTCATTAACTTGGCCGATACTGTTTCTGATTTAACATGATGAAACAATTCATAATAATTTCCGCGCTTTTCTTTGGAGGAACATTTGTATGTTTTTCGCAGATCAGTGATTCAGCCAAACGAGTAAAAGAAAATAAAGTCCGTGCTTATTTTATAATTACTGCCGGAACACAGATAACCGCATATTATAACGATAAACCTGTTGAAGTAGAAACTATTGACGAATTCAATGATTATGTACAGAAAAACGCAAAGGTCCTGAAAGACGCAACTGTCGTTGTTACGGGAAAACCTAAAGTAGGGACTTTCGATAGCGTTTTAAAAACACTTAGCAGGTTTAAGATTAAAAATGTTACAAAAGAAATCAAAGATCTGTAAGTAACACAGGTTATTGATTTCTTTTTTTCATTTCAGCCTGGAAAATTTCAGGAATTGACATATTACTATAATCGTTTACAACATAACCTGAAGTTGAAATCGAAACGGGTGATTGGTTAATGGATAGTGTATGAATATTCATCTGATGTCCTTCAGCCGAATCACTGGTTTCAATATCTGTGACCAGGGTCTTTGGCTGAGTCAGCGCCTGGAATAGCGGATGGGTAATCATACGTCCACTCATCATCTTAAAAAAATTACCTCCAACGGCACTCAGTATATAATCCGTTTGCGTATTGAAATCAACTTTGGCACACCATACGGTTCCCCTGTGACCCTTATCATCCAAAATACTATATTCCTCAGAAGTATAATTTCCAATCTGTTTGGTATGGCCTGTTTTTACAGATTGAAAATTATTGCCATCTGTTTTCTTTCTCATGTTAGCCATCAGGCTGTCCATTCTGATCCATTTTGTTAATCCTGAAAGATCAGATATCAGTTTTTTAATATTGATGATCGTAATATTTTTATTGCGTTCATTAAAAATAATGACTGCGCCATCGTTTGTAATTACGACTAACAGATTCCTTCTCATATTTCCTTTACCGTTGAGCCTGGCAGCCGCATAATCGCCGCTTTTTGTATAAAGGAAATGCATAACAGAAGTATCTCCTAAATTTTTTTTGTGCGCCATCACCTGCGTGACTTCGTAATCAAAACGGTAACTGTCAGGCAACTGGTACAGTGGCTGTGATTGGGCCACCGAAATATTTCCATTAAGTAAAAAGGAAACAAACAATATGGAGAATAAAGATTTCATTTTCATAACTAAGGTTATTTAATAAAGTTAAAGAAATCGATTAGCTGGGATTTGTTATATATATTATAACATATTGCTTATGAAATTGATTTATGCCGTATTGGGTATGAATGACTTTGTTTTTGGTATTTTCAATTTCCTGTATGTATTGTTATTTGTTTCCCATTTCGTACTACTTCTAATATTGGACCATATGGCAGATAATTGAAGTAAACAAATTTGGAGAATATGTCAAGTATACCATACATTTGGTACTGCAAACTTGACAAAATGGCCAAAACCAAGTACCTTTTCCCATACAATAGCCGGTTTATAGGCATCGCCCTGATCTTAGTGCATATTCCAATCAAATTGCTTTGGGATGCTCATTACCCTGGAGGATACGATCATAATAACCCAACCTCTCCGGGTTCGGAAACGCCATTATTCTCACCTCCGCATTTATTCTTTATTGGAACCACCCTGATGGTATTGGTTGGATTGTTTCTCATTGGTTTTTCCAAAGAAAAAATAGAAGATGAACAAATCGTACAGTTGCGGCTTGACTCGCTTCGTTGGGCCATATATCTGAATTATGCCATACTTCTTTTCAGTCTGGTATTTACACAAGGGAGTGATTCAAAACATATCCTTATGCTCAATATATGGTTGCCCCTCTTGTTTTTTATCTTACGTTTCCAGTGGGTCCTGCACAAACTTAACCGTTCAGCTAAATCCGATGAAACCAAACTATGAAAAATAATATCCGGGTTGAGCGTGCTATAAAAAATATAACCCAGGCAGAACTTGCCGAAAAGGTGGGTGTATCACGACAAACCATCAATACTATCGAGAGTAATAAGTATATTCCTTCCACCGTACTTGCGTTAAAAATTGCCAGGGTGTTTGGTAAAACATTAGAAGAAATTTTTAGCCTGGAAGAAAACGATTGAACAAATTATCTAAAAATATAGTATGAGCAATATTTCTGAACCTACAATTGGCAATGGTAAAATCTGTTATATTGAAATTCCATCGCGCAATATTGAAGAATCAAGCAATTTTTATCTAAGTATTTTTGGCTGGCATGTTCGCCGTCGTGGTGACGGAGCTACTGCTTTCGATGATGGAGTAGGACAGGTGAGTGGAACCTGGAGAACAGACCGAAACCCATCCGGCGAAATCGGAATGCTCGTTCATATTATGGTGGATGATATGGAAGAGACATTAAAAAAAATAAAGGATCACGGTGGAACGATAGTTCAACCTGTTGGTATGGATGCTCCGGAAATCACCGCTCACTTTCGTGATCCTTCGGGTAATATTTTTGGGTTATATCAGGAGCCGTCAAAATAATTGAGCATTCACAATCAGGATAACAATTCTTCCAGATTTTCGAGTGCTGCTGTAAATCCGGCTTCGAAGCCCATTTCAATTATTTTCTTTAGATCTGCTTCGTTAGTAAATCTAATTTCCACTTCAACTCTCGTTCCTGTACCAGATGGAACGAAATTGTTTTTCCAGTGCATGGAAGGGAAATCAGGATTCTTATTTCCATTCTCATCACAAAAAAAACAGTCTGCGTGAAAGCTATTGAATTTTTTGATGGAATTGAATTCTACTATCGACCAGATTTTCATTCCATCGGGCCCCTCCATAGCGTAAAGCCAGTTGCCTCCTTCGCTGAATTTTAAAGTTTTAGTTTTTGCCGCCCAGGGTTTGGGTGCCCACCATTTGTCCAATAATTTACTTTCCGTCCATGCTCTCCAAACCAGATCGGGTGCAGCATCAAATTCCCTTTTAACGGTAACTTTTTTGCCTGGTAAGTCTTTTACGACTTCTGTTTTGAATTTAGTTTCCATTTCTTTTATTTTTAGTTAAATAAATACCCGCAGATTTTAATGATCATTCTGGATAGAAATTTAATAATCAGTCGGCCAGGAGAAAAATATCGGCTATCCAGTATGATGACCGTCTTATCATGATTTCTGATGATGATCATACAAAAAGTTTTATTGAATTAAATTTAGTTCAATCATTTCATCCAACCGGTTATGTGCATCCACCACCCCATATTCCATGCCAGCTGAAATCATGCCATCCCGGTCAGCAGTTGATTGAAAAACTGACTGTACAGTAACCTTCGTGCGGCCGGAAGGAAGATCTTCAAATTTCGTTGTTTCCAAAACGACATGCCCTGTTTCCGGAAGTCCTTCGAATTCAAACGTCTGAATGATTCTTTCAGGCGGTGAGAAATCATGGCAGACTCCATGAAAACCAAAAGACATTCCATTTTCCATCGTACTGATATACCGGTAAGACCCTCCTGCCCGGGGTTCAAACTTTTCATATTTTACTTTCATCTGCTGGCATCCAAGCCACCCCTCGAGTAATTTTTTATCGGAAAACGCTTTATACACAAGGGATCTGGGCGCATCGAATTCTCTGACAATAAAAAGCTCCTGCTTCCCCGGTTCTGCGATGACTGATGTTTTGTTCTTATTTGCCATGTTTTTTCCTTTTTAATTTTTTAAGAATATCATCCACCCTACTAAACCTATCTTCCCACATCGTTCTGAAAGGCTCAAGCCAGTCGGCCACTTCTGATAGCTTTTTAGGTTGAATACTGCAATAGCGGTCACGGCCCTCCTGTTTAATAAGGATGAGTCCACATTCCTCTAATATTTTTATATGAAGTGAGATGGCCTGCCGGCTCACGTCGAAGTTTTCTGCCACTGCGTTCAGATTTAATGATTGTTTCGAAATCAAAGTAATGATCTCGCGACGGGTGGGATCGGCAATGGCCTGAAATACATCTCTTCTTAATTCCATTGAATACTAATTTATGCAAGTATATGCTTGCACAAATATATATGCAAGTATTCACTTGCACAAATATTTCTTAGAATTTCTAATAATTTCTATTTCTGTCCTTTCTTTTTACATTGTAGACAGACCAGAACACTTACATTTTAAAATCTGGGAATTTATTGAAACGTAAGTATCTTTTTGCTGAATATCAATCAATTATTAACTGGCATTAGCTTGGCCTGTCATTATAATCGTGTGTAGAAGTTTAAAAAAAAATATTCATTCAGGCAATGAACAATTTAAATGTAAAATGGGTCCTTACTTTGAGACTTTGTTTTTTCAGCGCAATTATCCTTTTCGCAATATGGCGCTATCATGTGGTTAATCAGGATATTCGGTATACAGTTGCGACAACTATCAGACAGGTATTTACACCCAGAAATCATTATGCCATTGAATATAAGTTTTCAGTAGACGGTAAAGTATATACAAGCGTTGGCGCTGACATAAAAAAATATAATATACAATATCCAAATGGGCGATACTATGTAATGTTTCCTTTTAAAAGCCCTGGAGCCAATGAAATTCAATGGGATCTGCCCGTCCCTGATTCAATCATTAATGTTCCGAAAAATGGATGGAAAGAATTACCGAAGTGAATCTATTTATCATCATTGAGCTTTAATATATTTTTTCTATCATTCTTGTTATGTCACATACGGATGAAATAAATATTATTATAAGGGCATTCTTTTTGATATGAAGTAATAGTATTCTAAAAATTCTTAATCTTAGTATATTTATTATCTCTAATTCATCTATTATGAAATCTCTTTTGTTTATATTATTGTTAGCACCAATATTTTTCTCAGCAAATGCCCAGCTTAGTGCGCCCGACACGGAACCAACAAAAATAGGCCCACTTACCATTCAACCGATTCAACATGCCAGCCTTATACTCACTGTGCATGGTATGACTATTTATTGTGATCCTTCAGGTGCTGATAATTTTAAAGGAATGACAGCTCCGGATATTATACTTATCACGGATATTCATGGGGACCATTTTGATTTAAAGACTATTGATGCCATTAAAAAAGAGAGTACTGTGCTCGTGGTACCACAGGTTGTGGCCGATAAATTACCAGATGCAGATAAAGTCCATCTGGTTGTACTTAAG
>JABDDT010000012.1:60357-61048 GCA_013287475.1 Bacteroidota bacterium
CCATGCATACAAAGGGCAGAGGGAACGGTTATGTGCTGGGCATCGGCGGTAAGCTTATTTATATTTCCGACGATACCCAGGGAATTCCTGAAATGAGATCATTAAAAAATATTGATATTGCTTTCATTTGTATGAATCTTCCTTATACTATGGACATTAAAGAAGCAGCGGATGCCGTTCTTGAATTCAAGCCCAAAATTGTATATCCCTATCATTACCGGGGAAAAGACGGATTTAGTGATGTAAATGCTTTTAAAGCCCTGGTTGAAGCAGGCAATAAAAATATAGAAGTCCGTTTGCGAAACTGGTATCCGTCGAAATAGAGGTTTCTGGAATTTCAGGAATTATTCATATTAAATAGATCACAATCGAAAGTCCCTGTCCGATGAATAATATTTCAGTTCAATAATATCATTCGGTATGGGTTTGGAATTCCACTTCTGGTGTATGGCAAGCGCAGCTCCAACTGCAGTAGCCTGTGCCATGGAAGCCGCAAATACTTCCATTTCAGGAAAAGCATTTGCAAGTAAATTCATATATATACTATTTTTACTAAAGCCCCCATCTACAAATATTCTCTTTACGGCCGGGCCATCGATAACCAGTCTGGTAGAAAGAAATTGCATCTCAACAAGATCTATTACAAGCTGGTAGTAAGCTTCGATATCCGATTTAAATTCCGATAGTTCCC
>JABDDT010000013.1:0-58964 GCA_013287475.1 Bacteroidota bacterium
GATGAGACCCTGTATGGCAGGTCCAACACAATCAAAGAATATACTATTGCGGTGAATGTGCTCAATAAGCCCGTCAGTTTCAAACCACAACACGATGCGATCGTGCGCATACATGCCGGGAGACTCCGGCGAGCATTAAACTATTACTATAAGGAAGAGGGCATCGGAGACCAGATTGAAATTACTGTTCCCAAGGGAACCTATGTACCGGTATTTTCACATATGTCACATGTTGAACCAAGACCGGATATTGAACTGATACCTGAAGTTCAGAAGAATATAAATGATACTGTTACCATCGCGATCATGCCTTTTAAAACTTTTGAAAAGGATAAATCAAAATTGGCATTTGCAGATAGTCTTGGCCAGCAATTAAGTGCAGAATTTGGAAGATTTCCTGATTTCTCCGTAATAGCTTACTATACAACCCAGCAGCTCTCTTCAAAGAACAAAGAAATTCATGAACTGGCCTCCGATTTCGGAGCACAGTTTATTGTAACCGGGAATGTTCATTTTGAACCCCACAGATTGAGGGTATCCGTGCAACTTACGGATGCGCACAATGGAGCACAGATATGGACTCAATTGTTCCACCGTAATTATACCCCCTCCGGTTTATTTGAAGTAGCTGATAATATAATTGCAAATGTGATCGCCGCATTGGGTGATTTTAATGGATTGATAATCCAACAGCTGACGAAAGGTTTGATAATGAATAAATCAGGCAAACCCTTTTCAGTTATGCTTTCATGGTATCACGACTTTTATGCCGCTTTTAATAAAGGGAGTTTTAAAAAAGCGTATGCCGCTATGGAAGATGCAGTTGAGCAGGATCCGGCTAATGAAAATGCATGGGCTTTTTTAGGAGAACTTTCCCTTTTGGCTTTTTTATTTAATCAGTCAACAAGAGGAAATCCAATGATTCAGGGATTGAGATGTGCCCACAATGCTTTGAAAATTAATCCTCTCAGTCAGCATGCGCATATCACGCTTGGCATGTCCAGTATATTCTTTAATAACAAACAGGCGGCCATGGATTCACTTGAATATGCATTGGCATTGAATCCCAATGCTTCTGGTTTAATAGGCATCATAGGATGTTTAATGATCTGTGCCGGAGAATACAACCGGGGTATCGAACTCATCAGAGAATCCATAGAACGCAATAAATCATATCCGCCTTTCTTTAATCTGTTTGTAAGCCTTTATCACTTTAAATTAAAAGAATATTCACTTGCCTATCAGCAGGTGGAAAAATCGGGCATTTCCGAACTTGTATTGAATGCCGTTTTACGAGTCGCCATTCTTGTAAACATGGGCAGGAAGTCAGAGGCCTTTGATATGATGAAAGTATTTAAAGGATTCCAGATAAATAAAACATGGATCACGAGGGATCAAATAAGCAGGTTTTTATTGGACCAGGACCTCGTCGAAAATCTATACAAGGGGTTGAAAGCAATCAATGTTCCGGTATTGACTGTCGCCTGAACCAAAAAAAGATTACACAGTTTTGGTTTATCGGTTAAATGGAGTCCTCACTTAGGATTCACATAAGATTAATTTAACTTACACAAATAACCAAAACGATCCCTAGCCATCCGTCAGGATCTCAAACTATTCTAAAATTTATTTAGTGAAAACCATCATCCATTATAACAAATGCAGGATCGTCCTTATTTTCACCTTGCTGGTCTCCTCTATTTTTTGTTTTGGTCAAAAGAAAGAGGAGGAAAATTTTGATATTCTAAAAGCCAGTTTTATTTTACCCCAACCACTGCCCGGTGGACATTATTCTTCATCCATATCAGTCATTTATGTAGTTACACCCAGGGACTGGACGGATGATGTAATAACCGCCCCTATGTTTTCTTACCAGGCAAAATATACTTTACCAAAAGGATTTAATTTACAGGCTGGTTTAACCAGTCTTATTATTTCAAACCGCATTTATCTCGGACCATACTGGAATTATAAAATTAATGACAACTACATTGGATTTGGCTGGCAGGTAGCATGGAATTACGGAGTGCTGAATCAATTTGGTTTTGCAACTACTATTACAGGATGGGAACAACAACCTTCGATTGCGGTGGGACATGCATTTAAAAAAACGGCCCTTACTTTACGTGGTGACTTATACTGGACAAACACCTTTTATATAAGTGAAGGCGGCTATACTATTCCTAATCAAAACAGTTTTATTAATGGTGGTAGTCTTTCGGCAAGTTTCGAACAAAAATTATATAAAAACAGGGCTCTGGCAATCGGATTGAAGATGGACTATGTTCAATATCATATAATAGCGTGGCCGGCATTCCCTGTAAACGGAAAAAGGTATTGGGTACCCGAATTCCAGATTGGACTAAACTTATAACTTAAACTCAAAACAATGCCAGCTCGAAATTCCTATAAATACATCATTTTACTTCTCGTTCTTTTCTCCTGCTCCAAGAATCAGATTTTGCAGCAGCCTGATATAAGTCTCGGAAATGTGAACTTCATTTCAGATACTTCTATGAAAAAAATGGAAGGTATATATACTTTGGGTTCCGGAAGCAGCGCATTGGGAACACAATTTGTTTGCAAAGCCTCTAAATATAAGGTTTCATTTTTCAGTAATGCAGGTGGCGTATTCATGATTCTTTCATACGGATTGGATCCTTCGGACAGCTCCCTGAAATTCTCGGGCTTCTGGAGATTCTCCCAGGTTCCGACACAGGGTTTGATAAACTTCACCCTTGATAAAGCAGATGCCCTCGCCTTTCTGAAAACTGGAGATATCAGCAATCTTTCTTTGCCCGGAAATTTTTATGACCCTGACAATAAAGCCTCTCCTATCACTTTGAAGTTTTCAAAGAATTTCTCTGCCTATGCAAAAGCGACTCCGTTTGAAATTTATGCTCATCATGGCGTTCAGACAACTTCCAATCCGCCTTTTGCACAAAACTCTCTGCTGGGTGTAATGAATGATGAAGATTATGGTGTAAACGGTCTGGAGTTCGATGTGCAGCTCACGCTCGATCAGGTGCCCATCATGATGCATGATGGGAATATCGATATTCGTCTTACACAGAAAAGTCCGATCTCAGGTGATTATAACCAATATAGTTTTACATTTTTGGAAGATTATATAAGATTAGTGGATGGACAAAAAATTCCTTCTCTCGATCAGTGCCTTACAGCCTTCATCGACTCAACAACGATGAAATATTTCTGGATGGACATTAAAGGTGATGTTGGAATTTTTGAAGCTCTTTTACCCGTCGTACAGAAAGCATATGCGCATGCTGCAAGTGTAGGCCGTGAAGTAGTTATATATGCAGATATGCCCTCTAAAACAGTTATAGGACAATTTCAGTCTTATCCTGAATATCGCGCTTCTGGTTTGCCCACCATGTGCGAACTGACTTATCAGGATGTGGTTGACAACGGATGTACCCGCTGGGGGCCAAGATACTCGAGGGGTCTGCTGCTGAGTGATGTTGCTACTGCGCATGCCGCAGGGATAAGAGTGATCAGCTGGACCCTGAACCAGAAATCACTTATTGATAATTATATTCAAAACGGACAGTTCGATGGTTTTATATCTGATTATCCCAGTTATGTAGTGTATGATTTTTATACAATGAAATAAAAGATGAATTTAATTTTTGCCCATACCAATATATCATGCGAATGAAAAAAATTATTGTAGCTGCTTTCACTTGTTTTATATCCTGCCATGGTTTGGCTCAGAATGGCGAGGGTGAAACAGGCCCTTACCACAAATTCGCAGTATATGGCGGTGTGGGACCCAGTTATTTTTTTAATAACCTGATCATATTCAAGAACCAGGTCAATTCATTTGGATATGCATTTTCAGCCAGGGTGATGTGGGAACCCCAACATTCATTCCTGAGTATTGGAATTGAAACTGGTTATTTCCGTTTATATACAGCAAGTGGAACTATTTCTGATTCATTGAGCGGACAACAATCAAATGTGCATGTATCTAACTCAAGTATTCCCATTCAGCTGGTAATTTCAATGAAATTCTCAAAACAGATTTATGCCAACTGGGCTATGGGACAGTCCATAACATTCAACCAGGTTTCTGCTTCAGGAATTACCACCAATCATAATGCTACAACATGGTCCCTGGCAGACTTTACGGCAACAGTCGGCTACCGGTTCATTCAAAAAACCAGGATATCCTATGCAGCTGAACTTAAAGGATTCTATTCATCCAGTTACTCAAATGGTACCATTGCTGCAGTTTTCATTGTGGGTTACAGATTATAAAATTTCTATAATAGCTGAAAGGTCTGAAAATAAAAAAAGGGAGATATCTCCCTTTTTCATTACCTGAGTAATGGTTAAAACTACCTGCTAAAATTTTTATTTGGTTGCCGCACCAGGAGGAAAACTGGCCATGATTTTTTGAACTGCCGAATTAATTGCTTTCTCAGGATTGTTGGATGGAGCTTCGATATCCTGGTTACCAATTCCTTCCCAGAGAAGTTTTTGGGTTGAAGCATTGGCCACTTCAATAATTAATGATCCGGCAGTGTAATTCTGAACGTTCACTGTGGTTGACATATTTCCACCCCCCCAGGCATAAGGCCTGTAACCACCACCATATCCGTATGAATTAGCAACAAGTTCTTTCTGATTCTTCATAATACTGGTAATATTAACCAGCAGATCTGGCGTTTCAGAAGGAGTAAATCCTTTGGCGATCATTTGAGCCTGTACGGCATTGATAACCCTCGTTTGATTAAACTGGCTAAGCGCCTGGTACTGTTGTTCAAGTTTTACTATTTTAAAAGTATGGAACTGACTGAAATTAGCCGTGCGGTCGTAATCGTTGGTTACAGTCAATGTAGGACCACAGGATGTAAACAAAATCAAGGAAGATAAGATGGCTGCTGACAGGTAGATCGATTTTTTCATAATAATAGTGTTTTGAAGAGAAATGCAACTAAAGTTAGTTAACCGTAACAATACCACCTTGTATTTTGAATGTTTAACAGTAAAACATCTTCAAAAACCAAAGTAAGTTTTTCATTTACACCCTTTTGCAATTACTAAACGGCTAAATTTGATTTATTTAACTGCTAAAGGGTCTTAAAACTTCTGGTCTTTTGAACTTTTTAGAGAACTGTAACGATTTAATTTAACCGTTAAACGAAAAAATCTGAATGAAGGCCCTTATTTTGAAATCTTCTTTATTGATTGTTTTTCTTTTCAGTTCTCATATGATTTTAGCACAGGATTCATCGGTTCAAAAACAGATCTGGCCGGAATTGGAAGCGTACTATAGAATCAATGAAAGATTCAGGTTGTATTCTTTGATCTCCGGTACAAGATCGAATTCTGAATATACGGATGGCACGGCAGGTATTTATATTGATTATTTTGCCTCACCATGGCTAAGGGGAAGAAATGACACGGAGTTAAGTGATTTGTCAAAAGGATACTTCTGGTGGTTCAGGATAGGATATTCTTATTCAGATGCTCCTCCCAGTGACAAAAAAAAAATAGTCAATATTTTTGAAACAGAAACTAATAATAGTTTTCATTTACCGGAAGACATCATTCTTCAAACAAAAAACCGTTTAGACTGGCGCTGGGTGAATGGAGAATTTCAGCCTATTTACAGGCCCAGAGTCAAATTAGTAAGGAATTTGAAGACTGAATATTTGACTTTTAATGCTTATCTCTGGTCAGAATACTTTTTTTATTTAAATGACAATACACAAGACAGATTACGACTAACCTTGGGAATTGAAATCAAAGTCTTAAGATTTATGGACTTTGAAACATACTATTTGCATCAGTTCCAGAATAAACAGTATGTACAACCGTTAAATGCAATCGGATTGCAGTTTGATTTTTATTTTAAATCAAAACAGTACGCGGAAATGCTGGAATCCGAACAAAAGAAACTTTGAAAATTAAATGATTTTTCCCGCGGTAAGAATAACTATTGCAGCTTTTTAGCATATCCCGTATTAGAAATCATAAGCTTCATATTCTTCGCAGGAAGATCAAGTTCCCCGTTGTTAATAGCAGTAAGACCGTTGCTGAAAGTTTTATAATTTATAGTACCTGAAATAGCATCCCCATTTGTAACCGTAGAATTGAAACTCTGACTTATGAAAGCCAATGTTCCTGTCGTGATCATCATCGTCAGCTGATCATTGGGTTTATTTACACTACTTCCATTTACCGTTATTGTTGTTCCGGACTGAGAAATGCTACCGTTATCAAAAAAATCTACCATTTTCCCTTTAGACATATACAAATACCCTGAACTTACCTTAAGGGCGTCGTCCACATATGTTTTTATTTCTTCAATTTTCTTACGAGCAATATCTCCCCTGATCCCACCAGGCAGCGGCTTTGCCGGTGTTGAAGAAACAGCCGTAGTTACAATTTTACCATCTGATCCCACAGACAGAGAACTAACATTTGTAACTTTCAATTCTCCATCGGCAAAGACCTGGACGGTCCTTGTCCACACATAAGCAGCAAGCTGCGCACGATTAGCTGCTGCTGCGGAGGAAACCTGCAGACTCAGATTTGTTTTATTATTCGCCTGGGCAGAAACAGTATTTGACAGAACAATAAAAAAGCTGCAATAAAATAAAAGTTTTTTCATTTTGACTTAATTAAGGTTTAATAATTTGAGACAGAGGCGGATGTTGATTTTTGCACAAGATGTAACCAATGAAATTACATTCAATAAATCAATTCAAGTCGTTTATCGGTTAAATGAGAAATCAAATTCTTGATTTACAGATTAATAGGGCTTAAATTTGGAAACAGAAATAACCGCTGCATATGCGAAAATATTTTCTCTCTGCATTCATTTTAAAATTATCCATATCAACAGTTTTTGCACAAACTTCAACCAATTGGCCAAAAGCAATTAACCATAACGATACCATCATAAAAATATATCAACCCCTTATTGAGAGTTATGTCAGTAATACTGTCGTTGCCAGGAGTGCCTTTTCAATTTTATTAAAAGGGAAAACAGAACCGGTATTCGGTGCATTATGGATAAATGCCATCATCCAGACGAATCGCATAGACCGTACAGCCATTATTGAAAAAATAAAAGTAAACGATGTAAAATTTGCAGGAGATTCCGTAGCATCAAAAGTCGCGAGACTGAAATTAATTTTAGAAACCGAAATACCAAGATGGGGCATTGTGATCTCACTTGATCAGCTGGAAGCATCCATTGAAGCGAACGGAACCAATGGTACCCTTTCTTCTGATAATCTGTCTACAACCCCGCCTAAAATTATTTATGCAAATAAACCTTCCATACTCGTATTGATTGAAGGTGATCCAAAAGTTCAGGAGAATAAAGAAATGGGAGTTGAACTTGTTATGAATACCCCGTTTACCATCGCTAAAATAAAAGACCTCTACTATTTAAACGGTTCAGGCAAATGGTTTACTTCCAAAGACGTTAACGGCCCATGGGCTTACACTAAATCAATACCAAATGCCCTCAATAAACTAGACAATGCCATTAAGGAAAATGATAAAAAAGAAATGGATAAGGCAGCTGCAGACAGTGCGGCCAAAACTATTCCGGAAATTTTGGTGAGTACCGTTCCCGCTGAATTGATTCAATCAAACGGTGAAGCTGATTTTTCTCCAATCAAAGGCACCGGCCTTCTGTATATGACAAATACGAACAATGATGTATTTATGAATATTGCAGATCAGCAGTATTATGTTTTATTATCGGGAAGATGGTATAAATCCACCAGCCTGAAAGGTGACTGGACATTCACCCCTTCAGATAAATTACCTGCAGATTTTACAAAAATACCCGACGATTCAGAAAAAGCGAATGTCTTATCCAGCGTTGCCGGAACCGATCAGGCCGTGGATGCCCTGATGGATGCTCAGATTCCTCAGACAGCAAAAGTGGACAGGAAAACCGCTACCACAACAGTCAAATATGATGGTGAACCAAAATTTGTTGCGATTGATGGAACGGATCTGCAATATGCCGTTAACACCAGCTCCACTGTATTATTATCAGGCAAAACATATTACTGTGTCGATAATGGGATTTGGTTTGAAGCGATCAGCCCGAAAGGTCCCTGGACAGTTTCTTTAACAAGACCACCTGACGTAAGTAAAATTCCTCCGAGCACACCTGTTTACAATGTCAAATATGTTTACGTGTATGAAACAACTCCCCAATATGTATATGTAGGTTACACTCCTGGATATATGGGGTGTTATGTGTATGGACCCACTGTTATTTATGGTACCGGGTTTTATTATAATCCCTGGTATGGACCTTATTATTATCCAAGACCTGTTACATACGGATTCAGTATGCATTATAATCCATATTATGGATGGGGTGTAGGATTTCATTATAGCGCAGGCTGGTTCAATTATAGCGTCTACAGAGGCGGCTACCATGGCGGTTACTGGGGTCCGCCGATGTACAGACCACCTTATTACCGGCCGCCTGGTTATCCGCCTTATTATCGTCCGCCGTATTATCCACCACACGGTTACAGGCCTCCTGTTGCAACTCCATACTACAGAGGTGGAAATAATAATGTAACCATCAACAATAATATCAATACCAACATTTACAGAAATAATAAAAGTGTAACCACCAACGACCGGGTTCGTCCGATGCCTTCAACAAGGCCTTCGACGATGCCGGCTACACGTCCTGCAACAGGAACCCCGAATAACAGTCTGCCTTCAACAGGAAATCCGAATAATAGATTACCTTCTACCCAGCCAACTGCGAGACCTTCCGTTCCTAATAGTAATATTCAAACGGACCGGCAGGGAAATGTATTTCAAAAAAATGGGAATAACTGGCAACAAAGTAATGGAAACAGCTGGCAGAATGTAAATCAAAACCGTCAGGGCGAAATTAATAAACTGAATCAGCAACAACAGATTCAGAACAGGGGAAATAACAGAACAAATAATTTTAATCAATCAAGACAGACAGCTCCAGCTCAGCAACCTGCGCAACAAAGATCTGCGCCGGCTTCCAGAGGTGGCAAGAGGTGAATGTCAAATAAAATCTTAATTATGAATCATACTAAATTCTGTGTTTCGAACAAAATGAGGAACTGTCTCAGAACATTCAGTGTCCTGTTTTTAGCCTTAGCAATTTCAATAAATACGATGGCTCAGCAGGACTCAACAAATATTAAGCGTGAGAAACAATTAAAAAATATTGCAAAATTGAATATCAGCAGCTGGGTTTTATATTCAAATGGTTTTCAATTAGCATATGAAAGATTATTATCCAGCCATACCAGCATCACATTGTTTGGTGGTTATATAGAGTTTCCCATGCCGTCTATTATTGCCAATAGTGCACTTAATTTTGACAAGGACAAGACGAAAAGTGGATACAGCTTTGGATCAGAATTTCGTTTTTATCTTTCCAAAGAAAATAAATATGATGCGCCGCATGGCGTTTACCTGGCACCCTTTATAAGTTTTTATCATTTCAATAATCAGAGGAACGGCCATGATTCGACAAATCAGGATCAACTCACATTGAATACCACGATGGATTTTTTAAATATCGGAGGTGAACTCGGTTATCAGTTCGTAATAAAAAAGAGATTTACGGTAGATTGCGTTTTATTCGGTCCGGCTATTACCAGTTATTATTTTAGTCTGCAATTGAATGGCAGCACTTCAGGAGACCACAGTCAGGAGGTACAGGACATCCTGGACGCAATTAAGCAGAAATATCCACTTATAAAAGACTTAACAAGCGGCGAAAAATTAAGCAGCAGCGGGGTATCCAATTTCTGGAGCCTGGGATTCAGATATGTCGTTCAGATCGGGTACAGATTTTAAAATTCTATTTAATTAATCAGGCCTGGGAAGAAATTTTACAAATTTCCTTTTTTAAATTCTTCTATCGCATGATGAGCTGCCCTTGCCGTGATTGCCATAAATGTAAGAGATGGATTCTGATTTCCTACAGACGTCATACATGATCCATCCGTTACAAAAACATTTTTGCATTTGTGCAATTGATTCCATTTATTCAACATGGAAGTTTCAGGATTTTTCCCCATCCGTATTCCACCCATCTCATGAATATCCAATCCGGGTGCCTGCTTATTATCGTTCTGTATAATATTTTTACATCCTGCAGTTTCCAGTATCTCAGCACCCTGGTTTAAAAAATCCTTTACCATCTTCTCATCATTTTCATCGTAAGCAACTGAAGTAATAAGCTGTGGTATGCCCCACTCATCTTGTAAATCTTTGCTTAATCTTACATGATTGCTCTTTTTAGGTATCACTTCACCCTGCATGGACATATAAACTGACCAATCCCCTGCCTGCGACATTATATTTTTAAAATCTTCACCGATGCCGGGTTGTGAAATATCGATACCAGTATTTCGATAGGCACCCCAGAAAACAAGGTAACCCCGTTGAAAATCTTCCTCCTGTTTATAAACATTTCTGAAATTAGGCATCAATGGTGACACCGGCCTTCTGCCATAATAATATTCATCAGAAAATCCGTCAATGCCGGCGGAAATGGAGCCTCTGTAATTTTGAAATGCAATATATTTTCCAAGAATATCATGATCATTTCCTAAACCTTCTGGGAAACGGCGCGAGGTAGAATTCAATAATATAAGATTACTGTTCAGGCAGGCAGCATTAACAAAAATTACACGGGCAAAATATTCAGTTGCCTGTTTGGTTTTTGCATCGATCACCCGTACGCCGGTTGCCCTTTCTTTTTTTTCGTCATATAAGATGGAATGCACAACCGAATCAGGGCGAATGGTCATGTTGCCTGTATTTTCAGCCCATGGTAATGTGGAAGAATTGGAACTGAAGTATCCGCCGTATGGACAGCCACGGCTGCAGAGATTCCTAGCCTGACATTGTCCACGACCCTGCCGCAACTGAATTTCTCCCGCCTGGGTCAGGTTTGCACAACGGCCCATCAGCATCCGCCTGTTTGAATAATGTGCATTTACTTTGCGGCGCATACTGATTTCTGCGCAGTTGAATTCCCAGGGAGGCAGGAATTCACCATCCGGGAGGTTATCTATTCCATCTTTATTACCGCTGATTCCTGCAAATTTTTCCACATGAGAATACCAGGGTGCAAGGTCATTATACCTGATGGGCCAATCCACCGCGAATCCGTCTCTCAGAGGTGCTTCAAACTCAAACCTGCTCCAGCGCTGGGTTTCGCGTGCCCACATCAGGGATTTTCCGCCTACCTGGTAACCTCTGATCCAGTCAAACGGTTTTTCCTGTATATAAGGATGTTCTTTATCCTTGACAAAAAAATGCTGTGCCGATTCGTCAAATGCATAACATTTACTGATGATGGGATTCTCGCGCTCAAGCTCCAGTGAAATTCTTCCGCGATGAATAAACTGCCAGGGATGTTTGGTAGCTGTCGGGTAGTCTTTGATATGTTTTACATCTCTTCCCCGTTCCAATACCAGTGTTTTAATTCCCGATTCGCATAATTCCTTAGCGGCCCATCCACCACTGATTCCTGATCCTATGACGATGGCATCAAATCTGTTGGATGTGCCCGTGTTGTAATTGATATTATGCGTGTCTCCCATGTCGAAATCGTACCAGACAGATGTACAATTACATAATAAGTTCGTACTTAAAGATGTATTCTTAAAATAATCTTTATAAAACATCCTGTCATTCAGAATTGTATTCCAGACTTAATTTGCCCGTGAAGTCAAAATAAGCGTTAAACTTTGCTAAATTTAAGTTTGATTAAAATGAAAAGTCAGGATCTAAACAGACGCAATTTTCTACGAATGAGCGGAATGGGAATGCTTGGAGCATCCATTCTTAAACCGGCAATGAATGCTATCGGCCTTGAAAAATGGAGGCCGGCAAAATTATCTGTTCAGTTATATACCGTAAGAAATCAGATCAGTACTGATATTCAGGGCACGCTGGCAAAAGTTCGGGGAATAGGATTTGAAACGGTGGAGACAGCTTTCTGGCCCCAAGGCATTACCATACAAAAAGCAGCCAAATATATTAAAGATGCTGGCCTCTCTGCATCATCAGCACATATTGAGTTGCCCATTGGAGAAAAGAAACAAATCATGCTGGATACGGCTGCAGCATTTAATTGTAAAAAAATGATCTGGCACGGATGGCCGGAAGACAAACGCTATAGCAGTCTCCAGGGAACCATGGAACTTATTTCTATTTACAATGAGGCTGGAAAATTTGCAAAGGCAAATGGTCTGCAATTCGGATTACATAACCACTGGTGGGAATACCGCAACAAAATTGATGGCCGGTTTGTTTATGAATTATTGTTCGAAAATCTTGATCCGGATATATTTTTCGAAGTGGATACTTACTGGGTGAAAGTAGCTGGTCAGGATCCGGCGGCTATAGTAAAGAAACTGGGCAGCAGGGCTCCGCTGCTTCATATTAAAGACGGTCCTGCCATATGGAACGATTTATTACCCCAGGATAATCCGGATCCAATGACCGCTGTGGGTAAGGGCACGCAAAATTTCCCTGAGATCGTTAAAGCTGCCGATGGAAATACGGAATGGATGGTGGTGGAAATGGACAAAACATCGGGCGATACCTTCGAAGCATTAAAAGATAGTTATGATTATTTGATAAAAAATAAACTGGCACGCGTTCGGTAACTTATTTAATATGTACAAACTGGTACTCTTAAGGCATGGTGAAAGCGTATGGAACATGGAAAACAGATTTACCGGCTGGCAGGATGTTGACCTGAGTGCCAAAGGTGAATTACAGGCTAAAGAAGCCGGGAAGATTTTATCAAAGGCAGGATATATATTTGATCTGAGTTACACTTCATATTTGAAAAGAGCCATCAAGACCCTGCATATTTCTTTGGAAGAATCGAAACTGTTATGGATTCCTGAAATAAAAGCATGGGAATTAAATGAAAGACATTACGGTGCATTGGAAGGATTGAATAAAGCAGAGACTGCCAAAGATTATAGTGTTGAACAGGTTCATAATTGGCGTAGAAGTTTTAAATCCTCTCCCCCCCTTCTAAACAAAGACGATAAAAGATGTGTAACAAATGATGCTAAATATTTTTCTTTAGACCCTCTTCAAATACCTTACGGGGAAAGCCTGGAAGAAATGATGCAGAAAAGAGTAATTCCTTACTGGACCGATCAGATAACTCCCGCTATATTGGAGGGCCGAAAAATAATCATTTCAGCACATGGCAATACATTGAGAGGACTGGCAAAACATCTGGATCACATAAGCGATCAGGAAATTGAAAAGCTCGATATTCCGACAGGTGTTCCACTCGTGTACGAACTGGACGCTTCTCTTCATCCGATTACACATTATTATCTTACATGAACTTTTAAAATATTTTTTATGTCGAAGGTAAAATGGGAAGGTGTATATCCGGCATTGCTCACGCCATTTAAAAAGGACGATACGATCGATTTCAACATGTTCAAATTGAATTTGGACGCGCAGGTTAATGCGGGTATTGACGGGATCGTTATCGGAGGATCATTGGGCGAAGCAAGCACATTGCTTAAAGAAGAATTAATTGAATTGCTTCACAGTTCAAAAAAATATTTACCAGATTCGATTCCGGTAATTGTAAACATTGCTGAACAGGCTTCCAAAGCAGCAATAAAATCCGCGGAGGACGCAGAAAAAAACGGTGCCGATGGATTAATGCTGCTTCCTCCTATGCGTTACAAAGCTGACGACAGGGAAACCAACGAATATTTCAAAACAGTGGCAGCAAATACGTCGCTTCCGATCATGATATATAATAATCCTTACGATTATAAGATCGAAGTAACGCTGAAAATGTTTGAAGAACTGGGTGCTATTTCCAATATACAGGCAGTGAAAGAATCCACCAGGGATGTGTCCAATGTAACCAGGATGAGAAATCATTTTGGCGACAGATTCAAAATACTCTGCGGAGTGGATACGCTGGCCTTGGAAGAACTGGCCCTAGGAGCTGATGGATGGATCGCAGGTCTTGTGGATGCATTTCCGGCTGAAACTGTGGCGGTGTATCGCCTGATGAAAGCCGGCAGATATCATGAGGCATTAAAAATATACAGATGGTTTCTTCCGGTACTTGAATTGGATATTCAGGCAAAGCTGGTGCATTATATCAAACTGGCTGCAACGCAGACCGGTATTGGGACAGAATATATGAGGGCACCGAGGTTATTGCTAGAAGGGGAAGAAAGAAATAAAATACTGACCATTATAAACAACGCTATAGAAAAAAGACCCTTACTGCCAGATTATTTAAATTTGTCAAAAAAGCAATATGCTGAAAGGGTTTAATATCATCGGAGATACAGAAATTGCAGAGGGTGATGATTATTTGCAGGCATTCAGTCCGACACATCTGAAAAATCTGCCCGAGAAATTTATAGTCGCGACAGCACAGGAACTGGAAAACGCAGTTGAGAAAGCAACCATTGCATTTAATTCATACAAAAATACCAGTGCAAAAGAAAGAGCCCTTTTTCTAGAAACCATTGCGAAGGAAATTGATAATATCGGGGATGAACTCATAGATCGTGCAAAACTGGAAACAGGTTTAACTGAACAAAGACTGACCAGCGAACGTGGAAGAACTACCGGACAATTAAAATTATTTGCTGAATTATTGCGTGAGGGATCCTGGGTTGAAGCAGTTATTGATGAGGCATTGCCTGACAGAAAACCGTTACCACGCAGTGACCTGCGTAAGATGAATATCGCGATTGGCCCTGTGGCTGTTTTTGGAGCGAGTAATTTCCCCTTTGCATTTTCTACCGCAGGCGGAGATACAGCATCCGCATTGGCAGCCGGTAATCCCGTTATTGTAAAAGCACATCCATCCCATCTTGGTACCAATGAATTGATGGGAACGGCAATAAAAAAAGCTGCAGAAATAAGCCATATGCCTGATGGGGTATTTTCTTTTATTATTGGGGATGGTATAAAAACCGGATTGCAACTTGTTAAACATCCTGGAATAAAAGCGGTTGGATTTACCGGTTCCTATAAAGCAGGTATGACGATTTTTAAAGCAGCAACCAATGAACGCGAATCTCCGGTTCCAGTATTTGCTGAAATGAGCAGTGTCAATCCCATAGTATTATTGCCTTCGAAGCTGCGTAAAGAATCAGACGCATTAGCCACGCAACTGGCAGGTTCGATATCCGTGGGCGTAGGTCAGTTTTGCACCAATCCGGGTTTATTATTTTTGATTGAAGACGAAAACTATAAAGGATTTACGTTAAAATTAATTGAAACGCTGGCTGCTATTCCTGAAGCGCCCATGCTTAACCAGGGTATATGCAGCAGTTATTATATGAATAGAAAACTAATGGCTAAACAAAAAGGAGTGGCAGTTTTATATATGGGTGAAGATGAAAGTGCGGTGAATGAAGGATCATCTGCATTATTTCAGGTGAATGCAAATGATTTTATTCAGAACCAGGAATTGCAGAATGAAGTCTTCGGTCCTGCTTCCCTGATTGTAAAATGCAAAGATGAACGTGACCTGTTTCAGGCATTAAAATCCCTGCATGGCCAGCTGACCGCAACTATTATGGGCGATGCAGATGATATAAGCAAATATGCAGGCAGTATTGAAGTATTAACCGGGAAAGCAGGCAGATTGATTTTTAACGGGGTACCTACCGGCGTGGAAGTTAGTCATGCTATGGTTCACGGAGGACCGTTCCCGGCAACTACAGATTCACACAGCACTTCCGTTGGTTCAGATGCAATAAAACGTTTTCTCAGGCCCTTTTGTTTTCAGGACTGTCCGCATGATTTATTACCCGATGCTTTAAAAAATGAGAACCCTTTAGGCATCATGCGAAAAATAAATGGTCACTATACAAGAGAGGGCATCTCAGTCTAACGTTATTGAATAAATATGTCTTCAAATAAATTCGTTTGCATAGACGCACATACCTGTGGTAATCCTGTAAGACTGGTTGTATCCGGCGGACCTGAATTGACCGGAAATTCAATGAGTGAAAAACGCCAGCATTTTTTGAAAGAATATGACTGGATACGTAAGGGACTCATGTTTGAACCTCGCGGACACGATATGATGAGCGGGAGTATTTTATATCCACCACATGATCCTGCCAATGATATAGCAGTTCTATTTATTGAAACCAGTGGATGCCTGCCCATGTGCGGACACGGAACCATTGGCACCATAACCATTGGCATTGAAGAGGGATTAATCATTCCAAAGAAACCAGGATTTGTTCGGATGGAGACACCGGCAGGGGTCATTTCTGTAGAATATAAGGTGGAGAATAATAAAGTCAAATTTGTAAAACTTACCAACGTCATTTCATATTTAGCAGCAACAGAATTCACTGCGGAATGCCCTGAGTTAGGTGAACTGGTATTCGACGTTTCTTATGGAGGAAATTTTTATGCGATTGCAGATGTGCAGAAGAATTTTAAGGGGCTCGAACATTACAGCGCAGATAAACTGATAAGCTGGGCCAGGGTATTGCGAAATAATATCAATGAAAAATATGTATTTGTGCATCCGGAGGATCCGACCATTCATGGATGTTCTCATATATTATGGACAGGCGCAGTGATGGATAAAACATCGACAGCGAGAAATGCAGTTTTTTACGGAGACAAAGCCATTGACCGAAGCCCTTGCGGAACGGGCACTTCAGCAAGGATGGCGCAATGGTATGCCAAAGGAAAATTACAAAAAGGAGATCTTTTTATACACGAAAGTATTATCGGTTCAAAATTTACAGGTACAATAGAAGAAGAAACGACCATCGCCGGCATACCTGCTATTAAACCCGGCATTGAAGGCTGGGCGAGGATTTATGGCCATAACACAATCAGTATTGATGAAGAGGATGATCCATATGCATTTGGTTTTCAGGTTCTGTAAAATATAATAGTTCATGAAGGCAGTTATTGTTGGCGGAGGAATTATTGGATTATGTTCTGCATATTATTTACAAAAAAGCGGATGGCAGGTAACTGTAGTTGAACGCGACGATCTAACTGATAACTGTTCTTTTGGAAATGCCGGATATATTGTACCAAGTCATATTACACCATTGGCATCGCCTGGAATTATTGCAAAAGGTTTCAAATGGATGTTCAATAGCAAAAGTCCTTTCTATATAAAACCTGCACTGAGTATGCAGCTTATAAACTGGGGAATTTTGTTCATCCGTCATGCCAATCAAAAGAATGTAGATCATGGCGCTCCATATTTACGTGATCTGAGTTTACTGGGTTCTCATTTATATGATGAACTGGCAAACCAGCCGGGATTTGATTTTGCACTTGAACACAAAGGGATCATGGTATATTATAAAACGGAGAAAGCTGCTGAAGAAGAAGCACATCTTGCAACCACTGCGAGATCACTTGGTTTGGATGCGGATGTGCTTTCAAAAGAACAGGTGCAATTCCTGGAACCGGGAACAGAACTGGATATACTGGGTGCCGTGCATTATCATTGCGATGCACATTTATATCCGGTAAAACTGATGGAGCAATTAATGCAAAGCATCATGCAAAATGGAGGGGTGATAAAAACCCAAAGTGCAGTAACGGGTATGGATATTTCCAATGGAATAATAAATAAAATTCACACGGAGAAGGAAAGTTTTCAAGCTGATTTATTCGTTGTAAGCGGAGGTTCCTGGTTGCCTGATCTGTGTAAAATGGCAGGAATACATATTCCCCTCATGCCTGGCAAAGGATATTCTATCACCAAAAAGAATCCTGAGAAAAAATTGAATATACCTGCTATTCTTTGCGAAGCCAGAGTAGCCATCACTCCTATGAATGGTTATATGCGATATGGCGGCACGATGGAAATAGCAGCGGTGAACAAGGAAATTAATATAAACAGGGTTCGTGGTATTGTTGAATCGGTGACCAAATATATTCCCGGAATTAAACTGGAGCTTCCTGAGAAAAAAGATATATGGTATGGATTTCGTCCCTGCTCGGCAGATGGTCTACCCTACATCGGATTCAGTAAAAAAATAAAAAACATGATCATTGCCGGCGGCCATTCCATGATGGGCCTGGGTTTGGGAACTTCTACAGGAATGGTCGTTGCCGATTTAGCCAATGGTCATACACCATCGGTAAAAATTGATGCTTTTGATCCGGAAAGGTTTTCCTGACCGCGGACAGAAGGGAATATTATTAACCCGCAAATGGAGCGCTGAAAAGATTTTTTAACCAGGCAATATGCAATGTGGCTTTATATTTTGCGATCTCTGTCCTGGTATAGGTTCCATCAAGAATGGAAATGATATCTTTTTTAAGAGTGCTGATAATTTGTGATGTGCTAACGCCTTTCCAATACCTGATGCGTAATTTTTCAACATATTCCGGTGGCACATCATTTACCTTATCCAAAATCTCCTGCAAATAATTTCCAATATCAGTCAGATTGTTGGACTGGAGGATTTTTATGTGCAGGTCTCTGATTCCCTGCATCAGTGAGTTTTGGATTTGATTTTTCATATAGTTGGTTAACGTATAAATTCCGGATTTGTTTTCCGGAAATTAAACCAATTTTTGAACCACAGTATTGCTAAGGTCCTGTTTTACATCCACTATCTTTCCCCATTATAAATCAACCAACCCTGTATATAAAGTATCCGTCACATCCTTACTATTTTCGGTTATGAATCCCAGGTAGGCATGCACCGGTTTGCCCTTAAGTATTGATGCATCTAAAACACAAACACCCTCAGCCCTGGTCGCCAGGTTCAGGTCGTATTCCCAATCTTTCAGTTCTTCATTATACACAGCCGCGAAGGCTTTATCTGATGCTTTCGCCTTGCCTGTTCCGCTGTTATCGGTCCACCTGAATTCCAGTTTACCATCGGGTAATGCTTTCGTATTCGCCAACCCAACATTGGGCAGGTCGCCCCTTCCCAGCAGCACCATTTTGTAATCGATCGAAAGATCGGGATAAAACCCCCTGATCGCATTCATTACATTATAGGAAAATGCTTTATTGTATCCCGTCATATGAACGACCAGATGGCCGTAGGTCATGTTCAGCAGGTCGGTCAGCTGACCGAGGAAATCATTCATCAGGGCGAATTTCTTTCGCTGGTGTATCTGCTTTGGTGTTAGTGGTTTTTTACTGCGGCCCGCAAGAGCGCGCACAACGGCTTGATTATTGAGCATATAGCCTACAACCGGGCCGACCTTTCCTGAAATTGGCCCATTGATGCCTTGTAATAGTTTTCCCATAGGGTGGATTTTTAAAAATGATGAATTACTTTTTTACCCGGGAATGTTGCAAGTAATATACCCAATCCACATTTAAGGCAGTTTTTTACCGGATTTTCACCGATTTTTTGGCACCATTCACCGGGGTCTCTCCCGGCTTTCCGGGGCCTACCCCCCGGCAACCCCCCGGCAACCCCTGAGCGACCCCTCAGCAACTTGGGTTTTGACCATAAGGAATATGGGTTATGAATGGATGTGAATTTCAATAAGTTTCCAGGCTATTACCCTTACCCGGTATGGTAAGTTCAACGTTTCCAGGTTGCTTAATTTTGAATCTGGAAGGAATCAGAGTAAAAATACTTATTATTTTTCTGAAAATACCAAGGCCCGTGACTTTGCCTAAATCTCTATTATTTCTAAGCTGGGCAAGATTCAAATCGATAGCGTTAGAACGTTCATGTAAGAGTTCCGTTATTCTGAGAGACCCCTTTGTAGTTAGTGCATATTTATACGATCCCGGCAGATGTTCAAGAGCGGAAATCATGAATAATTCTTTCATTTCCAGTTCCTTCAATTTGTAACTGAAAACATACCAATTGTCATCAAATAATTTGTAGAATTCATCTATCGGAATTTTACTATTATTCCTTATGGCAATCAGTAACAAAAGCTCATGATGTTTAGCCTGTTCCACTATTCCAATATACTCAACGGATCGTTTAATTGCAAGCCTTCAAATGTTGCTCATATATCATACTTTAAGCCTTTTGAACTGCTAACCTTTTAAGATATAATCCTGGCATTAGGGGATTCTTTCAACGCTTTAAACAGGCTCAGATGGAAAATGATTCAGTATGAGTATGTGCAAAGCAATAATAAAATATCGTTGCTGTATAATCGGATATTTATATGGTATGAAACTCAAATTAGATGAACCACTTTCTAATTGGATCCCCAATGGGAAAATCATTTGATCAACTTTACAATGGCCAAGGTACCACTGAGGATCGCTATGAATTGGATAATGACTGACAGAAATATGGCTTTGCAGATATCAGTCTTTGACTGTTCAATTTTTAATTCTAAATCACCTCTTATGAAACGCATTTCACTTTTTAAGACATGAATATCTTCTTTTAAAATATTGAGATCGTCTTTTGTTGCAAGTAAATGATTTTTCGCGGTTGCTTCCGATTCTGCCATATCTCCCACTGCCTGCACAAATGCAGCAGCTTTGTTGTCAGGCAAGTGTAATTCTTTCCTGAAAAGATCATATAACTTAATTTGATTCAAACTCATTTCCACAAAAATAATATTTAATCCTGTCTATCACTTCTGTTTACTTCAAAAAGGTTAAAATACGGTATTTTGAAAGTATTTTATTTCAATGAAGATGAGTTGAGAAATAAATTTTCGGGAGATTATTTCATTTTTAATACGGCATAATAAGGATGCTGGGGATTTACGACAAGTTCCTGCCTTTTAGGGTGAACCAGGACATCCATTTCTTCCATAGGTATAGCACCTAAAAGAGATTCACTATCGCCAGGTAATACAAAAGCACTACAAACTGCCCGCCTGTTTGAAAAGCGAACATCTATGGGACCCACCACATCATACTCAACGACCTGCCCACTGGCAAGTTGCACTTTTCTTTTCTCAATAAATGGAAATTCAAGTTTGGACTGTATCGTTTCATTAATAGCCATCATATAGGCTCCGCTGTCAACAAGCATACTCAGGTGCATCCGTCTTATTTCTTCAGCTCCGATGAAATTCCGACGGACCATTGTAAGATCCTCGCTATTTATTAATTCGATATCTGCATATACAACTCCCATAAAGACAAATCTTCATTTTAAAAAAACGATAACCTGATAGTTAAAAGTAACAATTCATTTTATTTCAAACAATACTACTTTCTGGCCAATTCGTTTCTCTTTGCAATCCGTGCAAATGAAGAAGGGTCAACATGTTCCGGAATGACAGCGGATAAATCAAAACTTCGAAGATCAGGATGCCTGTTTTTGTAAAAGATGAGCGGATTTGATTCTCATCTTCTTATTTATGCGGGCTACTTTTTTATATTGGGTGGGCGTTCTCAGCTCCGCTAATTTATCAGTCAGAATTTTCAGTTCGTGAAAAATTTCTTTAGTTTTTTCAAGGTCCTCTTTGTCCGTGATTGATTTGTCAAGCAATTTTATATAGCGATTGATTTCAGCTTCCAGATCCAAAATTGTATCATCTGGGTTTTTGGTGGGTTGCATAACTGATAAATTTAGAGTGACATAACACTTATCAGGTCAGAGTAGGGGAAAATACACAGTTTCACGTGTTGGAAACCGTTAGTAAACTTTAAATTTTTATAATTAAGAAACCGGACTAAACATAGATAAGGTTGGAGACTTCACAATCGGGGCCGCATATTAAATTAATCTATCGCTTTCTCTCGATTCTTTTTCAATCCAGAAGTATGCCAAAAATCCCCAGTTTTTATATTTTTAGTTCATCCCCGCGTAGGTATTCCCGTTGGTAAATCGGAGATGTCTCCTCTCTTCGTTTATAGCGATGATAAGCAGGCCCGGTTTGGCAAGTCAGGCAGCTCGTACCTTTATGTTTTTTTGATCCGGCATTACTATAACCGTATCAAAATCAACAGGTATCCCTAACCGCTTATTTAGACCCCTGGTAAAGTGGGTTGCAAATCCACCCTTTTCAATAAGCAGTGTTATTGAAGTGTTATTGCTTATTTAACTAAGCCGCCTTCTGTCGCAGATTGATTTATAAATGAAAATGACATAAGGGTAAACCCTTAGATAATTTAGGGAATCAAGCAAATCAGATAAGCATTTGCCTGGTATGGTAAAAGAATAAAATTTAATCCGTTTCCCTGGAATTAGTAAAAACTATCTTAAAAAATCTGTCCAGTTTATAAGGGGCCGGTACATTAGTCGCTGGAATGATTGGAACATTAGCCATCAAACGCGGGAAAGCGGGAATAATTATTAGTGGAAGATCAAGGCTAAGAGAATATACAACAGGTAAGGCACGAATATGAAGACCATTGACAATACCACACCGCGTTTTCTTTCTGCTTTGTTAGATTTAAGGTAAATATCATTGTAGACCTTTAGGCCCCTGTTATTTTTTGAATAGAACATATCAGTTATGCCGTAAATCGTGACTAATATCATTGTGTACACAAGCGTATTGAATTTGGGTACTGGTTTTAATACTAACCAAGAAAAAAGCAAAACCCAACCATTCATAGCAGTCCCAAAAAGCATGTCTGTTAAACTTGACGGGTCTACCTGCCTGCCATCATCAACCATTTTCTGATACCAGCCGAATATATGAGAATACAAATAATCTAAGAAATACAACAGGGGTTTTTTGCAAACAAAATACAATAAAATTTCAAACTTTTTTTACAAAAAGTTCGAATACTAAACACAAAGCAGGAAGTCAGAGCGGTACCATTATTAGTTGTGTCAGTTAATTATTTATTTGGTTACTAATTGAAAATAAAAAGGTTGTGTTTTCCATGAGTTTACTTTCTTACCATACACAATTCCGGGTACCCATATACTAACATTTTTTATTAGTCTAACAGATTCTTCGCGAAGTTCTTTAGGCCCGCTTATGACTGTTATATCATGTGCAATACCTGTCGAATCAACCATAAATTGAACAACTACGGTTCCCTGAATTCCATTACTTACTGCCAAATCAGGGTAAGTTAAATTCTTTTGTAGGTAATGCTGCCATGCCATTTTACCACCGGGAAATGTAGCAGTTATTTCCGTATTAAAATAAACTGCTGAATCAGTTTGTGAATGAGCCGCAACAAAAGTAATCAGGAGCAAAGAGGTTAAAATGAATTTCACGTCTTGGGGTTAATTGTTGCCCTAAGATATAAGAATTTAAGCAAAATTATATCTAAAGGTTATTCACTTGAAGGTGAAAGACCCGATAAATAATTCTTCCACATCTCAACATCCATTTGTTTATATGTAAATTTTGTACCCTGTTTTATTCTTAGCCAATCGTCTCTTGTTTCACATCCAACGACATTTAACGAACTTATTCCTTTAGAAAACTGTCCAGTTTATAGGGGGGAGGTCATTACTACTATGGCTGTTAATTGTGGTAAACCCGGATTGGGTTTTGTGCGATGCGGGTTTTCCACTGTTAACAGCCTTCGCATATTCACTGGGTGTCTGATCATTTAAAGAGCCATGTGGTATTTCGTTATTGTAAGTCATCATCCATTCGTCGGATAAAATCCGAACCTGTTCGATATTTTCAAAAAGATATGCATCCAGAATATCTCCACGGTAAGTTTTATTAAAACGCTCGATGTATGCGTTCTGCATCGGTCTTCCTGGTTGTATAAAAGTTAACTCAATATTTTTTGATTTGCACCATTCTGTAAACTCGAAGCTGGTAAACTCCGGGCCGTTGTCCACTCTTATTCTGGAAGGAAGGCCGCGTTGTTCTTCCAGGATTTTCATCTGGTTTATTACAGTGCTTGCAGGTATTGAGTAATCGGGATGAACAACTAATGCTTCCCGACTGTATTCATCAATGATATTTAAAACCCGGATCCTTCTGCCATTCGCCAGCGCATCACTCATGAAGTCCATACTCCATCCTGTGTTCAGTCCTTCCATAGGAACCAGTGACACTCTAAGCCTTGCTGGTATTCGCTTTTTACCTTTTCTCCTGAAAGAGAGCTTCATCAAGCGGTATACTCTCAATACCCGGCTGCGACCCCAGTGAATACCTTCCCTGCGGATAATTTTAAAATATGTATCAATGCCTTTCCGGGAATATTTCTCTGACAACTCCTGTAGTTTGTCGATCACTTCGGTATCATCACGACGACTCTGGTAATACCAGAGTGAACGCGACAAACCGGTTACTCTGCAAGCCCTGTCAATGGATGCTGGTTCTTCTTTTTTAATGCTCCAGGATACCAACTCCTTCTTCTGACAGGGCTTTACAACTTTTTTTCGATGATCTCTTTTGCCAGTTTATAATCCAGGCTCAGCTCGGCATACATGTGTTTAAGACGCTTGTTCTCATCCTGCAGCTCTTTAAGCTGCCTGACTTGTCCTCCATCCATACCGGAGTACTTTTTCTTCCAGTTATACACGGTTGCCTTTGAGATACCATTTTCCCGGCACAGATCGTCTATAGCACGACCGCCCTCATACTGCTTGATGATCGAAAGAATTTTGCTCTCGGTGAAGTTTTTTCTTTTCATAATTGAACAGTTTAAATTTACAAAATTGTATAAAACTTAACTGTCCGATTTTTCGGGAAGGCTTCACAAGTGACTCACTTAATTGATCAGATAAGTCTTAGATTGACATAGCACATGAATAGAATTTAATCCGTTTCCCTAGAATTACTAAAAACCGAGATACTACCTTTAGAAAACTGTCCAGTTCTTAGGAGGCCTAGACAGAGAGTGCGTATATTTATTAGTTGGCAGATACTCCATGCAACGTTTTTCAATAGTATATTGTCAAGATATTAAAAAGTAGCCGTTTATAACTTAATTCAAGTAATTAAAGATGAAAAATATAGTTGCTACTATTTCCCTTACATTTTTGATCGCATTTGAAATTTCCTGTAAGAAAACAGATATTCAAACAAATCTATTAGTAGGTAAATGGAATATCATTGAAGACTCGGCATCAATAACAGGTTCTTTAAATGGGTTTAATAGTGGTTCAAATTTTATTGGAACATCTAACGACTATTATAATTTTACTGCTAATGGAAACCTTTACATTAATGAAGGTTTATCATTGGATACCGCAACATATTTAATGGTTACAAAAACTCAAGTTGAGCTTGTATATTATTATGATAATGGGATTAGCTTTGCTCCCAACGGGGGAGTACGTGGAACTTTCAACATTACAAATTTGACAGCACACACTGTGACCCTCACAGATTCCGGACTTACACCAGAAGGCCAAGAACTACAAATTATTCGCTTAAAGAGGTAGTTAAAATTTTACTACGAAGATTATGAAAGAGCTTCTGCAGCTGTCATGCATGCTATTACTAAAGTAAGATGCCTTACATGTTATAAAGACATAAGGTAAACCGTTAGATGCCATATTGAATTTACTTAATTTATAAGATAAGCCTCTAATTGGTGTAGCAGAAGGACAGAATTTAATCCGTTTCCCTAGAATTACTAAAAACTAAGAGGGGAGTAACTTTATTCTTTCCAACCTTTTTTTACAAAATCAGGGTTTGCATTGTGTTCAAATCTTATACCATCAATTTTATAATCGCCCATTTCGCAACCATAACCTTCCGAAAACATAGTATACTCTGGCCACATAACCATTTTCATATCTGACAAAATAAAGGACTGATTTTCAGAAATTACAATTTGATATGAGTCTTTGATATAAATTGTGTGTTCAATCCATGCCACACTTCTAGTCCTTAATGAATCAAATCGATTTTTATCGGGATGAATATAAAAAGAATCAATTATTTTACCGTTGTGCATTTCTCTTACAATAATATTTTCTATTTCATTTTGCTTGAAACCCGTCAATTCAAGAGCCAAATTCTGTACAGAGTCAGTAAGAGAACATTTTTGCGCAAATTCTTGTTTTTCTTTTACTGTCCATCGCCTAGAACAACTTTCAATAAATAATATTACAATAGAAAATAATATTGCAGATAAAACTTTTACTTTAGAAATTGACATACAGATAGCCTGGATTTAAGTAAAAATTACAGTTCCCAATTGTTTTATAAAACCAATTTAATCCGTTTCCCTAGAATTACTAAAAACTGGAAAATTCTATTTATGAATTATCTTACATACCAGCATTGCAGCAATGAATGTCTTGCTACTTCATTCATCTTTCATCATTTCCCAAATGCCTGTTGAAAATTGGACAAGTGAGCCATCAAAATATAGTCTTTCGTTTGAAATAATTTCCCAATTTCCCCTGAATGAATTTGTTGATTTATCGTATTGACCATTGTAGCTGAGTCGAGGTCTTTGGCCAGTTGTCTGAGGATATAAATTTCCTTCCTCATCAATAGAATGATATTGCTCATATTCCTTAGTAAAACTTATGAAGGTGTGATCAGTAAAGCCTCTAATTTTCGATACTTCAAAACTTGACCCCATTCCTTCTAAGTCAGCGCATGTCCCTTCAAATTCTCCATTATCTGAATGTTTTAAAAAAAGCCTAAACTCAACTTTTTCACCAGAGAGTTTATCTCCGTATTGAGTTCCATACTCAAAAAAGCCTTTCCATTGTCCTGTCATTGAAATTGTCATTAGTGACATGTCATATAAGAAATAGCATATAAGTGTGCGCTCAGTGAAATTCTACCATACAAGATTAGATAATTTGTTCTATTGAAAATGTCAATGTTTTAAATAAAAAAACCCCCATTTTACTGGAGGTTTTCCTTCTCAATTAAGTCCTTAAAAAGTCCCCTTTTTGTCCCCTTCCTTCATAACCAATTATCTCTCAATATCAGTTGTGACCCCGTCAGGATTTTTATAAAGATCCATTTCGCATTGGCCTTACTCAAATCTCTTCAGGCCGCTTACGCGGCCTGGGTCTTTTTAGTTTGTCCGCTCCGGCGAATAAATTCGCCTCGCTTCCAAACAAAAAAGCCCTTCGGCTGCGCCGAAGAGCTTTGTGACCCCGTCAGGATTCAAACCTGAAACCTTTTGATCCGTAGTCAAATACTCTATTCAGTTGAGCTACGGGGCCATCCCGGCCGGAAAATTGTAGATTTCCCTGCGCTAAGGGCGGCAAATATACTTAAAAAATTTGAGCAAAAAACCTGCTTGTTCCCTCTCACACCCCTGATATTTATTGTATTGTTGCTAACATTTTCCCCTGATGAAATCTGGCATCGCCCCGGGTCCCCAAATCATGCGTAAAATCAGTGTTCTGCCATTGGCAGCAGTGATTTTCTTTACGGTATCAGGCGGCCCTTACGGTCTTGAACCCCTTATCGGTTACGCAGGCAGTTATTCCATTCCCCTCTTAATGCTCACACCGTTAATGTGGGATATACCCATGATACTGGTCGTGCTGGAACTCAACAGCATGATGCCCGTTGAAGGTGGCTATTACGAATGGGTGAAAAAAGGATTGGGTATAAAATGGGCATTCATGGAAGGTTGCTGGACCTGGCTTTATTCATTTGTTGATCTGGCGATTTATCCGGTTTTATTTGTGGAATACGCTGCATTTTTTTTCCCGCAGATTGAATTGTATAAAACACCGGTATGCCTGATCATGATCTGGCTTATTGCTTTTTTAAATATACGTGGTATCGTACTCGTCGGCAGTACCGCCATGTTTCTGATGGTAGCCGTCATGATTCCTTTTATCATTTTATATTTCAAGGGATTTTTACATCCGGGTTTTTCAGGTCCTCATCCACATGCCGGACTGACTTCACTAAGTCTCGCACTTTTTACCATCATGTGGAATTGCATCGGCTGGGATAATGCAACAACATATGCAGGCGAGGTGAATCGTCCCGTGCGTTCTTACCTGAAGGCGATCATCCTTGCCTTTAGTGCCGTATATATTTTTTATATTTCTTTCACCTACCTGGCCATTCATTCCGGAATTTCCGCTTCTGTGTTTGCAGAAAAAGGCATCCCATATCTTGGAATGCTGATCGGCGGAAAATTTCTGGGAGGAGTACTCTCTATTGGCGGAATGGCCAGCACAGTAGGAATTTTTTGTGCAGTCATACTTTCTGTTTCGAGGGTGCCTGCCGTTATGGGTAAAGACGAAGTATTGCCGAAAATATTTACCAGATTGAATAAGAAATATCAAACCCCCTATATTTCTATCATCGCCTGTGCCTGTATAATTAGCATTCTTATCCTGAATCCACTTGCAGATCTTTTCATCATGGATATCTGCTTATATACTGCCGGGATAGTTTTGGAATTTGCAGCATTGATTCACCTTCGTAAAATTGCCGCAGATCACGAACGGCCTTTCCGGATTCCGTTGAAGAGAAATGGTCTTGTCTTGCTTTTTCTATTGCCCGTGATCGTTTTCTCTGTTGCACTTACTGGTGCTTTATTCGGATCTGAAGAATACCGACATGCCGCCCTGATTGCCATTGCAGCTATCATCTCCGCTCCTCTTGCCTGGATCTTTGTTCGTTACAAAGTAAAAATTAAAAATTAAAAAGTCAAGCTTAAGGGGTTTAGCTTTTTTACTTTCGAATTATTACTTTTTACTTTTTTGCAAACCAGTTCACAATAGGCTCTATCCATTCCTTATGTCCTTTGTAAATAAATCCGTGACTTAATCCCGTATGCAGCGTAATCTCGTAGTAACTTTTCACGTGAGTCCGTTTATCAAATAGCATATAGCAGGTGCCATGCGGATCTGTTGCCTCAATGACAGACAGAAACTGACCGTACAATTCTGTGTTCAGGTAATCCTTATAATCCTCAGGCCAACATCCACCCATAATAACATATTTCATTTTTTCGTTCTTAAGCTTTGAAGATACCCCCAGGGTGATGTTCCATCCTGAAGATGCCCCTACAACGAGTATTTGATCTGTCTTTATGCCGGCCTTCAACAGACTGTCTATTTGTTTCAATATTTTATTTACGTATACAGAATCATCAATTCCTTTCTTTCTTATTTCACTGATCACATAAAATCCCTGCTTTCTTAAAGAATCAAGAATATTGGAGTATTCATATGGTCCCCATTCAGGAACTGATTGATTGATGGCATTGTCTCCCAATTCAGTAACCACAGCTCCATGGAGATAAAATAAATAATTTCCTGTCAGGTCAATCTTTGATGGAATGGATGAACCGATTGTCTGTCCAGAGACATCTGCAGTAGTAGTCAGAAGCAACATCACCCAAAAAATATATTGAGCGGCGTTTTTCATTCATGTTTATATAATAATCAGATTACTTTTTACTTTGACAAAGCAAACGCCACATAACTATCCCCGGATGATGTTTTCAGTTTTCCACCACCACAGGCAATTACCACAAATTGTTTCCCGTTGATTTCATAGGTTGCGGGTGTAGCGAATCCCGAATTGGGCAATGGTGTTTCCCACAAAAGTTCGCCGGTTCTTTTATTGAAGGCCCTGATTTTCCTGTCTTTGGTAGCTGCGATAAATAATAATCCTCCGGCAGTAATAACAGGTCCTCCATAATTTTCTGTTCCCGTTTGTGGCCTTCCGGCAAATGCGCTGTCCTCACCCAAAACAGTTTTCCATTTCACATCGCCGCTGTTTAAATCGATCGCGGTCAGTGTGCCCCAGGGTGGTGATAAGGCAGGCAGTCCGGATTTGGAAAGAAATTTATTATATCCTGAAATCGTATAGGGTACCTGTCTGAATTTTTCAAGCTCACTCAGTTCGTGATGGAATGGTTTATTCAATTCTGATTTTAAGTCCAGTACATAGGCTGCTATCGCTTCCTTCTCTTCCGGTTTTAAAAAAGTAAATGCCGGCATCATCCTTCTGCCAGCGCCAACGAATTGAATGAACTGATCCTTATTCATTTTTTTATCTTCATCCAGAATGGACGGATAGTTTCCCGAACCCTTCCTGTCTGCACCGTGGCATGACATGCAATTCTGAACATATAATCTTTGTCCTGCGGTACTATTATTTTCATTCGCCTTTGCATTATTATTTATTTCAATCATCTTAAGAATCCAGGCCATTTCATTGGCATTAATATAAAGTGTGGCGTCTGAAGGGTCAACAGCGGGACCGCCCCACTCCGCTCCTCCGTCAAATCCCGGGAAAATGATGGTGCCTTCTTTTGATTCAGGTTTGAACAAGGTTCCTGTATGGTATCCTGCCAGTTTTGCTTTTACATCAGCAAATTCTTCCGGCGACAAATAAGGATTAAGATCTTTTTCAGTGAATGACTGACGAACAAAAGCAGCAGGTTTTTGAGGAATGGGCTGGGTTGGCGAAAGCTTTTCTCCCACGAGACCTGTTACCGTATCTTCCGGCGTTTCAACAATGGGAAACAGAGGTTCCCCATTTGCGCGATTAAATAAAAATATAAAACCTGTCTTGGTAGTTTGTGCCACAGCATCGATGTCATTTCCATTGTGCCTGACCGTTAGAAGTACAGGTGCGGATGACGGATCCCAGTCCCAGGTATCATGATGAATATATTGATAATGCCATATCTTTTTGCCGGTATTGGCATCCAGCGCCACCATGCAATCAGCGAACAGATCAGCGCCTCTTTTTTTACCTCCATAGAAATCCATGGAAGCCGAACCCAGGGGAATATATGCGATACCGGTCTTCTGATCGATGATCATTCCCATCCAGTTATTTGCTCCGCCCGTCATCTTCCATGCGTTTTTATCTTCCCATGAATCATATCCTTCTTCTCCCGGATAAGGGATGGTATGGAAAATCCACTCCTGCTTCCCCGTTCTTACATTATATGCACGAATATGTCCAGGTGCGGCATCCATGGATTCTGAAACCCTCGTGCCCGTCAGCACGAGATCTTTATAAACCGTAGGAGCAGATGTTGCTGTTACAAAGAGATCAGAAGCATCAACTCCCAATCCTTCCCGCAGATCCACTTTCCCATTAATACCAAATGAATCTATGGCTTTTCCTGTCTTAGCGTTGACGGCACGAAGAAATGGTCCTGCTGTATAAAACAATCTTTCGTCATCTGCACCGTCCGTCCAGTAAGCGACGCCACGGTTGCTGTTTAAACCGAAATACATTCCTTTTCCTCCGGGAACACTGTCGAAGGGTTTATATTTCCATATTTCTTTCCCGGTTGATGCGTCCAATGCAAATAGTTTCTGTTGCGGAGAAGTTCCAAACAGGATCCCATTAATAATAATGGGATTGCATTGTATCTGCGAATGTGCTGCCGTATCTGCATCTCCCGTATGATAAGTCCACGCAACTGTGAGTTGTTTCACATTGGACGTGTCAATCTCGTTCAGGGAAGAATATTTGTTGCCGGAAGGATTTCCATTTACGGTTTTCCAGGTCTTGTATGGGTCGGGTTTGGTAGAGCAGGCGGATAGTAGAATGATAAGAACCGTTATAGCGGTTGACGGTTGGCGGTTGACAGTTGACGGTCTTTTATTTAACATCGACATGAATTTCATGCTCATTAAATTTTATGAAATTTATTCAATCTTTAGTAGTTCAATTGAATTAATTTTAAATCCGTTATTTTTCAACTGTCAACTGTCAACTGTCAACTGTCAACTGTCAACTGTCAACTGTCAACTGTCAACCGTCAACCGTCAACTGTCAACCGTCAACGGATAAAATCAGACTGCCGAAACAAGAATAAAAGCGTGCTGCGCTCCCCTGAAATTGTTGTAAATAAGTATTTTTCTTACGGGTTTGGTTGCTCCTCGTTTCTTTATAAGTAATTCCGGAATGGTTCCTGTCTCAAAGATCTGCATCGAAATCCAGCAGGCAAATGAAGATGCCGTACAGTAGTCACCGCAGAAATGTTTAAAGCGTGCAACTGGAACACATTTATCCATAGAAGATTCTACGATATCAATGTATGGCAACAGTCTTTCATCCCCGTCTTCTCCTGTCAGTAACAGATCAGGCCATTCTCCCGGCATGAAATTTTCTGAGAGAAATTTTTCCAGGGTCTTCAAAATTGTCAATGGATCTATACTGTGAATTGTTTTTACAGAATTCAGCCCGGCACTGGCTCCCATCTTTTGATTATTCATCATAACCATAAAAGCGCCTTCACCGGGAATGGTTCCTTTGGCTTTTGATTGAAAAAGATGGGTATTTAAAATCAGTTCATCACGAAAGCATCCTGCATTACGGTCAATATTATAATTGTAAGCGGATATTACATCCGTACTGCCCAGAAGATATCCCGCATCTTTATTTTCTTTAAGCAGCATCATAGTATCCATCAAAGCATTTTCAAACGCAAGGCCCCGGTGAACATGAGTAATATTGTAGTTATGATTTTTTGTAACAAGTGCGATCTGTGATGCAGCGGCATTGGATGTGCTCTGCACAAAATTGGCCGGTGTCAGCAGGCCTTCATTATATTCAACGATCTGATTCAGAAATTTGATACAGTCTTCCATCCCTCCATTGGCCGTTGCGATAATGATACCATCTGGTTGAGGAAATTTTTCCAGTATCGGAAGAGCGGCTCCTACGGCCATGCGCACGGACTTGCCCATCCTTCTCCTGGCAGCGGCGGGTATTCCCGGATAAGCTGGTTCCATTACTTCCAGCAAATTATTTTTTGATTCCCTGATTTGATACAAATCCACTTCAGGAAAACTATTTTGTGGCGATATACAGACAGGTAAATGAAAATAAGCCATGCATCAGGTTTTAGAAAAAATCAGTGTACTGCAATTACCTCCGAATCCAAAAGAATTCGACATGATATGTTGCATGGGCTTTTTAATAAATTGAAGCACCGGAATTAATCCTGTTTCGGGAATAGGATTCTGAAAGGATAAAGACGGATATAGTTCCTGGTGAACCAGGCTAAGTATGGAGTAAACAGCTTCAACGGCTCCTGCAGCGCCCAGGGTATGTCCTGTAAAGGATTTAGTAGAAGAGAACGGAGGAACTTTTTCAAACAACCGGATCATTGCACGGCTTTCTGTTTCATCATTATTTTCCGTGCCCGTTCCATGGGCATTTATATAATTGATATCTCTTTCATTCAATCCGCTGCTCTCTAATGCTTCCTTCATGGAAAGAAAAGGGCCCAGACCTTCGGGAGAATTGGAGGAAGGATGGTAAGCATCGTTCTTATTTCCAAAGCCCGATAATATTGCATATGACTTCTTCCCTTTGAGGTCCTCTTCTCTTTCCAGTACAAGAAATGCAGCGCCTTCTCCCAGATTTAATCCGCTGCGATCCCTGTCGAAAGGAGCACAGGGTTTTGAAGAAAGAATATTCAATGCATTGAATCCGTTGATGGTAAATTTAGCGAGACTCTCTGCGCCACCCACGATCACTCGTCTTGCAAATCCATGTCGAATCAGTCGCGCTCCATATAAAATTGAATTGGCTGAAGAGGAACATGCCGTATTGATAGTACTTATTTCTCCTGATATACCAAAGCGTTCCTGCATCGCCATCGTAACAGATGCATAATCATAGGAAGATAAATAAGGCGTTCCCCCACCTTTTGCATTGGCATCATGATATAATTCATCCGTGAGACACATGCCGCCTACTGTGGTTGCACCAACCAGGGCTGTATCAGGTGAATGGATTGCTTCTTTTGTTAATCCACTGTCCTCGATGGCTTCTCCTGCTGCGTGTAATGCTAGTAATGAGGTTCGTGTAATTGTGGGATTCCGCCGGCCGAATATTTTTTTATTCAGTTCTTCGGTGGAATATTTTACTTCTGCAGATGGAAGCTTACCTGCGTGAGCCGTCTGGTAAAATTGAATATCTCCAATACCACTGCGTCCATGTTGAAGAGAAATCCTGTTTTCTTCTACAGAATCCCCAATCGCACTGATCAAACCCATGCCTGTAATAAAGATCCTGCTCAAATGACGCGGTTTACTTGGTTCGGTTTTTTTCTATAAAATCTACCATTGTATTTATATCTGAAAGAATTTTTCTTCCTTCTTTCGGATCCTGGATATTGATACCATATTCGCGCGACAAAAGCACAATCAATTCAATGGAGTCAATGGAATCCAGGCCGAGACCTTCTCCGAATAATGGTTCATCATCTTTTATGTCTTCCGGTTTCACTGTGGTCAGGTTCAGAAAATGTATAATCTGTTCCTTTAACTGCCGTTTTAAATCAGCTGTCTCCATATTTATTTAAATTAAATTTTTCTTTTTTAAACCGTAAAGCGTGAAAAGTTGAATAAGCGCAGTAATACCCAATAAAGATAGAATATTCATCCATATGTCCCTTAGTTTTCCCCCTACCAGAAAGAGTCCGTAATAAGCTTCGAGTGCCCAGTGAAGTGGCGAGATGCTGAGAAATTTTTGAAGGTTGGCCGGCATCGCAAAAGATGGAACGAGCAATCCTCCGAGAGCGGCGAGAATCAATATGGAAATGGCGCCGAAACCATTTGATTGTTCCGGAGTATTTGCAAAGACTCCGACACAAATTGCGTAGCTCACCGCACAATATCCGCATACGATCGTAACGGTGAGAAGTCCCCAGATATCAGCTGGAAGATTTAAGGCTGGTAGTCCGATATAAGGGAATAATTTATTTCCAATCAGAAAAACAACGGTGGCCTGCAAAAATGTTACCAGCAGATAAACGAATTGCTTTGAAAACAATGCATTCATATAACTGGCGGGTAATGTTTTTAACCTTATAAAACTTCCACTGTTTTTTTCTCTCACCATAACGCCACCCAGGGATATAACGATGAAGAACATAGCAAAAATGGTCCAGGCAGGAACGTTGTGCTGGGATGCGTTGGGCACGGTTCGGTTACCGCTGCTGGAGAGGGGAATTTCTGAAATGGGAAACTGTCCGAAAAGGATCTGTTTTTCAAGATCCTGCGGAATTTCTTTCTGGTTGACTGCCTCATATAATTTTTTCACGATCGCTTCTCCCTGTAAAACCTGAACTGCACTATTCAATGCGCCATCCACAGAATGCCGGAAGGAAGCCTGCATCACCGGATTATAATACATTTTCAGGGAATCAGCCTTCTCCTTAAGCGGAGTTGATTTCTCATTTAATGAATCAGGATCTGATAATGAGCGCGTGGCAATTTCTTCTGCCTTATTCTTAATTAGTTTAGTAAAACCTTTCGGGATCACCAGGGCAACCAGGGCATCCTTACTAAGTATATGTGATGAAATTTTATTTTCAGTCACGGCAGAATCGGAAATCTGCAATTTGAATAATCCGATTTTACTGATCTCATTGATCAGCTTCAGGCTTAGACTATCGTTATCATTATTATAAATGACAAGGGAAATTTTATTGTTGTTTACGAGTTCAAATGTGCTGTTCTGAACACTTGTAATAACAACAACAAAGAGAATGGGCATAAAAAACATCATGAAGAGTCCTACCCTGTCGCGCAGGAGGATTTTCATATCTTTTATTATGGTTGCCCAGAGTATATGCATATCAGTCCCGGAAACTTTTACCTGTGAGTTCAAGAAATAATCCTTCCATTCCCTCATGACCGTGTTCTGATAACAGAACGTCCAGACTGTCGTGTGCGATTATTTTTCCATCATCGATCAGCGCAATTTTATTACATAATTCGGCTGCTTCTTCCAGTTGATGTGAAGAATATATGAGTGTGGTACCGGTTTCATTTTGTTTCTTAAGATAGTTGATGATGGCGTGTCGTGACTGAACGTCAACACCCACGGTCGGTTCATCCAGAAATAAAACCTTTGGTTCGTGCATAACACCGATGGCCAGATTGACCCTCCGCTTCATACCTCCCGAGAATGTTATTAAGTCACGATTCCCTACAGAAGTTAAACCAAGTATTTCGAGTAATTCTTCTGTCCTGTTTTTAATTTGCCGGCGTGTAAGTCCGTACCATGCACCATAGAAGGCCAGGTTTTCCCTGGGTGATAATTCGGGATAAAATGAGAAATCCTGTGGTACAAATCCAAATATACTGTTGACGTATTTCGGATGGTGATTGATTTCGTGTTCAAGCAGTTTAATACTTCCTCCAGAATATTTCAGGATGCCGGTCATCAGGTTCATGAGAGTGGTTTTTCCTGCACCATTTGGTCCGAATAACCCAAATCTTTCACCTGCGCTGATCTGTAGATTAAAATTTTTGAAAAAAACGCCTTCTCTCCCCGGATACTGGAATTCCAGGTCTTTAATGACTATGGCGTGACTGTTCATTCCGGCCACTTTATTTTTGACAATGCCTGAAAGGCCTGTTTTTCTATATCGGCTACTGTATAAAGATAATCGCTCATCACATTGAAATCTGCCTGGCTGCCGATACGCCCTTTATAAATTCCTGCAGCCTGGACTGCCGCCGAGCGCCAGACATCACCTGCTTTTGTAAACTGTCTGGATAGATCTGCCAGTTCATCCAGGGGTATATATGCATAAGCTTCCTGTAAAAATGCTCCGTATATAAATCGGAATCCTCCACCGCCTGTTCCGATTTCTTCCTGCATACGTACCAGTTGGGCAAGGTAGCTTCCCGCTTTCTGGGGACCAAGTTTATCCCGCCATTGTCTTATTTTTTTAGCTGTATAACGAATTCCATTTATACCTGTGATCGGTCCAGGTATGTGCAGCATCAGGAATGCATTGCGTTTGATGCCTTTCTTAATCGCCTTTTTTATCTGTTCGTTTGTTACTTCCTGTTTTACTTTGGGATAATACAACTGACCCCGCGGAGCAAAGGCTCCTTTTGCAAAACGAACCCTTTCCAGTTCGTAACTGCTCAACGAAGTTGCCATTTCCATGACCGGATCGCTTATCAGGTAATTGTCTTCCTCTTTTCCAAATACGATCAGGTTATGTGCATTAAAATGAAAGCGGTATTCCTTGGGAAAATAAGTCAGGTAATAAACTCCTACCTGGCATCCTACAGGCTGACCTGCGGCCAGGCATTCCATCAAAATTCTTTCGGCTTCCTGCTTTGATCTGAATTTTTTTCTCTCCACTTTAATACCAAGAGCCTTACAGGTTCTTTTAAAAATCAATCCGGGCTGGGTGCGAAAAGCAATCGCAGGGCCGTTATTGATTATCATAAAGGGAATATAAATGTAGAATAGTCCCGAACCGATACCGAAGGCAAGAGGTTCTGTAATCTGGTTTACTCCGTGATGCCGGAGTAGACTGGTAGTAACACCGTTTTCACAATGGGCTGCCTGCGTGTGCTTAAAGTCAAGCTTCATGTATATGCATTGTTTTTAAATCTTCCACAGACACTTCAAATAAAACTGCATATTTTTCAAGTTTTGATTGGGAAAGTTTTTCAAAGACAGAATACTTCATATGTTTTTTAACCTGCCATTTCCAAAAACCAGTATAGGCTGCCACGATGGGAATATCCATCACGCGGTATTCCATGAAAAATAAAAGGGGGCTGGCTTCTTTATTAATTACTTTTTGACGGGCTGCTTCAATACGTTGTTCAACATCTTTCCATGCCACTTCCAGCGCAGATGATTTCACTTCCCATCCGTTGCTCAGGGCTGTGCCATATTTACCGGATTCATCCACGGCGTATACCACTTCACCGGTGATTTTTCCGAGTGCACCAAGGTCCTGGGGGATTTCTTCTTTTTTCATATTTTAAGCCCAAAGCTTTTTTTGGTTGGCGGTTGACTGTTGGCGGTTGGCGGTTGAATTCTGAGGCTTTAGGCTTTGGGCTTTAAGCTTTAGGCTTTAGGCTTTGGGCTTTAGGCTTTAGGCTTTAACATACCGTAAGCAACGCATACATATAGGAGAATCTCGAACTTTCCGGTACTAGCAACAAAATCTTTTGTCCGGCTTTCAATTTACCACTTTTAAAAACCTCATCCACCATAAAATAAACAGAGGCGGCCCCGACATTTCCAAGTGTACTTAGATTTATAACCCATTTTTCGTAAGGGATCGGTGTGCCGTTTTTAATCAACTGGTCATAAATCTTGGTGCGGAAGAAATCACTCGACATATGCGGAAGGAAGTAATCAACATCTGCCGGATCAAGGCCTTTTTCTTTGAAAAGTTTTGAAAGTTTAATTCCACCAAGCGGTACTATATTTTCGCTTAAGAGTTTTACATCCTGTTTAATACTCATGATGGATTTAGCCTGAATTTCTTCCGGCGTATAATCCAGGTATCCCTTAAGGTTTCCTGTTTCGAGTTTTTCACCACCCATATACATACAGGCTTCTTTTTTGTGCGCATAAGAAACACCTTCTATCCATTCAATCCTCAAACTAAAACCTGTCGTGTTCATTTTATCTGTCAGCAAAAAAGCAGATGCTCCGTCTGACAACATCCAACGTAGGAATTCTTTTTCAAATCCGATATAAGGATTGTCCTCCAATTCCTTGAGTTTCCTGGCTTCATCTTCAAATATCTCAGATTTAAGTGCAGCTGAAAAACGTTCTGATCCGGTAGCAACCGCGTGCTGTGCATCGCCTGTTTTTACAGACATATACGCATATTTCAGGGCATGCATACCCGCACAGCAGACTCCGGAGGGTGAAACCACTTCAATCGCTTCTGCTTCGGGCAGTTCCCCATGAACCATTACTGCATGTGATGGCATAATCTGGTCTGGGGATGAAGTTCCACAAACCAGCAGATCGATGGCTTTGATTTGTTCCCCATCATTGTCCAGCATTTTCCTGATGGCGAGAGCGGTCATTTCCGCGTTGGTGTGCGTGGGTTTTCCTTCTTTAGTCAGGGCATAAAACCGGTTCTTGATCCCATTATTGCGCAGAACTATACGTTTTGATTTGGAGGGGCTTTTATTGATCAGGCCAAGGAACTCTTCCATCTCGTCATTGGATACCGGTTCATTGGGGAAATAAGTTGCCGTTTTTGTGATATATACCTCTTTGAACTCCATCTTCATTACCGGATTAATTCACGCCTGAATAATATTGTTTTTGTCTTCTAATTCGCCCGGATAGAAATGGTTTGAAAAAAATCGCATCTACCGTAAGGATAATCGGGGCCGCTATAAATAGCGCAATTAAAAGATAATATTTGAATGCAACAAGCCAGGCATCTCTTTTTTTGCGCCTGGAAATAATACCTGCCCAGACTTTAAATATCTTCCTCGCTTTGCTCTCAATAAACATCAAGGCATACTTTACCGGGACAGCACCCTGCTTTACCATTTCATCCTGAAATCCATGCCAGTTACCTTTTTCAAGATATGGAATGGCAGCTTCACCATAAGCTTTTGTATTTAATATATCCTGTTCTGATACACCGGGTATGGGAAATATATTTAAAAAACGTTCCTTCTTTGCTTTGAACATCCAGTAAAAGATAGTAACGAAACTTATAAAATTATGGTGACGGTCCACCAGGGCAATATTCCCCACCAGAGGAGCATCCATATTTTTTAGTACCGGTTTGATCTTCTCCATAGCGCTGAGCCACATATTTCTGGCCCCTGTAATAGTAATGACAGGCGAATTCTTTGCCAGCTCTCTGAAAACAGGATCAAATAAAATAGTGTTGGAAGGTATGCTGGGTGAAAGAAACCATGGCTGGTATCCCAGAATGATCAGATCGTATTTTGATTCTTTAAAAGAGAAGGGCTGAAGCTGACCGGGAACCTGCAATACACAGTCGGGCATTACTGAAAAAAACGATTTGCCTGTCCACGGAAACGGATATGGCTGTACCGGATAAACGTGCAGCTTTTCCACCGACGCTCCCGCCTGGGTAAAAGGCAGGGTAAAATGATCTATAATCTGTTCTAATTGGCCGGATTGCGAATAAAATAACGCTAATACTTTTTTGCCCATTGTAGGCTCGAAGTTAAGAAACCTCAAGCTTTAAAAACTTCGATTTTTTGCTGTAACTGACGATGATTTGCTGTAGCTCATCCGGTAATAATTTATAAGATTTCTGTATGAATTCACTGTCTTTTTCTATATCATTTTTATAACCAAGGACACCCGGAGCATGTTCCTGAATTATCAGCCTCAGAAAGCGATATTCCGTATTTTCAGGATCGTCTCTGATTGCTGCTTCCAGCATTTTACGTCCCGCCTTAAACAGGCGCAACTTTATAGCAGGCGGGGCATTAAAACCTGCCTTTTTCATGAGTAAAGCTCCTGTAAATGCATCCTGGATTTCAGCAGGCACCGTTTGCAATTCTTTCAGTTGGGCATTTACCAGGTCCTTATTGCTTTCTTCCATGGCTTTGTAAAAAGCGGTCCTGTCAATAATATACAGCTGACAGGAGGCAGTTGACAGTTGACTGAATTTTTTAGCCTTTGTTGAAAAAAAGATCAAGCAAGAAATATTAAACAGAAAAAGAAATTTCAATTTGAAAACCATAGTTATTATATTTCAAGACCCTGTCATCTGTCAACTGCCTACAGTCAACTATATTCTTTTATCAATAAATTTCACCGGTTTCCTGCTTTCTCCGGGAAATTGGAGTTTTTGTATTTCTTCAGCGGTCACATATTTAATGTGAGGTGTTACCCGCAATCTGGCTTGCAGATAAGCCCGAATGCGGTGATCCGACTCTTCGGTATTTTTAATTGGTAAGATGTACAGTAATACTTCATCGGTTCCGATTTCATTTGAAAATACTTCTGCCACGTAATCTGAAATGTCTTCCATTCCAGTAAGCAAATCGAAAAGCGCTGGTGCAAACAAAGTTGTTCCCTTAAACTTTATCATTTGTTTTTTTCTTCCAATTACTGGAGATAATCTCAACGTATGCCGGCCGCAGATACAGGGCTCATCATGTGCAATGCAAATATCACCCGTTTTATATCTTAACAGGGGCATTCCCTCCACGCCCAATGTACTGATGGTTACCTCACCAGCTTCGCCTTTTTGAACTGGCTGACCCTGGTCATTCAAAATTTCAACAATAACCAGATCAGGCTGGTGATGACCTCCTTTACCGGCTTCACATTCCGTAAATGCTGTTTGCATTTCGGTGGATGCATAGGTAGAAAAAAGTTTCAGATTCCAATTGTCTGTAATTTTCTTTCCCAATACATTCAATGAGAAATCCGGCTGCCGGATATTTTCACCGATGCAAATTGCTTTTTTGATGGATGAATCTGTCAGATCGATATTATGGTCCGATGCATATTGAATTAGTTTCAAAATAAAAGAGGGTACCGCTACCAAAACCGTAGTCTTAAGCCGGAAAATAGTTTCCCATTGAAGGGAAGGCACGCCTGGCCCCACACGAATGACGGCTGCCCCGAGCTTTCGTATTCCGGAATAATATGCCATCCCCGCCATGAACTGACGATCCAGTGTAAGCAGCAACTGAAAAATATCTTCGGATCCGCAGCCTGCACAGCTAAATGATTTGAATTCATTATATGCAAGTCTTTGAAGATCTCTTTCTGTAAGGGCTATTGTAACGGGTGCACCCAGGGTTCCTGAAGTGGAAGTATATTCAATCACCGAAGAAAGAGGAACGCAAAGAAACTCATCGTTATATAATTGCAGTTCTTCCTTGCCTGTTGCAGGTATCCATTTCAGATCTTCCAGATGACGGATCTTATCCGGATCTATTTTATGTTCTCTGAAGATTTTTTGATAATAGGGTGAATTAGTCTTGAGATAAGCCAGGAGATCATGCATTTTGTTTTCCTGGTTTTTCCGAATCTCCGGCTGGTTGAGAAATATTTTACCTGATGAATTGTTCATGATTCCAGGATAACGAAGGCTGTTGCCATGGTTTTTAAATGAGAAAGAGAAACATGGATGATTTGTATTCCCAGGTGTGCCAGCTCTTTTTCAGTCTGTCCCGAGATTTGTAAAACAGGTTTCCCGTTCTCCAGATTTACAATTTCAATTTCATTAAATGATAACCCACTGCTCCATCCACTGCCCAGGGCCTTCATAAATGCTTCTTTTGCTGCAAATCTTGCCGCATAGTGTTCATATGGTGAAGCTTTTGAATTGCAATATTTTATTTCTCCCCTGGAAAATACAAGCTCACGGAATCCAGTATCCCTTCCAACACTGTTGGCGATGCGTTCTACTTCAATGATATCGATGCCGATGCCTAAAATCATAGAGAGCTATTACAAGAGTATAAGAGTATAGGAGTATAAGAGTATAGGAGTGTAGGAGGAAGAGATCTAAATTTCATAATAATCATCATTATTTTCTTAAAATATTTAATTTAAACCCTACAATTTCACTCATATACTCTTATACTCTTATACTCTTATACTCAACGCAATCGCTCCTCACATCTGTCAATCTGCCTGCGAATATCGTTTTCTTCATTTTTAGTGGCGATTTCTTTTGAAAGCGCTATCCGATAATATTGTTCCGCAGTTTTATATAATTTCTTCTTAAACATCTCGTTCCCTGCAAGCTGGTATGATTGATAGAAATTCGGATTGCTTACAATCAGGCTGTCAGGGTTTACTTCTATTCCTTCACTCAGTTCTTTTTTATATCTGCGGAAGTCTAAAAAATGCCGGTATTGATCTGTCAGGAGAAAACTATCAGCGGGAATGTTGAGACTGCTATCCGAAATTTCCTTGTTTGATTTCATTCCCTTAAGTGAAAATACTTTATTCAGGTCGTAACAAACAAATTCCCCCAATTGCCATGGCCCGGTGGAAACCCAAACCTGTTTCTTCTGGGGCTCAAATATGATGGAATGATGGGCAATGAGCTGATTAATTGCTTTTTCATTACCCAGACCAATATCTGTATTTTCCATACCCCTCCTGTCTCGCAGAATTCTGACCGTTTGTTGCAATGTGTTTTTATCTGTTGCGTCGAGCAGCTCTCTTACTCTCTGATAACGGTAATCGGAAGCACTTTGCCTTATTTGAATCCTGTTGGATTTTAATTCTTTAAGTTGATTACTTTGGAAATGATTGGCGCAGATGATTTCATTTTTTCCAGGATCATAAAGACCAACAGAATCCGGAGTTTTTTCAATAATGACGGCTCTGCCATCTTCAGCTGATCCGATCAGAAAAGATTCTGAAACAAACATCTTTCGCTTTTTTGCAATCGCCATCGCTTCAGAAATATTTCCCGCATATTGTAATATTTCACGGGCTACAAGAGAAACCGGCGTAGCTGAACCGGATGGAATATCCGATTTAGCTGCGTTGATGGTTACCGTTAGTCCTTTTTCATTCATTCCGGAAACCACACCGATAAAACCGGCCCAGGTAACCGACATAAACTTAAATCCGTCTGCAGGGTTCTCAAAAGAAACAATTTTATTTTCTGAGAAATGATCCCCTACATAAAAATCAAAATTTCTTCCGATAATCATTGAGCTGTCAGCTGATCTGGATCCCCATGTGCCAAAGGATGTACATCCCACCAGGGCCAGGTTTTGCAAAGCATGGCCAATATCATGTGCTGCATGATAATTAAGGATACGCTGATAGTTATTACCGATATAATTATATTTTTCCGAAGCTGAAGTAGAAATTCCATAAATCTCTTCTTTATCCTCTTCGGTAATATGTTTGTCCAGGTCCCTATTAAACCAACCTATTACATATTTTAAAAAATGCCGGTAAAACCGGGAAGGAACCATACGGTTGATCTGTTCATTGAAATAGTCTTCCTGCAGCCGGATCAGTTCTTCCGTTAATTTACCATTCACAACGCCGCGTTCAAAAGGCTGACCTTCCACATACAATTCGAATAATCCTGATTTGCTTTTCCTGAACCAGTTATTTTTCAAGGTATAAAATCCGGGGCCTGGTTCAGTTCGTTGCCAGCTTAAAGCCGTCTTGTCCGATACGGCAGGTGGATTCGTCCTGGATACAATCAGGAGATAAATGACACCTGCTATAATAAGCAGGGCTATCACTCCGAAAATCCCTGCCAGTATTTTTCTTATTTTTTTGGGCTCAGGCATTTCTAATTTTTTCTATAAAATCGTTCCTGCCTGTCAGGGCAATAGAGGTAATCATTCCACTGATGGCGGTGCCGAGAATCCCGTGCAGATTCAGGTATTGTCCTGTAAGAAATAGATTCGGTATCCTGGTTTTCGGTGAAATGAGCGTTCCCAGAGGATTCTGATAATCTTTCGCGGTTCCGTAGAGATTTCCATCCTCATTGCCAATATAATCACGGAAGGTTAAAGGCGTTGAAGTATAACAATGCAAAATGGATTTTCTTAAACCTGGAAATCTTTCTTCCACCCTGTTTAAAAGCTGTTCAGCTTTTTTATTTTTAAAAGTTTCATATGCTGCTCCCCTGTTTTGTTTCAAAGAAACTGTATTAAAACTGGAGGCCCAGTGCCGCACTTCATCATACCGCATATAGGCAAAAATAGTCATCCCGGTGGCAAATTCATTTTTCGCACCCGGTGAGAGATAAATCGCATATCCCAGCGGCCAGTTGTTTTCATTATATGTTTCCATTTCCCAGGCCTTGCCGGATTTATGATAGTAATAATTGTGTTTAAAATATGGAAAATGCTTCTTTTTAAAAACAATGTTCAGGATAAATGAAGAAACAGTGTTCTGCATAGCCTCCACCCTTTTTCTGGTTGCCGGACGAATCAGGCCGGCATCCAACAACCGGTATGTCCCGGCGGGTGTGGTATTCGAAATAAAATATTTTGCACGTATTGTGGTGCCGTCACTCAGACTGGCACCTACAATCAGTCCTTTTTCTGTTTCCAGCTTTTTCACCTCCCTGTTTTTGATCACCATTCCACCTGCTTCCGAAATATTTTTTGAAAGAATTTTTGCAATCTGAGAACCTCCCTCCAGGCATCGCCAGGCAGATTCCATATAACTGTTTACTGTAAGTGCATGAATGTAAAAAGGAGTCGTTTCTCCGGTTCCCGCATACAACATATTATTACCCGCTAAAACTGCGCGCAGATTTTCATTTTTTGTAATGGATTCTATGAACTGCCTGGCAGAAACCTGCATGGCTTCTTTTTTCTTTTCAACATCTTCTTCCAAATGCAACCGGTAAAGCGGGAAACTGTCACAAATTTCTATAATGGTTCTTGTATATTTACGGATTGCTATTTCTTCTTCCGGAAAATTCCGGATCATCTCTTTCTCAAAAGCATCATATCCCTGCATGATCGGATATTCCTTTTCTTCCCCATCCAGCAGAATACGGTCAAAGGCAGGATCCATTTTTTCCAGTTTCAGTTTATCCATCAGGCCCAGCCATTTGAAAATCTGGTAGAGATTTTGTCCCTTATCCAGTGCACCGATATAATGTACACCCGAATCAAATATTACTTTATCACGCACATAAATCTGAAGACAGCCTCCCAGTTGTTTATTTTTTTCTACCATGCATACTGAATATCCTTCTCTTGAAAGAATATTACCGCAGACAAGGCCGCCCATACCTGTTCCAATTATCAGGACATCAAACTTTTTCATAGGATTTTACGGGATGGGTGATCACAAAAAGCTGGTTTGAGGTATTCTCGGACTGGTCGAGGGATCTGCAATCCATGCCGTGTTGCCGGGCCATTTCCTGAATGCTTCTTCCGGAAATGAAATGCAAAGGTTGACCGACCGTTTTATTAAATGAAAGAATCCTGGTTGAAAAAACTTCCGTGAGTCGTGTTCGTTTATGCCTTTTTTTCAAATCACAATTCCCATCGCGGATGAGCAATATTCCATCATCCTGAAGAGCATGCATGCATTTTTGTAAAAGAAATTCCTGCTGATCAGGTTGCAGATAATGTAAAACATCTGAAAGGATAATGGCGTCAGCGGGACCTACCTGGATTTTATTAATATCGGCATTAAAAAACCGAATATTTTTATTCCGGCTAAAACAATGATTCGCCACTTCAATTTTTTCTTCGTCATAATCGTATCCAAAGATTTCACGTTCCTGCGCTGCAAACTGGAGCATATAACTCATAAACCCATATCCACATCCGATATCAAGAATACGACCCTGCTTGGGAAGAAGATCATGAAAAGTTTTATAATCCTTTTCCAATCGGATCTTAACGCGTAAATACCATTCCAGCACAGGTCCTTTATAGATATAATTATAAATCAATTTCTCCCTGAAATAGCGGGGTTGTTCAAGTTCTTCTTTGAGTTTAGCATATTGCTGTCTGAAATACCTCCCGAGAAATTTAGCTCTTTCTGCATAATCCACACCGAAAAAAAGGTCACCCGCTTTTACTCTGGGCAGATATTTGATTGTAATAAAACCATCTTTCAATAAAAAATCTCCCTTTGACATCGTATAGCCCGTACCGTGAATCAGCACTGGAAGAATATCCATGTTTAATTTCTCAGCTATGAAAAAAGCGCCTTTATGAAATCTTCTTATGTGTTCATCCGGAGATCTTGTCCCTTCCGGGAAAACAGCTATCGAATATCCTGCTTTTACCTGTTCTTCCAGGTAATCAATACTATTTTCAATACCCCTGGCCACCGGATAATAACCTGCCATTCTTACGAGCCATCCAAATAAGGGTGAATTCCAAACCCAGTGATTGGTAAGTAAAATCACTTTTGGATACAGCATTGTCATGATAAGTATATCCAAGAAAGACTGGTGATTGGAAATGAGTACAACTGGTTTTGAGAAATTTTCATGCTGGGGATTAATGATTTTCTTTTTCACATTACCCATAATATATAGGACGGACCAGGTGTAGGCTGAAAGTATCCTGTGGTAAAGATATTTTGATCCTGATTTTGCAAATGGATTCAGTTTGATCAGAAAAATCCCCAGGAAGGTTACGAGCAAACTTCCCAATCCGAAATAACTTAATGAGAATACTGATTTGAATAACCCTGTGGCTGTCCATGGAAAACGTCCGTTCCTGATACGGTTACGTACGAGAAAATCAAAGAAAAAAGGAATCAGTACCTGTGCTACCAGTACAACACTTAAAATTCCGGTTATTGAAATAAACGCTAAGGATCGCAATGCAGGATGTCTGGCAAATATCAAAACACCGAGTCCTGCCAGTGTCGTAATGACTGAAAGAGCAATGGATGATTTATAACTCGACAAATTTTTCTTGCCGGTTTTATATTCCTGAAGTAATCCATCCATTATGAACAGGCTATAATCATCCCCTAGACCGAAGATGAGGGCGGACAAAATAATATTTACGATATTGAATTGGAGTCCTGCAAGCCCCATTATACCCAGGATCCAAATAAAAGCAATCACCATCGGAATAAAAGAAACCAGGGAGAGTTCTATCCTGCCGTAGGTAAGGAGGAGCACTCCGAATACAAGCAGGGAAACCATCCATCCGATCTGGTTGAAATCTGCAGTTACAACATCCAGAAGTTTTGAAGTCATGTATTGTCTGTCTGTTACAGTGACATCCGAAACAGAGGAAAAATCCTGATAAATCAGTTTTTTACATTCCGGCTCTGCTTTTACTAAGCTGATAAGTTCAACATGATCAGGTTTTTCTATGATGTATTCATTGGCAAATCCATTCCTGAGCATATTAGTTTCAACCGGATCAAGTGGCCGGTAAACAGTATTGAGCATTTGAGTGACTGGCTGGAAAGCTGACTCGCGAAATCCAAGCGGTTTACCCGCATTTTCCAGGCTGTTGAGTAAGCCTGATTTTCTTTTTACTGTCCAGTAATTATTCCAATATTTAATTCTTTCTTTCTGCAATGAATCTGAAATAAGCAAATGAAAAATGCCTGAAGATTTTTTGATTAGTTTATTTTGTTGAAGTGCCTTTATTTTCGTGTTGACGATTTGCTGTTTATTCAATGCAGACTCAAGATTACTTCCTTCTGCAATAATATAGACTGAGCGCAGGCTGTAATCATTGATTTTATTCAGTGTGGATTCAGCCGTTTTTAATTTCTCAGGCATATAATTCATATGCATCATATCCTGGTCAAATCCCACCCTGTTTACAAAAAAAGCAAACACGATGGTCATAATAAAAATTAATCCGACCAGCCATTTATTTTTTTCAGGATGATAATTTGCCAGCTGAAGAATCCAGGAATCCCTCTCTCCCTGTGTCTTTACAGAATTATTTGCATCTGATGGTGGTATCAATTGAGGTAGAAAGATCAGGGAACTCAGCGAAGCTCCAATAAGACAGAAAGCAGCAAACAATCCGAGGTCCTTTAAGATTTCTGATTGAACAAACTGAAGACAAAAAAAACCGCCGATGGTAGTAAATCCTCCGATGGTGAGCGGAAAACTGAGGTCGTCTAAAACAGCACGCATATCCCTCCGGTGGCGGAAATGATTATAAACATGCAATGAATAATTTATGGCAATGCCAAGCACTATCGAACCTGCTGCCAGGGCAATTACGGAGATGGTCCCTTTAATCCAGTACATGATACTAAGAGAAAATAATGCGCCCATGATTACAGGCAGCAGGATCAGCAGGGGCGCTCTTTTCTTTTTAAAATACCAGCTGATAAATAATACCAGGAATATTGAGGTGATTCCAAGAGTAAGAATGGAATCTGCCCTGAGCTGGGCAGCATTTCCTGCAGCAACGGCCACTCCGCCAAAATAATTTGCATTTACTGAAGGAAAGTCATTTTGCTGAAGCCCGGTTATGATTTTATCCATTCCTTTCAGGAGTTGGCCATTTTTGCCGGTATTGTCGGGAGGAAATGCCGGACTGACGAAAAGAAGCATATAACGTCCGTCCTTACTGACGACATGGCCATCGTACAAATCGAAATTTTCATCATACTGTATCTGACGAATTTTTTTTAGTGCAGGATTCGTAATCTCCAAAGGATCCCTGCTAATAATGGATTTCATAAGAAATCCGGCAGGTGACGAGAGGGTTTGAATATCCCGTGATAAAATTTCTTTAAGACGTTCCTGGTTGTCGAGGCTGTCGAAATAAATATAATCCTCAGGCTCAAGAAAAAGGGGCAAATGATTATTTACCAAATCCATTAACTGGGGAACCAGGCTGTCGTTTACTCTTTCTTCCACGGAGAGTATGAGTTCCGGATATTTTGTTCGAAGGGTGGATGCAAATGAATCTGAAAAACCAGCCAGGTTTTCCTGGGATGTCCTGGTACTGTCCTTCATGGAAACCATCAGAACGAGTTTGTCAGCGAAACGGGCATTCTGGAACAGTTCGTTCAATTTGGCCGACTGTCGATCCCTGGGAAGTATCTTGGAAATATCTTCTTCAGGTTTTATTTTAATAGCGAAAAAGCCAGTTATCAGGAACAAACTGATGAAGACCGTGAAAAAAACCTTCCGGTTAGCTGCAAAATAATCGTAGATATAAAGAAATGGTTTTGCCATTGCTAAAGAACGACCCTGTTTTTTTTGCTGAACATTTTAAGCAAAACAAAGCTAATCAGTCCTGAGACCAATCCGGCTATTACTGCGAGGCTGATACTGCCTGCAAGGTATTGTTTGAAGTTATACCGGATAGCTGATAAACTGAGTGATTTTGTTAAGGAAACCGGCTGTGCAGAACCTGGCATCCAGAAAGTCCCAAACTGATAACTGGTGTAAATAATAATCGGGATCATAGGAGGAATACTGATATTCGCAAACAGGATGACCAGGCCCTTATTCAAACGCAATAATACTGCGATAAAAATAGCGACTATCAATTGAAATCCCCAAATGGGCAGAATACCCATAAATATACCGAATCCAACAGAAACTGATTTCTTCACATCTGACTGGGAAGGGTCAAAAATTTCATCCACCAATACTTCCTTCCATTTCCCTTTAAGAAATAAACGTCTCAGGAGGTCTCGTGGTTTTATATAGATAAAACTAATAAAGACAAGAAAAGTATTTAATATGCTGATCCGGGTAAAATCTATAAAGGGTCTGAAGTGCGAAATTCTTTCTTCCGGTGATGCGTAATAAACTGAAACTGGAACTGAAATTACGGGAATACCCTTCCAGGCGGCCCGGACGATCACTTCGATTTCGAATTCAAATCGCCTTGTTATAAAAGACATGGATTGCAACCTTGCCACCGGATATAGCCTGAAACCCGATTGTGTATCCGGAAGTTCAATTCCAGTTTCAACACGGAACCAGAAATTTGAAAACTTATGACCGAAACTGCTTTTAGCCGGAACGGAATGCTGATCCATATTTCGTGCTCCAATAATCAGAGATCCGGGATTATTTTCGAGTGCTCTGAGAAATGCCGGGACATCTTTTGCAAAATGCTGACCATCTGAATCTATGGAAATAGCATAATCGAAACCCTGATCAACGGCCACCCGAAACCCCTTTCGCAGCGCATAACCTTTACCCCGGTTAGGTGAATATGAAATGGAATGAATTCCCGCGAACCTTAAAAGAATTTTTTCAGTATCGTCTGTTGAGCCATCGTTCACAACAATGATATATGCATCAAAAACCTTCAGATCATGCAACAGGTTTTCAAGGGTTTTTGCATTGTTGTAAGTAGGAACCAGGATGCAGACTTTTAAACGCTCGAATATATGATGTTGTGATTCCATTTTTCGGGCTCAAGGCTTAAGGCATAAGGCTTAAGGCTTTTAAAGTGCTAGTTAATGATTAATAATTAAATTTTCTACTGACAAAATTCATCCACGAATTCTCAAAAGAATAAGTGTTTTGCCTTTAGCTTTAAGCTTAGGCTTTAGGCTTTAAGCTTTAGGCTTTAGGCTTTAAGCTTTAGGCTTTAGGCTTTAAGCTTTAGGCCTAATAAATAGTATATCGGGCTGAAAATCCAAAATCAGGAAAATAAAAATTCTCGTAATTGTAATATTGCGGAGAAGCGATCCGGAATGTTGGTCTTATGTCAATGGAAACATCCAGCGGAATTTTTCCGAACTTATAATCACCTCCGCCGGTCGGGAATAAACCCAAACCAATTCCGCTGTATTGACTGTTGCTGGAAAATGAGTTGTTAAGGGTGAAACCCCCACCTATAAACCATTGAAGGCCCGGCAATGCAGTGATGGGAACATGATACTGATATGAAGCCGAAACAGAAATCATCGTTACGGCACTATAATCCATTGCACAACATCCGGTCACATAATCTGTTGATGGTTTTACACCCAGGTTGAATTCCAATGCCCCGGGGCCATCTGATATAAAAGTTTTCAGCGACAATGACAGCAGATCTGAATAACCTGTACCCAGCCTTAATCCTATGGCAGTATGGTATGTTGTTTGAGATGATACAGGATTAAAATAAATAATAGCCAGGCTTAATATACTAAGCGGTTTTTTCATTTACTGTGTTTTTGAAATTTGCCCCTGGATCCTGATCTATCTGATCACCATGACCAGTATCCTGATTATTGAAATGGTTATTACCTGGGTAGAATTCTCTTTATCCGGGACTCGATTTATGGGCTAAAGTTAAGATAATATGACATTTGACGGTCTTATTCTCAAAAAGCTTAATGGGATTGATTTTATACGAAAAATAAAATGACTGTGGAATTTGATTCACAATCAGGATCGGTGCGATAACTAATATAAACGGACTGGATTAGGAAGCGGTATATATCATTTTATATACTTCTGAAATGTCAATATCCTGCAGATAAGGAAAGAGCTCTCCGACTTCATTGAAACTCCGTATGCATATATAGAAACAACGTGTTTTATGATAATATATTTCTACATAAAAATCACTTAACTGATAAAGGCTGATGCGAAAACTACCGTCATTCCGTTCAGCCAGATATACGCCATCTGTGGCAAGCACCTGAGTCTTGGCCATTCCGTCCATAAAATTGAATTCCTTTATATCCATAAAGCATTTTTTTTCGTTCTAGTCCCAGGTTTTATTAAAATGATTCAAATCACATACCGATATTCCAAAAATGGGATGGCGCAGGATATAAAAACTTTAAAACCAGCGAAAATGGATGAGCCTGTCCTCACCCTTTCCCATGCAGAGCTTCTGAAAGCTGATAAAGATTATGAAAAAGCGGCTCAGGCGGTTAATCTTACTTATGTAAGAGATAATATGCCCGGGATTCTGCGCTTTCGTAAGGGGAAAGGTTTTACCTATATCATTGAAGGCAGAACCATAAAGGACCACCTAATAATAAAGCGGATTAAGAAACTGGCTATTCCTCCGGCCTGGACAGACGTATGGATCTGTCCTCTGGAAAATGGTCATATTCAGGCAACCGGCCTGGATGTAAGGAAAAGAAAACAGTACCGCTATCATAGTCTTTGGGCTCATGTAAGGAGTGAAACAAAATTTCACCGGCTGTATGAATTCGGCAAATTGCTGCCGCGACTTCGTGCTCAATTGGAGAATGATCTGCAAATCAAGGAATTAAATCAGGAAAAGGTTTTGGCTACTGTAATCAGTCTCATGGAAAGAACCTATATCCGTATTGGCAATAGCAATTACGAGAAGCTTTACGGATCATACGGACTGACCACATTGAAAGGCAAACATGTTTCTATTACAGGCGACAGGATGCGGTTTGCATTCAGAGGGAAAAAAGGTATTCAGCATGATATCACACTTAAAAATAAAAAGCTGGCAAGGACAGTTGAACAATGCCGTGATATACCTGGCAAGGAATTATTTCAATACTATGACGAAAGCGGAAATCGCCGGATCATAGAATCTGGAATGGTGAATGAATATATTAAGAAATCCACGGGTAAGGATTTTAGTGCAAAAGACTTCAGGACCTGGGCCGGGTCTGTTCATGCTTTGGAGACGCTTTTTTCACTTGAAGAAGTTACGACAGAAGCTGAAAGGAAAAAAAATATCGTAGCGGTGTTGGATTCAGTCAGCAAAAAACTGGGGAATTCAAGGGCTATCTGCAAGAAATATTATGTGCATCCGGGTCTTCTGAGGCTTTATGAAGAAAATAATTTCGCGCGTTATTCGCGTTCACTGGACAATACTGAAGATTCAGAAGAAAGTTCCGGTCTTACAGCATCAGAGAAAGTGTTGCTGAAAATACTGAAAGAAAGTTAAAAGTGTGAGAGTGTGAGAATATAAAAAATCTCAAACACTCTCACACTCTCACACTCTCACACTCTCACACTTTCTTCAGACTTTCTCGAACTTAAGAATAAAATTCGACCCCTCGTCCACACTGCTTTGTACGTCGATCGTTGCTTTATGGGATTGAATGATATTGAGCGTTGTAGCCAGACCAAGTCCCAGCCCATTTCTCTTGATGGTAAAATAAGGTTCAAACAAATGTGGCAGGAGTTCTTTGCTGATACCGGTTCCGTTATCTTTTATGGAAACCAGGTGATGGCCATTCTGGCTGGTCACAGAAATATCCAGCTCTCCTTTATTTTCATTCATGGCCTCAATAGCATTGATGATAATATTGGTAAATGCAATTTGTAATTTCATTGGGTCAGCCATAATATATGCCGGCTCATTTGGATAAATTACTTTCCAGTTTACTTTTTTAAGGGTAATCCTGTCTATGATTGTAGAAATGGATTCATCCAGAATATTCTGGAGCGCTCTTTTCTCGCGAATATTTTCAGGAGCAAGCGTAGATGATAATAAAAGCTCGGTGATCAGGTCGTTAATTCTTTTACTGTTCCGGCTGATTATTTCCATATAAACCGTTCCCGTATCTGTCGGGCTTTCCTGCGCCAGCTGTTCAACAGAAAGATTAATATTATTTAATGGATTTCTGACTTCATGTGCAAGTGCACGAACCAGGCGGTTTGCGGCACCCATTTTTTCAATCTGAAGGGTTGCTTTTTCAGCTTTTTTGAGATTTGTAATATCGTGAATAATTCCCTGTACGTAAAGATTATCTTCTGCGTCCATTTCCATCGAGAGGGACAAAATGGATTGCAATATTTCACGCTTCCTGTTGATCAGCTGTATTTCAACATCTTCCACTATTCCTTCTGAACGTAACATGTTATTAATTCCCAATGCCTGATCCGGATTGGCAAAAAAATGATTCAGGTTCAGTTCCATTAATTCATCCCTGGAATAGCCCAGCATCTCAGAGGTTATATAATTTACATCTTTAAATACAAGAAATTCATCGGTAAGGAAAACAGCATCTTTAGATCTTTCAAAGATGCTCCGGAATTTCCTTTCGTTCGATCGCAGAATTTTCGTTGCAGATGCTCTTTCGAGAGAATAACGAATGCATCTTTCCAGTTTTTCAGTATTCAATTCGAGCTTTACCAGGTAATCATATGCGCCTGCCTGCATGGCTTCCATATCTATTTTCTGGTTGCCCATACCCGTTAGTAAAATCAGGGGCTGTTCACAATTCTGTTCAAACGCTTCTTTCATCAGTTCCAGTCCTGTTTTCCCGCCCAGATAGTAATCGATAAAATAAATATCATACTTCGCTTCCAGGATTGCATCCAGTGCATCTTTATAACGATAGCACCAGTCAATGACGAATTTCCTTCCTCTTATTTTTTGAATAAACTGGCTGGTAAGAAAATAATCTTCTTCGTCATCATCAACTATGAGAACTTTTATGGGTGTGGTTTCGGCAGACATGGAATTGTTCAATATAGCAGCTGTTGTTTAGGCCGGTTCTTAAAAATTCTAATGATTTTTCATTTCTTCGTAAAGCGTCATTTTGTTATATAGAGTTTTCCTGTCTATTTTGAGTAACTGGGCTGCTTTACTTTTATTATAATTTGATTCTTTTAATGCCTGAAGAATCATTTCATATTCTGCGTCAATACTTGCTTCCTTCAGGGAGCTTTCACTCAGATTCATTTTCCCATTCCAATTCGTTTTAGTTTCCGGCACAATTGAAGAACCAGGACTGAAAGAGCCGGCAGGCGCTTGTTCCGTAAATTGAAGTTTACTATAGTTAGAAATTTCAAACGGAAGGGTTCTTGCTTCAATATAATCACCCTCTGTAAGCAGGGTTGCACGTTTAATCACATTTTTTAGCTCGCGCAGGTTCCCATACCATACATATTTTCTGAATATCTCTTCAACATCCGGATCAAAACCCTTTACATCCTTACCTAATTCCTCATTGGTTGTGCGCAGAAAATGTCCTGCAAATAACATAATATCATCCCTTCGTTCACGTAATGGAGGAATTTCAATGGAGAATTCATTAAAGCGATGATAAAGGTCTTCACGGAATTTTCCGGTACGGGTAGCGTTCCATAATAATTCATTGCTGGCAATAAGTATACGCACATCCAGGTCAATATCTTTTGTGCCACCCACCCTTCTCATTTTTCTTTCCTGCACAACCCTCAAAAGAGAGACCTGCACATCATAAGGCAGGTTCGTCACTTCATCCAGGAAAATGGTTCCTCCGTTTGCCAGTTCAAAACATCCAATTTTTTGATTCAAAGCTCCTGTGAATGCACCTTTTTCATGACCAAATAATTCACTGGCTGCCAGTTCCTTTGATAATGCTCCACAATCAATGGCTATAAATGTTTTACTGCTTCGTTTACTGCGTTTATGAATTTCAAAGGCAATAGATTCTTTTCCACTTCCTGTTTCACCATAAATAATAACACTGTAACTGGTCGGAGCCACGAGCGCTACCTGCTTTAAAATTTTCCTGAAAGCTTCAGAATCACCATATATATATTTACCCGAAAAAGTTATTCCTGAATTTTCCGGAGAAGGTTTTTCAGCAACTTCCGGTTTGGAATTTACAACCTGGCTATTCCCATTTTCACTAAAGTCGATAGCCTGCTGAATAGTATGAATAATTTCATCCGGCAGCAGAGGCTTTGTGATATAATCATAAGCACCCATTTTCATAACCTTGACTGCAGTTCGCATATCGCTATAACCCGTTATTATAATTACCGGTAAATCGGCGTATTTATTTTTGATACTGGAAAGCATTTCCATAGCATCCATATCGCCCAGCCGGTAATCACACATAACCAGCTTTGGTTGATTTCCATCCAACCATGCCAGCGCTTTTTTGCCTGTATACATTTCTATTACTTCATACCCTCTGCGGGTGAGAAAGCGGTTCAGTAATAAACAAATATCTCTGTCATCATCAATTACAAGGATCTTTTTCATAAACTTCAAATTATTGATTCAATAAGCATTTAGAATTAATTACTAAAAGAACAGGGCCCTCATCTGCGCTACTGGTATATTCAGCTGGTCTCTGTATTTGGCGATTGTTCTGCGTGCCACAACATACCCTTTTTCAGAAAGGATATCAGCCAGCTGCTGATCGGTATAAGGTTTCTTTTTATCCTCTTTTTGTACAAGTTCTTCTACGATCCTCTGAATCACTTTATTGCTGGTAACAGTTCCTTCTTTATTCGAAAGACCTTCTGTAAATAAATCTTTAAGCAGAATCATTCCAAATGGTGTATCTGCATATTTGTTACATGTAATTCTTGAAACGGTTGAAATATCGAGACCAACGATCTCTGCAATATTCTTCAATACCATCGGTTTTAATTGCATGGTATCTCCATATCTGAAATATCCTTTTTGGAAATCAACAATCGCCCGGATCACTTTAAGCATATTGGATTCGCGTTCGCGAATGGCTTTAATGAACCACTGGGCTGATGCCAGTTTGTTGCGCAGATATAAACGGGTACCGCGATCGGAAGATTTGTCATTATCCATTTGCTGTACTGTTTCAGCCCAAACCTGGTTTACATGGAGCGAAGCTGATCGCTGTTTTGCAAGCGAAGCAACTATATTGTCTCCTTCAATGGATATAATGAAATCGGGAAAGACCGCATTGTTTACATGGGAAGAATTGACAGAGCTGATGGGCCTTGATTTCAGAGAAGCCAGGAGCTGCAGTACTTCTTTGACTTCTCCATTACGCATTTTCATGTCTCTCCTTATCTTTTCAATATTACAGGCATGTAAATCATCGAAATGATTCCTGACCAGTTCAATAGCTGCTAAATGATTGTGGGAATTACAATTCATTTTATTAAGCTGGATAAGAAAGAATTCTCCGGGGTTTCGGGAACCACATCCTGACGGATCAAGATCCTGTATAATTTTCAAAACCGGTTCCAGTTCGATGGCCTGAACCCATATGTTCTGTTTAAATGAAATTTCTTCTGCAATGGAATCCAGGTCATTGGTCAGAAATCCGTATTCATCTAAGGAATCAATAATAAAATCTGCCAGTATATAGCTCGTTTCATCCAGATTTGTAAAACGAAATTGCTTTTTTAACTCCTGCCTGAAATCAGTGGTTTCCGCTATCTGACGGTCGGGCATTCTATCCGGAGGCAGATAATTTTCGTACTCTGTTTTATAATCCGGTATATCATCGTAACCGTATTCCTCCCAATTCTGAAAATCCTGAACAGTTTCCTTGGAAAACTTATCATTCAGTAAATCATCCGGATTACTGCTTTCTTCCAATGCTGGATTTTCATTGATTTCATCTTCAATTCTCTGTTCAAGAGAAAGTGAATCCAGGTGCAAAAGGTTTAGCAATGCTATATGATGAGGCAATATCTTATGCTGGAGCTTTTGCGACTGAAGCAGATTAAGCATGCAATTGTCTTTTGTTAGCCTATTAAATCAAAAAAAACACCAGAAATTCTCCCCTTAATTTACTATTATTAAACCGAATAATCCTGTATTAAGGGGAAATAATTCCCCAGACTGTGGAAATAGGGGTAGCCCGGGATGGCAAGCTGATTGCCGTTTAAGGTTCAGGCTCTATTTAAAGTAGTTAACTTAGAGTAATTTATAAATATGAACTCCCAGGATTCTATTAAAACGCTTATTGACAAGTCGAAAGATTATCTGGAGACTAAAATCGAGCTGACCAAACTGAAAACCATCGATAAATCAGCGGATATTTTGTCTGCCGTCGTTGTAATTGTATCAATGATATTCATAGGATCCCTCGTCATCATTCTGATTAGTATCGGGCTTTCGCTCTATCTGGGCAGGCTGCTGGGTGCTTATCACTACGGATTTTTTGTTATGGGTGGTTTCTATGCCCTTGTTTTATTGTTGATTTTTATTCAAAGAGAAAAATGGATCAAAACGCCGATTTCCAACGGGCTTATCAATAAAATGCTGAAGTAAACTTTATGAACAAGCAAATAAAAAATTGTCATGACCTTGAAAAAGTAATTGCTGAGCTGGAAATCAAAGCCGAAGCCCAGAGAAAAGATATTGAGGAGACATTTGCCGTTGTTTCAGAAAATCTGAAACCTCTTAATCTGGTCAGGAATGGAGTTCGTTCTGTTTTTTCACCTGAACACCGGGAGGATCTCGTAAATGCGTTGATTGGCCTGGGTACAGGTATGCTAAGCCGGAAATTATTACTTGGAAGAGCGAAAGGAATATTCGGTAAAACAGCCGGCAAAGCGGTGGAATGGGGAATTGCAGGACTCGTTTCTAATAACGCAGAAAAAATTAAAGAAAAGGCCGGAACACTGATCGATAAGATTTTCAAAAAAAAACGCAGTTCTAATCATGTGCCCGGCCCTATAGGGAAAACGTCCATTCCTTAAATCTCGTCGGTATTACTAAACATTTTTTCCAGATGATGTGTAAGATTTGAGATAGGACCTTCCATTTTTCCAGTTCTGTCATCCAGATTATTATTTTCAAGGAAGGTTCCTAACTCCAAAGATGGTGGTAAATACAAGAGTGTATCTTTTCTGTTTCTGGCAACAAAATGCCTTATAGCACTATGACTTGCCCCTTCACCAATTTTTTCTTTTACCACCCGCATGGATTCGGATGCGATATGCTCCAGTTCCTGTAAACTATGCTTATCAGGAATTTTAGAATAATCTGTGATTTTCTTAACTACAATTACAACAGATTTTCCAAATATCCTTTCCAGCTTTTTTCCTTCCTCCGTATTCAGAAAGCTTATATCAGGATTTTGTTCCAGGTTATTATAAATTCCTAATAGAATAGCAGGAATACCGGCCTGAGCAAGAGCGCTGTTACCCATGACAGCATCCTGATCTGCTACTTCCTGTGTGTTGGGGTCAATTTTATTCAGCGTCGTAAACCCCAGATTTTTTTGCACCGTTTCAATAATATTCATAAAAAATATTTTAATTATTAAGAATTTTTTATCAAACAAAAATTGCCCATCAGGAGACGGGCAATTTC
>JABDDT010000013.1:58974-59776 GCA_013287475.1 Bacteroidota bacterium
GGCAATTTCCTCCAGAGAATTACCTTTAAGCCCTTCTGATCACACCAAGCACTAAAGCTATAATTGCTATGACCAGTAAAATATGAATCAACCCGCCCGCACTATATACAAAGAACCCCAGGATCCATCCGATGATTAAAATAACAGCGATGAGATACAATAAACTGTTCATAAAATAATTTATAGGTTGAATAATAGTTATAATAGGAGAATGTAATTTCATGCCAGACTTGTTTTGAAGCCTGTTAACAGATATGATTTTAACAATCGTTGAATTATGCGTCATCATGTAGATGAATTTCTACACTAAATATTCAGCAAATTGAAATAGTTTTATAAACAGTTGTTATATTTGAATACCACAAAAAACAATCCTGCAGCATTTCTCGTAAATCATCGGATGGAAAACCTCTCTAGTTCTGTCAAAAGCGTGCTCATCATCGATGATGAAACAGACTTTTGCCTGCTGATGAAAAACTATTTCGTCAGAAAAAACTTTAAAGTGTACATATACCATACACTGGAAGAAGGCATGAAAAACATGGAGAAAATCAATCCGGATATTATTTTTCTGGATAATAATTTACCCGACGGATTGGGATGGGAAAAAACAGAATTCATCAGGCAAAACTTTCCCAATACCCGAATCAATCTCATCAGCGCTTACCAATACGATCATAGTATATCCGAAAAATTAACTTCTGTCAGGATCTGGGAAAAACCTATTAGTCTCAATGATTTGAATAAGTACCTTAATTAAGCTTAAAGCTTAAAGCCTAAAGCCTAAAGCCTAAAGCTCAAA
>JABDDT010000014.1 GCA_013287475.1 Bacteroidota bacterium
AGTGAATTACCTCTTAATTTTGAAAAATGGAATATCAGTTACTTGGGTCATCAGAGTTAAAAATCAGCAGAATCGGATTTGGCACGATGTCACTCGAAGTGAATAACCCGCTCAATGAAACCATATTGAATAAGGCATTGGATGGAGGAATTAATTTTTTCGATACAGCTGATATGTATCAAAAGGGATGGAATGAAACTTTATTGGGTCGCGTATTCCGTGAGAAAAGAAAAGGTATCATTCTGGCTACCAAGGTTGGAAATCAATGGAGGGCTGATGGATCGGGCTGGGACTGGAATCCTTCAAAAGAATATATTTTATCAGCCGTGGATAAGAGTCTCCGGCGACTTCAAACAGACTATATCGATCTGTACCAGTTGCATGGTGGAACAATAGATGATCCCATTGAAGATATTATCGAAGCATTTGAACTTCTGAAGTCGTCGGGGAAGATTCTTAATTATGGTATTTCATCTATTCGTCCGAATGTAATCAGGGAATATGTTAAACGATCTGATATAATCAGTGTGATGATGCAATACAGTTTACTCGACAGGAGGCCTGAAGAATCCATGTTGCCATTTTTATTGGAAAACAAACTGGGTGTTCTGGCCCGGGGTACTATTGCGAAAGGGCTCCTTATTTCAAAACCACCAGAGGCTTTCTTAAACTATTCTTCAGAACAGGTGGAAAAAATGAAAGCAGTCTTAAAAACCATATCGGAAGATCTTTCACCTTTTGAAACAGCAATCCAATACGTATTGCAACATCCCCCGGTCTGTTCGGCAGTAATTGGCATCAGAACGATGGAACAATTGCAGGATGCACTTGATGCTGGTAAATTAAAATCATTGAAATATGTCAACATGAAAGAGCTTGGAGCCGTTTTGCCCGCAAATAAATACATCGATCACCGGTGATTATTTCCCAGTACATCATTATAAATCTGCAGGATTTTTTTACCAATTATTTGATATGAAAATTGCTCTTTTGCTTGTTTACTTATGAGATCTTTTTCAAATGATTTATAGTTCGAAATCATTTGTTTCATTGCTTCTATCAGTTGGTTTTCTTTTCCGGCCTCTACTAAAATACCATTATCAGTATTAACGACTTCACGAATTCCACCCACATCGCTTGCAATGACAGGAATACCTGTACAAAGTGCTTCCAGAATTACGCAGGGCATATTTTCATAATAACTAAACATGATCAGCGCATCGGCGTTTCGCAATTCTTTTCCAACCTCCTCATAAGAAATTTCACCCGTGGTACGGATTCTCCCGGCAGACATGACTTCAGCGGATAATAATTTATTGACTGAAGAGTTTAAAGGACCGACCAATACAAGTTCCACGTCGAAATGCAGGTGCAGCATATGAATAAAACTATTGATAATTCCTTCAGGATTTTTTGGATATACCAAAGAAGAAATATGAATAAAACGGAATGCATGGGTTGTTTTTGCCAAAGCAGGATAAAATAAAAGAGTATCTACAACATTTGGGATTTTTTGAAATGGGACATGAGCCCAAAATTGGTCAATTTGGTTGCCAAGGGATGTGCTGACCGGAAGAACAATAGTTGCATTTTTCAGGATTATTCTGGTCAGAAAACGGGTTAAAAATGATTTTTTAAATAAACTGTCTTTCGCCACGGAGAAGTAACCTGACCAATGTTCGGTTAGTACATAGGGAATTTTATATTTCCATTTCATGTAAAGTGCAATCAATCCGGCTTTCATTGCTACCTGAACATGTACTAAATCGGGAAGTTCATTTTTTTTCCTGAGCTGCTGAATGAACTCTCTGTTCTTTTTAAAATAATTAAGTAAGGATTTAAATTTTAAGAAAATATTGTTGCTTTCTCCCGGGGAAGTGTAATAAAGAATATATTCTTTCAGATTCTCGGTTTTTAATTCCGAATTTGTATAATTCGTTCTATTGGAGAAATTTATGGGAGCATATTTTCCTACCCACAGTACGATTAATGACTGGTAAATAGATACTGCTTCTGCCTGACGTTTAATGAAGTCCCCGCTGAAGGGATCCGTTTCATTTGGATACCAGCTCGTCAGCCAAAGGACTTTTTTCATGTTATTGAATTTTATACAATATAATTTTCCGGAGAAGGTTCCTGAATATCCTTTCCGACCAACTGCCGGATTTGTTTAAGGTCAGACTTTCGGATCAGTAAAAAGTCTTTCCATGAAACAGAATATTCCTTCCGGTAAATATATATAGTGTAGCAATAGTAGCTAAAAAAACCGGCACTGCTTACCATGGATGCAGAGCGGATTCCATATCGGGGTAAAGCGATTATATCTCCAACGCAAATGACTGTCAGCGCCAATAAAGATCCTCGGACATTAATTCCAATTCTATTGCTGGCTGAAAACCAGGAAGTCATTGGATAATTCATTGTCACGCATAAAATACCCGGAATAAGTAAAATAAAAAGCAAATACATTTTATTGAAAGATGCTCCAAAAACCAATGGTATAATATACCAGCCAACACTAAGAATCAAAAGACAAATCGCCCCATTGATCCAGAACAGGATTCGTATAACGGTCGTCAATTCTGTTGAATAACCGGATTTATTTGATGAGGAAAAAATGGGAAATAAAGTAGCCCCCAGAATGCCTGGCAGTATAAACAACATTTGTGCGAGTTTGGAAGCCTGGATATAATTGCCCAGGTCTTTTGCTGAGCAATAATATTGTACAAACCAGTAATCTATTCTATTTACCAGGAAATAAATCAGATTGGCAATCAGGGCAGCCAGTGAATATTGAAATACTTTTTTCAATAAAGGTTTTGCCGGTAATTTAAATCTGCCGGAAGAAGGATCGTTTATAAAAAAAACCAGCATTATCATTAGCCCCTGCAAAAAAAAACAGAAGAAATAAATTTGGACAAAATATAATTTTATAAATGGATGATTTTTCCCAATAATTAATAAAAGAATCAGGAATAAATTAACAAGAAACAGCACTTTATTTGGGGGAGCGAATTTTTTTTTCGAATAGAACATTGCTGTGAAAAAAGTAGTGAGCAGGACCCCCAGAATAAAAAGAAAACTGGCTAAAAGGAAACCTGTACCATTTAAATAAGCAGAATCTGAAAAATACAAAACCGAAAACCATACCGTAAAAGCGATCAGGGCAGCAGCTGCTGACCAGATCAGGCAAAAACCGGCCATCTGAGATGAAGAAAGGTTTCCGGATGCTATATAATAGGTTGATCCTGATTCGAGACTCAGGCTTGTAATCAGTAAAACCAGGGCCAGATTATTGACAATAAAAAAAATCTGCCCACTCTTTTCTGCTGCGAAGAAACGGGCAATGCAAATATTTAAAAGTAGCAGTGAAAAAAAATACAATCCCCGCCAGAGGATATGATTGAGGACGAGGCGGGGGGTGTTGTTCATTTGTTTAGTATAAGAGTATAGGAGTATAAGAGTATAAGAGTATATGAGTGAATTTAATACCAAATTCTTATACTCCTATACTCTTATACTCTTATACTATTATTTCAAAGCCCTTATTATTTCCAAAAACTCCGAGGCTAAAAGAGATGCTCCTCCGACCAATCCTCCATCCACATCTTTTGAAGCGAAGATCTCTTTTGCATTGCCGGCCTTCACGCTGCCTCCATACAAAATTGAAATCTGATCTGAGAAGGATTCCCCATATTGGTTCTTCAAAACAGACCTGATATATGCATGCATCTCCTGTGCCTGTTCGGTGCTTGCTGTTTTACCGGTTCCTATGGCCCAGATGGGTTCATAAGCGATCACAATTTTCAGAATCTCATCCTTTGATAAATGGAAAAGAGATTGTTTTAATTGATTCTCTACAAAACTATTCTGTTTATTTTGTTCCCGGGTCTGCAATGCTTCACCGCAACAAAAGATGGGAGTTATTCCGTTTAAGAGGCATAAGTTTACTTTATCTGCCAGCATAAGGTTGCTTTCACCAAAGTATTCCCTGCGCTCACTGTGGCCAACGAGACAATAATCCAACGTAAGAGATTTCAGCATTTCGGCAGAAACTTCTCCCGTATAGGCACCGGACTTTTTATCAGAACAGTTCTGGGCAGATATAAAATAATTTTTTTTATGCTGGACTGTGTCTACTGCCATTTCCAGATAAGGAAACGGGACTGCAAATACAGCAATATGATTTTCCTTCAGGGAAATTTCTGCAGATACCATGGTTTGTAAAAGGGCAACTCCCTGTTGATATGTCAGGTTCATTTTCCAGTTCGCAGCAGCAATTTGTTTTCTCATTTGAATTGTTTTTCCTGGTCAAAAATATTTTTTAATTTATTTATTTCATCCTGACTTAATTCCCCGCCTTTGAGTTTTTTCCATCTATTTATATGCTGTATTGCTTTCTCAAAATCATATTTGGAAGCACCATAACCCCAGCTAAAAGAAGGAAGATAAGGAGGCGTAAATCCATTTCCAAAAACATGGCAGCAGACACCCATAACAGTTCCTGTATTAAAAGATGTATTTATCGCTGATCTCGAATAATCGCCCATCATTAGTCCGCATTTCAAACCTCCATCAATAAACGATTTTTTTAATGGATTCCAGAGTTTAACGGACCCACCGCTATTTTTTACATTCGAATTGGAACTGCCGGCACCCAGATTACACCATTCCCCGATTACAGAATCACCCAGATAACCATCGTGTGCTTTATTTGAATAACCGAAAATAACAGAGTTTTTAATTTCACCGCCCAGCACACAATGGGGACCTGCCGAAGTGGCTCCATAAATTTTAGTACCCATTTTTACCAGTCCTTTTTCTCCCATTGCAAACGGACCCCGGATCATTGATCCTTCCATGAGCAGGGAGTTCTTTCCGATATAAATAGGCCCATCACTTGCATTCAGATAACAGTGTTCCACTATGGCTCCGGGCTCCAGAAAAATGGCAGATCCTGTTAATTTATTTGTGGATGATATGGGTTCAGAGATCCTTCTTTCTGTAATGAGGCGGAAATCATTTTTTATTTCCCTTTCATTGTAATGAAGGATGTCAACGGGATTCCGTAGAATATTTTCACTCTTTGGAGAATAATTCAGGCTTTTTTGTGAAAGTGATCTGATCATTTCAGGATCAGGAATAGTATTAGCTTTAAAGGCAAGCGTACCGGATATTGCTGGTTCATTCTTAAGATAAATATTCCATTTCTCCCGGATGGTTAAAATTCCACAACGAATATCAGCCACTGAACGGGTCAAAGAAAAGGGGAAGAAATCATCAGAAAAAGGGCCATCATCCAGTGAAAGGGAATTCATGGATTAAAACTAATCTTAAAAACCTTTTCAAAAAAAAAGTCCCTCCCGTTCACCAGGAGGGACTTTTAAAGAATTATAAATATTAAGATTTTTTCTCGTAACGTTTTTTGAATTTATCGATACGTCCGGCAGTATCCACAAGCATATTCTTACCCGTAAAAAACGGATGTGATGTGTTTGAAATTTCAAGCTTGATCAGGGGATATTCATTTCCGTCCTCCCATTTAATTGTTTCACGGGAATTAGCGGCAGAGCGGGTAAGGAAGCTCGTGCCATTACTCATATCCCGGAATACGACCAGGCGATAATTTTCGGGATGAAGTTTTTGTTTCATGATTTTTAATTTAGCCGTGCTCTTTATATAATGATCCCGGCACGAAAGGGAGCGCAAAATTAAGGGTTTTCAGGGTGAAATACAAACTAATATTCGATGAATGATAACCGATGACCGATGACCGTCTTAACTTTACTCTCACTCGTTTTAAGCTTTGAGCTTTAAGCTTTAAGCCCTGAACCGAAGGTTCAGGACCTCATATTATCAAACTGAAGGGGAATTCCCAGGCTGGCGGATTTGCACAATTGAATTACGGCCTGTAGTTCATCGAGTTTTTTGCCCGTTACCCGAACCAGATCGTCCATAATGGCTGCCTGAACTTTCATACCCGAATCTTTAATCAATTTGACGATTTTTTTGGCATCTTCCTGTTTCAGTCCGTTACGAACGGACACTTCCTTTTTGGTGACTTTTCCACTTGGATATGGTTCCTTCGACATATCATAGGCCAGCGGGTCAATACCCTGTTTAATTGACCTGCTGATTAGCACATCCGTAATCTGCCTTATTTTCATATCACTTGCCGCCTCGAGATCAATTTTCATTTCTTTTTTATTCAGTTCAATGGAAACCGGCGAGTCCTTAAAATCAAATCTGTTCTGAATTTCTTTTTTTGTAACATTAACTGCATTGTCCAGTGTTTGTGCATCAATTTTACTGACAATATCGAATGATGGCATAGATTTTAATTGAGAACCTAAAAGTAAATTAAAAAGCCGATTACTCCCATTCTCCTATACTTCCATACTCCCATACTTTCTAGTTGTTCCCTCCTTTTTTCAACCGGTTTGATTCATCATCTGCTCCGCCTGAATGATGATTATTTTGAGGACCCTTTAGCACTTTGCCGAATCGATAAGTAAATGTCAGACTCAGCTGGCGACTGTCACGTGAATTATGGAAGGTTGCTTCTGTTTCCTGAAAGTCAATTGTACCTTTCACCTGTTGGGTATAAAAAATATCACGCAGACCCAGTTTCAGGCTTGCTTTATCTTTCATGATCTGTTTTGCAATGGCAGCAGAAGTTTGACCCATGGGCTGAACCATAATCTGACCTTCAATACCACTGGTTCTGTACCAGCCTGATAATTCAGCACTCCAGCCGTTGGTAAACTTAAACTGGTTGGTCATATTTCCCATTCCGGTTACAGCACTCACATTCAGGTTTTCGCCATATAATTCACCTGTAAAATGATTGTAGTTTACATTTAAATATATTGTCGTATTCCACCATTTGGTCAGCGGCATATTCAGGCTTACAGCAATACCTCCATTTTCCCTTCTTCCGATATTTCCACGCCGAACAATCGTTGCATGTCCATCCTGTTCAAAGGTTTCAGCGAAAAAATTCTGGGTATTACTGTAATTCAGTGTGGTGGTGAGCTTGTTTTTATATGTATGAGATAATTCAATATTTGTGCTTAGCTGGGGCTGCAGGTATGGATTTCCAGCCTGGTAAGTATATTCATCCAGGAAAAATAAAAAAGGATTCAGGTCACCATAATCAGGCCGGTCTATTCGTCTTCCAAAATTCAAATTGAATGAATTATTACTATTCAAATCATAAGTAATATAAGCAGTGGGGAATGCATTTACATATGATTTTTTGAATGAAGAATCGTTGTTGTTTACTGTATAAATATTTCCATACTGGTGGCCGTCGTAGTTGGTGTTTTCTACCCTGAGGCCGGCCTGCAAATTCCATTTGCCATATTTTTTTGTCAGGTTGATATAGGCTGCATTTATATTTTCATGATATACAAAGTAATTCGTCTTGGTTGTGTCCGGCACATAGACTTCTCCGGTTACATCATAATAATTTGCCTTATTGTCTGTTGCGACAAAACTCGTCTTCAATCCTGCTTCCAGCTTGAAATCGTTCCGGAAAGGATGGGTATAATCTGTTTTAAAACTGTAGATATTAATAGTTGACGGAAGTTCGCCACTCAATGTGTTAGAAGATAACAAATTCATATCCGGATCATAAGTATAATTCTGGAATAATTGGTTGCTGCCGGATTTATAGTAGATATAATCTGCATCTGCTGTAAGTTCCCGGCCGGTTGAATCAAATTGCCTTCTGAAATTCAGGTTCATTGTACCATTGGACCAGATGCCATGGATATTTCCAAACGATTGCACAAGTGAGTCTGTCACATTATTCGAATTTTTTAAAGAAATATAACTTTGGGAAACATCCGTTTCATTATTCTGATATCCGCTGAATACGACACCCAGCGTTGTTTTGCTGTCCAGGAAATAATCCATACCCAATTTTATATTCAGTTCAGGTGAAAGGAATTTCATATGGGTGCTTTGCGTGAAAATAGAATTGATATTCTTAGTTCCCGGATCCAGGTAGTTTCTGTTTATATCAAGCTGCTGAAATCCCTGCCAGTAAGTGTATCCGCCGTTAAAGAATAAATTGAATTTATTTACACGATAATTCAGGTTCAGGCTGCCACCGGGTTTTGCATATTTTCCCTGGGTATATGTAAGCGTTGTAGACCCGTTAAATCCTTTGGCTTTATTTTTCTTTGTTTTGATATTAATAATACCTGAATTACCTGCCGCGTCATATTTCGATGAAGGATTACTCATGATTTCCAACTGATCTACAGCTGAAGAAGGAAGACTCTTCAAATAAACAGACAACTGGGCTCCCGACATATAAGTTGGTCTGTTATCTATCATGATGGTTACTCCCTGTTTTCCTTTCAGGCTGATATTACCATCTTTATCTACCGATACACCGGGGGATTTTTCAAGTACATCCATGACAGATGTCCCTGCGTTGGCAGGTGACGCGTCTACATTTACAAGTATCCTGTCTGATTTCTGCTCGATGAATGGCTTTTTACCTACCACTGCAACCGAAGCCAGCTCATTGTTTTGTTTTTGAAGAATAATAACAGGTATTTCAAGAATTTTCATTCCAGAAACGATCGTAAAATTAGCTTCTTCCACCGGAATATGGCCTATTGCTGATATCCGGATATGGTAAATTCCGGGTGGTATGGCAGGAAAGCTAAATTTTCCATCCTTGTCGCTTACTTCATTTTTAAAAGAAAGGGAATCCCTCCCTTTTATCAATGAAATGCTTGCCGCCTCTAAAGGTGATTTATTTTCCTCCTGAACTGATCCTTTTATCTGGGTTTGCGCATGTAAGTAGCCTGTTAAACCCAGCAAAAACAGTGTAGTAATGATTTTCATGATCTTTAGTTAGGTTGGTACTGTGGTTAGATTATTACAGTGCAAAGATTGGTACTAAGTATAATATAGATCAATGCATTATGTTGGAAGGCTGATTTTATTGATAACCGGGAAAAATTCAAACATCTGTGAATTGGACGCAGCCGGGGAAAAGATGTTTCAGCCCGGAGGTATAATCGGGATAAGTGAATGGATTGGCGGATCGCGGAGAATCCACTTTCCTGCCTTGAGCGTTTTGCGTTAAGCGTTTGGCGTTAGGCCTTAAGCGTTATGCGTTTGGCCTTAGGCGTTAGTCGTGGAAGGCTGGTGTTTTTTGAGATAATAATACAGAAAACCACCTCCGATAATCAGCAGGGTGGAAATGATTTCAGCCTGGGTTGGATGAAATCCAAGGATTGAATAACGGGTGTTTACCCTGATCTTTTCGATAAAAAATCTTTCAATTCCATTTATGATGAGATAAAATGCAAATAGAGTTCCGGGTACCTTGAATTTTTTTCGCACAGACCAGAGGAGAAAGAATAATCCTAAACAAACGATTGTTTCATAAAAAGGTGTTGGAAAAACAGGTACAGGGAGGTAACTGCAATAAGATCCGACACAATTTGGAATCTTTATACCTGCTCCAATTACATTATGCGGATAAGGATATGCGAAGAGCCAGTTTGGAAGAAATGAAGGTCCTTTTACTGCATAATGAGGAACATCCAATGTATGGAATTCACTCATAAAATAATCTGAATTTCTGCCAAGCTGGAATTGAAAATTCTGTGCTGTTGCAGGAATGGATTTCAGATTTTCACTGACCGCATACGCACTGTTCGGTATGCCCCAGTCACCATCCCCCGATACCTGGCAGCCAATTCTGCCGGTTCCATATGCTAACATGAGTGCTGGAGCAGCGGCGTCATTCAGGTACCAGAATCCGATTTTATGCTTTCTGGCATAATACCAGATAGCCAGGGCTGCAACAATCAATCCTCCATAAAAAGTAAGACCGCTAAATGATACCAGAGATGCTACAGGGTTTTTAATAAAGTCATCCCAGGTTTCAAGGCTATTGAAAATCTTGGCTCCCAGAAAACCGAATATAGCAGCATATATTACGATATCCCCCACCCTGTCGTGGGGCCATATCCTGATAACTCTTTCTTCTGGTTTTGGTAGTTTATGTTTATACTTTTCATACCATTTTAAACTGGCAAAAAATAAGCCTAAAGCGAGTCCAGCCCACCCGTTACCAGCGGAAGAAAAAATATAATCTGCAGGGTTTTGGTTAAGCTGGGAATTTGAAGTGAAAAGACCGATAAGTTTATACCCGAATAAAAAAGCAATTATAAAATTGGTTAGGAGCTCTCCGGGACTGGCGAGTTTACCAACAACAATCGTTTCATCTTCTGCTTCAAGAAGGCCCTGCCTTTCTTTCCTTTTCAGCTCGCTTGTAAGCACCATTGCGGCACCAATAAAAGAAAGCGCGACAAAAAACCCAAAACTGTTTATAAAATGAAGGAACTTTAAATCGACGCCAAACAGGTCTTTAACTGCGTAGTATAAATTCGGATACATAGGAGCTGCAAGATAAGGGTAAAAACTTGAGAGAAGCTTCGTATCCTTGCCTGAAAATCTTAGCTCATGAATAAAATTGTCGTCATTGGAGCTGGTACTATGGGAAATGGCATTGCCCATGTTTTTGCCCAATATACTTTCCCGGTTTACCTCGTCGACCTGTACGCAGAACAATTGGAAAAAGCCCTGACAACCATTTCTAAAAATCTCGACAGACAGGTGCAGAAAGGAATTCTTTCTACGGAAGAAAAGATCAATGTTATTAATCGTATTCATCCTGTCCAGAATATCAGGGAAAGTGTTCAGGGGGCTGATTTTATTATTGAAGCCGCAACTGAAAATGAAAATGTCAAACTCCGGATTTTCAAAGAGCTTGATGAATATGCTTCACCGGCAGCCATTCTGGCCAGCAACACCTCATCCATATCCATAACAAGAATTGCAGCTGTAACCAAACGCCCAACCCAGGTTATAGGAATGCATTTTATGAATCCGGTTCCACTTATGAAACTGGTGGAAGTTATTAATGGGTATGCAACGGCTGGTCATGTTACTGAAAAAGTAATTGAATTAACCAAAAAGTTGGATAAAACTCCCTGTGTTGTAAAAGACTATCCGGGTTTTATTGCAAACCGTTTACTGATGCCAATGATCAATGAGGCGATCATTAGTCTCCAGGAAGGCGTGGCTTCAGCAGAAGCTATCGATACCGTCATGAAACTGGGAATGGCTCATCCAATGGGACCTTTACAGCTGGCAGATTTCATAGGTCTTGATGTTTGTCTCGCCATTATGAAAGTACTGCAGGAAGGATTCGGCAATCCGAAATATGCGCCTGCAACATTACTGGTAAATATGGTGGCGGCCGGAAATCTCGGTGTAAAATCCGGAGAAGGATTTTACAACTATCGTAGTGGAGGAAAGAATTAAGCTAGTATAAGAGTATAGGAGTATAAGAGTAAATGAGTGAATCTAAATCTTTATTCTTATATTCTTATACTCTTATACTCTTATACTCTTATACTCCTATACTCTTATACTATGAATATTCCGATAGTAACTAATCCTATCGCTGGTGAAATTTTCAGTCTTCAGGTGTTTTGCATTTTTAAAATCAGGCGATGGAATCCCGTCTTCAATTATCATTTCAGTATTGGTTATAATCCGGATTTCATCCCAAAGTTCCGAGTCAATAAAAGACTTCAGCAGCTTTGCACCTCCTTCAACCAGGATACTTAAAACGTGTAAAGAATGCAGCGAAGTTAAGATAGATGGTATATCAGTTTGTTCTCCATTTATTTTCTTAAATAACAATTCCCCTGATTGCATTTCCTTTTTTCTGTTGAGTATAATAGTCGGAACCTTACCGTCAAATATATTCAGATCATCAGGAAGCCTGAGTTCTTTATCCAGAACAATTCTTATGGGATTTTTTCCTGTCCATAATCGATTGGTTAATTCCGGATTATCCTGTAAAGCTGTTTCGGTTCCGATCAGGATGCCCGCTTCTTCGCTCCGCCATTTGTGTACCAGCCGATTCGAATAATCATTGGATATCTTAATTTTTTCACCGGATCTTCCCCCTATTTTGTGATTGGAGGATTCAGCCCATTTTAAAACGATATAAGGTCTCTTTAGCTGATGAAAAGTAAAAAAGCGTTTATTTTTTTCTTTTGCCAATTCTTCCAAAACCGGATTATCTACGTTGACTCCATGGGCAATTAATTTTTCTATTCCTTTTCCATTTACTTCCTTAAAAGGATCCCGGCAACCTATAACTACCCTTGGAATTTTTTCACGGATAATAAGATCTGTACAGGGTGGTGTTTTCCCATGATGCACGCATGGTTCCAGCGAAACATACAGTGTAGATTGAGGAATCAGTGGCCGGTCATCAATTTTTACTGATGACAGACAATTTACTTCAGCATGCGGTCCGCCATATACTTCATGATATCCTTCCCCTATTATTTTTCCATTATGAACAAGCACGGCGCCAACCATTGGATTGGGTGCGGTATGACCTGAACCTAATTCAGCCAGATGAAGGCATCTTTGCATGAATGCAGACTGGGAAAGATTCTCATTGATATCAAAAATATTGGCCGGTTGTGAAGTCATGGACTGCAATTTAATTCATTGTAAGTTTGCCAGCATGACAATCGAAGAAGCAAACCGGTTACTAATTTCTACGCTTACAGAACTTTATGACGAAAGGGAAGCCTCTTCTATCAGTTCCCTGGTCATGGAACGTCTCACTGGAATGCCTAAAAGTTTGCGTGTTCTGAAAAAGACCGGGCCGTTTTCAATAAATCAGGAAGAATTATTTCAATATTACCTCAGTGAATTAATGAAATTTCGCCCTGTTCAATATGTCCTCGGTGAAGCCTGGTTTGGTCCTTTCTCTTTTTTTGTAGACGAAAATGTACTGATACCACGTCCGGAAACAGAGGAACTGGTAGACTGGCTGATTAAAGATACTTCTTCAATGGATTCCGGAACTTCCGTTATGGATATTGGTACCGGAAGCGGGTGTATAGCTGTTTATATTAAAAAAAAGCGAAAAGATTTTAAGGTAACGGGTCTTGACATCAGTGCGGCGGCTTTGGAAATTGCCCATAAAAACAGCCTGTTAAATGAAACAGACATACAGCTTATATTATGTGATATCAGGGATCCCGAACAAAGATCAGGATTGACTTCAGTAGATATTATCATCAGTAATCCGCCTTATATTCCTGAAAAGCAAAAAGAATTTCTGGACCGGCATGTAAGGGATTTTGAACCTGCACTTGCCCTATATGCACCCAATGAGGACCCCATACTTTATTACAAAATCGTAGGAGAAATTGCCATTCAAAAATTGCTTCCGGGAGGCGCCGCATTTTTGGAAATACACCACGACTTTTCGAAAGAGATCATAGAATGGTATGAAAAAAAGGGATTTTCCCTTGAATTAAAAAAGGATTTTTCAGGGAATAACAGAATGATAAAAGCATTTATCTAAAAAGCGAAGTGTCCCCTGAGGGCAAATACATTTACCGGACCCCTTCTATCTTTATTATAGGCAGGATTAAGCACAAGCTGATAGTCTGCCGTCAGCCAAAATAATGGCGTTAGCTGCGCACTATAATATGTTTCCAAAATATTTTCGTGACCGTAATTCATCTTGCCATCTCCAATAATAAAACCATATCCGCCGGCTTTTAAAAATGCACGGTGATCAGAGGAAAGCCCATTTACAACTACCGCCAGTCCGGCAACATCACCATATCTTTTCCATGGTATGCCTTTCTTTGATATTCCCAATTGAACAGTCTGGTCAATTTCTGTAAAAGCCCATGAAGCGTGTTTTCCATCGTTCCAGCCGATACGGGCAAAAATTCCAAGACTATTGGTCAACTCCTGTTCTAAATTCAGATAAAAACCTGTTTTTTTTCCGCCATATGTGGTTCCTTCCGCATTACCTGAGATGACATTGAGCAAAGTAGTATCACCATCAGATAATGCAGTGAGTCCTTGCTGATATGAAGGAGCTCTTGACGCTGTATAACTGGCTAAAAAACTAATTACACCATGCCTTCCATTAAAATTCATCTTTTTATCAAATTCGGCACTCTCTGAATGCGCTTTTCCAAAAACATATTCTAATGCAGAATGATTGGCGATTTTAGGTACTGCTACAGTTGAAATAGCAAATGACCAGCCTGGTTTAATAATTTCAATCACTATCCCCCAGGTATAGCCTTTTGTATTGGCAGGATAATCCCAGGCACCATTACTCATAAGGCTCCAATTTAAAAACTGCGTTCGCGGATCATGGCTAAAACTATTTTTATCAAAAAAATCGGAAATGGCGAACTTACCTGCATTTACGGTTATCCTGTTAACCGGAACTTTATCAGATACCTGATTGTTATCATCGGCTACATTTTCATATTCCGTATGACCCAATGGAAAATTCTGTTGTAAATAAACCCTTGCAATGGATAAACTGGGTGAGGGGTCTCCGATACGATAAGTTTCACCATTTAATGCTCCGGCAACTCCAAGAGCATAACTTAAACCACTTCCACCGGATAATTCAGGATTTACATATACAGCAGCTCCGGTCCAAAGTTTTCTTCCAATAAATAAAGTGGAGGTAATACTGGTAGCACCGGTTTCAACATTATTATTTAAACTGTTTGTACCACTATAAGGCGCTGCAAAACCGGAATGACTTTGAGTTACTACCGTCATTTGGAAATGGAAGGTCCATTTAGTTTGTTCGGCCGAATCAATGATTTGAGCTGAAAGAAGTTGTCCTTTTAAAATGTATATTATTATGAAGGCAAAATGTCTTCTCATGCAGTTATAAATTCTATTTTCCTTAAAATTGCTTAGAGCAATTGATGGAACCTTCGGATAAGCCAGTAAATATCCATTTGTGATGGTAAGCAATATGCCAATAAAATAGATAGCAGCCAAGTAAAATAACCTAATGATAATGGCTCCATTCTAAAAACAATTTAAAGATTACCCTTTTTCAACTCATTCACAGCAAAATCGCAGGCCCTCGCAGTAAGGGCCATATAAGTAAGCGAGGGATTTTGCCAGGCGGAAGAAGTCATACAGCTTCCATCCGTAATAAAAACATTTTTCACATCATGAACCTGGTTAAATTCATTGAGCACTGATGTTTTCGGATCCCTTCCCATTCTCACAGTGCCCATTTCATGTATGGCCGAACCTCCTGGCTTATTATAGTTGAATCCGTGAATATTATTAAACCCGGACTTATCCAGCATTTCAACAGCTGACTCCTGGATATCCTGACTCATTGCTTTTTCATTCGCACCATATTTAAAATGGATATGCACAATTGGAAATCCCCATAAATCTTTCTTTGACTGGTCGAAAGAAATGTGATTGTCATAATACGGAAGTGTTTCACCCCATCCTCCGATCCAGAGTGTCCATTCTCCGGGCCTTAATGTTTTTTCTTTATAGGCTTTACCAAATCCGGATGTTTCTAATCCTGTATTATCCCAGATTTTTCTGCCACCGCTGGCCTGATATCCCCATCCGCGAATATAATTTTTTACAGATGTTTCGTTGTTCAGATTCCTGAATCTTGGCATATAAATACCAGCCGGTTTCCTGCCATAAAAGTATTTATCTTTCATGCCATCATAATTTCCGGAAGCTCCGGCTCCGGTAAAATGATCCATCAGATTATGGCCCACTTGTTTGGAATCATTTCCAAGTCCGTCAGGGAACCGGGAGGATATCGAACGTAATAATATGGATGCAGTATTAATCGTAGAAGCATTCAGGAAAATTATTTTTGCAAAATATTCCGTTACCTCCTTTGTATGTGCATCGATAACCCGGACTCCTGTCGCACGTTTTTGTTTATCATCATATATCACTTCAGCAACTACTGCATCAAAAACAACCGATAAATTTCCGGTGGCAGCCGCTGCAGGAAGCGTAGCAGAATTACTGCTGAAGTATCCTCCGAACGGACAACCCCGCTCACAAAGATTCCTAAACTGACAAGGTCCTCTCCCCTTCCATCCTTTCGTAAGGTTTGCCACGCGTGCAGGCGTAACAACACGGTCCTTATAATTGGCCGTTATTTTACCTGCGAAATAATCTTCAATACAATTCATTTCAATGGGAGGAAGAAAATTTCCATCCGGAAGCTGGGAAAGTCCTTCTGATCTTCCGCTTATGCCGGTAAATTCTTCAACATAATTGTACCATGGCTCGATGTCTTTATATCGTATCGGCCAGTCAACACCATAACCATCCTTTAGATTGGCTTCAAAATCCAGATCACTTAACCGGTAACACTGTCGTCCCCAGGTCAGCGACCGGCCTCCCACCTGGTATCCGCGAACCCAATTAAATGGATCATCCTGTATGTATGGATGATCATGGTCGTTTACATAAAACTGTTTTGTAGCGGGATTATAATTTTGCGACGAAACAGGATCATTTATTTCATCCGCAATGGTATTGAAGAGGCCATGCGGAAATTCCCAGGGGGCTTTCATAGCAGTAGGATAATCCTTAATATGAATCACATTCTTTCCCCTTTCAACGACCAGGGTTTTTAATCCTTTTTCACAAAGTTCTTTGGCTGCCCAACCTCCGCTGATACCGGATCCAACTACAATAGCGTCGAACTGATGTTGCTTAAGTCCTCTGCTGTTTGTGTATATCTGGTCCGGATCGCCCATGGTTGTTTATTTGGTGGCCCAGGATGTTTGATTTGGTTCCAGATGGATGCAGGACAAATATTTACCGGGTACTGCAATATAATGCATTCCCAAACTGGCTCCTTTTTCTGAAATACAATATCCATAAAGGGTATACGTTTTCAGCATTTCAAAAAAAGGCCGGCCTGTGAATTTACTTTTTATCTTATCGATTAAAGCGTTGCTGACTTTCGATTTTTGTTCAGCCCAACTGAGCACAGCTTCCTTTTCTTCCTCGCTGCATTCGGAAAATTCCCGATGATATTTGGACAGCGTATATTCTTCCAGATCCTGCAGGCCTTTGATAAATCTGTTAAGCGTTTTGTTATCCGTGCATTCGTTGAGCATGGGAATCATGAATTCTACCGCACCGGCTTCTTTCGCACCTGGAGTGTCTGTTGCAGGTATAATAGTCTCCGCCAGTTCTGTCAGCAAAGATTTTTTTCCAAGCAGATAATTTTTGTCGGGAGTTTTTGTCAGAAAATACCATTCATAACCGCTGAAACCCACTACGGTTGCTCCTCCTGCCAGAAGGATGGTTCCAATGGCCTTTTTTCTTTTCATTTTATTGAACGCCTTTTTTGTCAACGGCAAGTACCGTTCTCGCACCCAGCTCTCTTGCTACACGCATGACAGCTACAACATCATCGATCGGAACCGTTTTATCTGCATTTATTACAATCGATGGTTGATCCGTTTCTTTTGCCAGAAACGGCTGGAGTTGTGCTTTCAGCTCTGTAAGACTCACTTTCGTGGTACCCACAAAATATTGCTGATTCGCATCTATTGATACCACTACAGTCTGTTTTGATCTCGTATCCGTTTTTGATTTGGGTTGCGAAAGTTTGATCACATTCGGATTAGCGAGAGTAGAAACGATAAGGAAAAATAATAACAGGATGAACAGAATATCATTCAGTGGTCCGGTGTGAACCTCACCTTCATCTCTATGTTTATTTCTTAGATTCAACTTAACTAATTTTAGTGTGGTAGTGTGGTAGTGTGGTGGTGTGGTAGTGTGGTAGTGTAGTTTTTAGTAACCACCACACTACCATACTACCACACTTTCAGTTCACCTAGTCGGTTCCTGCAAAATATCAATAAATTCTGCGCTGGCAACTTCCATTTTATTCGTCGTTTTATCTATCTGTGAATTCAGGTATCGGTACATGATATAGGCAATGATTCCAATGATCAAACCGCCGGCCGAGGAAATCATTTTTACATAAATACCCCCGGCAATATTCGAAATACTATATTCTCCGGTGGAAGCAATATTGTAGAATAACTGGAACATCCCGATAATGGTTCCCAAAAATCCGAACAACGGTGCTATATATCCGATTACTGATAAAATGGAAACGTTTTTTTCCATTTTATACAATTCCAGCCTGCCAACATTTTCCATGCTTTTTTCTATCGCATCAATGGGCTTTCCTATACGCTGAATGCCCTTATCAATCATACGGGCAATTGAATTATTCGTGTTTTTGGCCAGACTGCGTGCCGCCGTGACATTGTTATTAACTATATGATCCCTGATAATATTCATAAAATTTTCATCCGTCCTGGATGCTTTATTTATAGCCATCACACGCTCAATAAATACGAATATGGCTGTTACCAGTAATATTGCCAATGGGATCATCAGCGGACCACCCCTTTCAAGGATATCCCAGAGATTTTGTTTTCCCGGTGGCGGAATGATGCCGGCTCTTGCCAGACTGTCTCTGATTTTAGAAGAATCGATAATTACCTGCAGGAAGAATAAATTCATTCGTAACCTTGGTTTTATTGAAGTAAAAATAAGCTTTCAGCCGTTAACTAACGTATCAGGTAGTTTTGTATTATTTAATGAAAAGCCAAATTAAGCATAAAGCTCAAAGCCTAAAGCTAAAAAATGCTATGGGCAGACCCCACCAGAACTGAATAAGATTTTCCATATTTGAATAAATAGTTTTATCCTATTCAGGATCTAAGTAAGGGTGAATGTACTATTTTTTGGAGACTGAAAACCTGAAATTCCGGCATCGGGGTTTTATGTTTTATCTTTGAAAACATGGCTGATGTACTGGATATTTTGATCATAGGTGGCGGTCCCATCGGACTGGCCTGTGGACTGGAAGCAAAGAGGGCTGGATTAAGTTATCTTATACTTGAAAAAGGTGTGCTGGTTAATTCTTTGTATTATTATCCCTCCAACATGACTTTTTTTTCTACTTCTGAAAGAATTGAAATCGGCGATATTCCTTTTGTCAGTAATAATGTGAAGCCAACGCGACCCGAAGCCTTGGAATACTACCGAAGGATTGCAGTTTCCCAAAATCTCAATATTCATTTGCAGGAACCTGTGATTGAAGTGGTAAAATCCGGCGAATATTATAAAGTCTCTACACCCTTGTCTTCATATTTAGCCAAGAACCTGATTGTGGCAACAGGTTTTTATGATATTCCCAATCTGTTGCATATTCCCGGAGAAGATTTGCCCAAGGTGAGACATTATTATAAAGAACCTCATTTTTATGCCATGCAAAATCTTTTAATTGTTGGCGCCAGTAATTCAGCTGTAGATGCGGCTCTTGAAAGTTTCAGAAAAGGTGCCAGAGTGACCATGGTGATCAAGGGACCTGAAATTGGGAAACGCGTGAAATATTGGGTAAGACCCGACATTGTTAACAGAATTGAAGAGGGATCTATTAAAGCATATTTTTACTCTCATTTGCTGGCGATCCGTGAAAAGGAAGCAGATATTCAAACACCGGAAGGCATCCTTACCATTCCTAATGATTATGTTTTGTTGATGACAGGTTATCAGCCAAATTTTTCATTCCTTGAAAAATTAGGAATAGAATTATCCAAAGACGAGAAACGCTATCCCAGTTATAATAAAGAAACTATGGAAAGCAACCAGAAAAATATTTATCTCGCAGGTGTGGTTTGCGGAGGAATGGACACACATCTCTGGTTCATAGAAAATTCCCGTGTGCATGCTAACCAGATTGTCCGTGATATTCTGGCCAGGAAAAAGGTGGCTTAAGAATTTTCTTCCCAGATCTGACTGAGATGAATAATTGTCTCAAGACTTTTCTCCATATCCTGCACACAAACATATTCATGTTTCCCGTGGAAGGCCATTTCACCTGTAAATATATTCGGACAGGGCATTCCCATAAAAGATAACCTGGACCCATCGGTTCCTCCTCTTGCTGCGGATTCTTTTATTTCGATTCCGGCGCGTTTAATGGCCTCCCTGGCATAATCGGAAACCTGGGGATGTTCCACCAGTATTTCTTTCATGTTTCTATACTGTTCTTTTACTTCTGATTCAAATCGTCCTTCCGGAAATAAACGCATCACAAATTCTGCCTTGTCTTTCAGATATTCTTCGTATGCTTTTAATTTAGCTGTATTGAAATCCCTTATTATGAATTCCACCTGCATTTTTTCAGGACTGCCTTCCATTTTAACCGGATGAACAAATCCGTATCGCCCTTCCGTTGTTTCCGGAGAAAATTCATCTGCCGGTAATTCTCTGATAAAAGCGGATGCAATTTTAATGGCATTGACGAGTTTGTCTTTTGCATGACCAGGATGAGCAGAAACTCCGTGAAAAATAAATTTCATGCTATCGGCCGAAAAAGTTTCTTCTTCAAAAGAACCGAGTTCTGGTCCGTCGAGGGTATAACCAAATTCTGCTCCCAGTTTTTTCATATCAAGTTTGTTAACTCCACGGCCAATCTCTTCATCGGGAGTAAATAGTAACCGGATTTTTCCATGTCTGATTTCCGGATGATGCATCAGGTAAGAAGCGAGTTCCATGATAATAGCCACACCGGCCTTATCATCAGCGCCTAATAATGTTTTGCCTGAGGCTGTGATAATATCCTCTCCGATTTTCTCCAGTAAATAGGGATGATCGGATGTCCGGATGATCTGTTCGGGATCATCTGGCAAAACAATGTCCGCCCCTGAATAATTTTTATGCAGTAAGGGTTTTACTTCACTGGCTTTACAATCAGGAGAAGTATCTACATGAGCGCAATAACAGATAACAGGAACTTTTTTTTCTGTATTGGATGGAATGCTCGCATAGACATATCCGCTTTCATCCATTTCAGCGTCAGTCAGTCCAGCTGATTTTAATTCTTCCAGCAGCAAACGACTGAGATTGAGTTGCTTTACGGAAGAAGGCTGTGTGGTGGAAGACGGATTACTTTGAGTGTCTATCCCTACGTATCTGAAGAAGCGGTCCACCAGGGTGGGTGAATGAACAGTAGACATATTTGGATGAATAGTAAAATGAAGGTTAAAAATATCATCTTTCGGCAGTAGACAGAAATTTATTCCAAATATTTGACTGAGTTACGATCTTCGTGATTCTATAATTTTTAATACATGAGCAAATCCGGTACTTCAAAACCATTGATAGAATCAGGCTGGCTGCGTGTGCTGCTGTATATTATTTCTTTATTTCTATTGATTACCATTTTCCTGAGCTTTTTTATAATCGGCCTTTATAAGGGAAAATTTGATGCAGCTACTCTTCAGTCCATATCTCAAAAAGAAAATCTCTGGATATTAATTTTGATTCTTTTCGTACTGACAGTAATCGTCAGTTATGTGTTTCGACGTTGGGTTGACAGGAAACCATTTATTTCCCTGGGATTGGATTTTAATGGCCATAGCCCGGAAGCCATTGCAGGAGGCATGCTCGCCATTTTCATTATTTCCGCATCCAGCCTTCTTTTAAAAGCGACCGGTCATTTAAAATGGATGGAAATCATTTTCGATCCGAAAGCTCTTTTCCTTGCTTTTGGAAGCACCGTTTTAGTTGCTTTTTACGAAGAATTAATATTCAGGGGATATATTCTTAATAACCTGATGGATTCGTTTCCGAAATGGCTGGCTTTACTGATATCAGCGATATTATTTATGATCTTTCACTGGTCTTACCTGGGATTTTTCCCTCTTGCGAATATGCTGATCATGGGTTTGATACTTGGTTTGAATTATATATATACACGGAATCTTTGGTTCTCCATATGCTTTCATATCGGTTGGAAATTCATGGTGGGACCGGTTTTAGGATTTTCCGGCGATGAATCTTTCCAGACATTATTGCAAACAGATTTGAAAGGTGATGAAAGCATCACCGGCGGAGCAAGCGGTCTGGAAGGGTCTGTCCTTTTAACGGCCGTTTCCCTATTGAGCCTTATTGCATTGTATTTATTTCTTCAGAGAAAATTCAGTCCAGGATCTCAACCAGCTCCAGGTCGAATATAAGATCCTTCCCTGCCAGCGGATGATTTGCATTGAGAATTATATTTTCATCCGTTATATCCGTGATAACAACCGGGAATTGCTGCCCTTCATTATTATTCATATTGAGCTGCATCCCAATTTCAGGTTTAAGATCTTGCGGAAGTCTTTCTAAAGGAAACTCGATTATCATGGAAGGATCTTCCGGACCATATGCATGGATGAAAGGAATTTCAATTGTTTTTTTATCACCAACAGACATACCCTGAACGCCATCATCGAAACCTTTTATAACCTGGCCGCTGCCAACAGTAAATTCCAGAGGTGAACGACCTGCTGAAGAATCAAAGGTGGTACCATCGGTTAATCTTCCGTGGTAATGAATTTTAATCGTGTCACCGGATTGAACGGCCATAGCAAAGTTTTAGATTTAAGAAATATCGAAGGCTTAAAGCCTAAAGCCTAAAGCCTAAAGCCTAAAGCCTAAAGCCTAAAGCCTAAAGCCTAAAGCATTTATATAGTCGGCGAAGTTAATTCAATCTGAATAATACAAAATCTCTGCCCGTTTATTTATTAGTTATTAGTTTCGTTTTGTTTTAGAAATTAGCTTTAAGCTTTGGGCTTTAGGCTTTAAGCATTTAAAAATGAATTCCAATCCAAAGATAATCTTTATGGGTACGCCTGATTTTGCAGTAGCAAGTCTGCGCGCTCTTGTTGAAAGTGGTTTTCACATTGCTGCTGTTGTTACTGCGCAGGACAAGCCTGCGGGGCGTGGACTGAATCTTACTGAATCGGCGGTAAAACAATTTGCCGTTAACAAAAATATTCCCGTTCTGCAACCTGAAAAACTCAAAAACCCGGAATTTCTTGAACAGTTGAAATCATATCGGGCGGATATCCAGGTCGTGGTAGCATTTCGAATGTTGCCTGAAGTTGTTTGGGCAATGCCCGATCTGGGTACGATTAACCTTCATGGGTCACTCCTGCCCCAATATCGTGGTGCAGCACCGATCAACCGGGCTATCATGAATGGTGAGACGATGACCGGAGTTACAACTTTTAAACTACAACAGGAGATTGATACCGGTAATATTTTACTTTTTGAAGAAATTTCCATTGGCCCGAATGAAACTGCGGGTGAACTGCACGACCGCATGAAGGAAATTGGTGCTGCTTTAGTGGTTCGTACCATCCGGGGATTCTTGGATGGAACCCTTCAGGAAAAACCACAAAACATTCCAGATCGCTCAACATTAAAAACAGCTCCAAAAATTTTCACGGCTGACTGTGAAATCAGCTGGCTGAATACGGTTTCTAAAATTCATAATCAGATACGTGGCCTGTCACCATTTCCCGGTGCATTTACTTCTTTCAGAGACAAAACACTAAAAATTTTCAGGGCACGACCGGAAGAAAAGGATCAAAGGCTAAAGACAGGTGAAATGGAAACAGATGGCAGAAACTGGTTGCGGTTTTCTGCTTTGGATGGTTATATTTATGTTGAAGAGATGCAGTTAGAGGGAAAGAAAAGAATGAAAACAGCTGATTTCCTGAGGGGGTACAGGGCCTAACGCTTAACGCGTAACGCTTAACGCGTAACGCGTAGCGCGTAACGAAGATTATAATTACGCTTTATATGAGAAGAAGAAATTTTATCAGGAATGGGATCACAGCAGGAGGTGCATTGCTTGCGCCTGTTAGTTTACTGGCAGGAGAATCCAATTCGGGTAAGGAAACCGGCAATACCTTTAAACTGAACTATGCATTTCATGATGGTATGTTTAAGAATCTGGCAGGAAAGGATTTCGGTGATCAGATCCGTTTTGGATATGATCAGGGTTTCAGATCTATTGAAGATAACGGAATGATGGACCGGTCCCCAGAAGAGCAGGAAAAAATAGGGAACCTGCTCACTAAACTGAATATGTCCATGGGCGTATTTGTTCATGGATTTGATCACTGGCCTGTTAGTACTTCCTTATGTTCCGGGAACAAGGAGTGGCGCGATAAGTTTCTAAAATTTACTAAAGATGCTATTGACACTTCTAAAAGGTGTACAGGAAAACTGATTACAGTTGTTCCGGGGAATTATGACCGGTCTATTCCGGTGGGTTATCAAACAACCCATGTACTTGAAGCATTGAAACCTGCTGCAGAAATTTTGGAACCACATCAGATCGTCATGGTACTGGAGCCACTGAGTGATACACCGGATTTGTTTCTTCGTCATTCTTCACAGGCATATGCCATTTGCAAATCAGTGAATAGTCCGAGTTGTAAAATATTATTCGATATCTATCATATGCAGAGAAATGAGGGAGACCTCATTCCCGGTATTGACAGGGCCTACGAGGAGATTGCTTATTATCAGATCGGAGATAATCCTGGCCGAAATGAACCAGGGACGGGCGAAGTGAATTATAAAAATATTTTCAAACATTTATATTATAAGGGATATAAAGGAATGCTTGGAATGGAACATGGAATGGCCGGCAAAGAAAAGCAAGGGGAATTGGACTTAATTAAAGCATACAGAGAGGCAGATAATTTTTAAGCTATCAGATCCCGGATGGGTACATTTCGCCTGATTTGAAACCGTGAAATTATCCTGCTGAAAACCTGCGCGGCCAGGATCAGAAAAAGAGGTTCAGTTTCAAAACGAAAACGCATATTTTCATAGTGTTCAAAAAATGAACTTACCCCGAATACAAATCCAATGGTTATCAAAATAAAGAGATTCCAGGGAGTAATAGCCCGGGTTTGTAAAGAAATGCGTGCTAACATAAAAAATACGAAGACATAAAGGATCAGTTTAGGTATCGCTGAAATGGTTAACAGAATTCTCCTTTCCTTTTTATCCCTTGCAAAAATGGTAAGATTAAAGGAATACAAAAGATCATAGTATTTTATTTTGCCGGTGTTTGCCAATGAAAGCGAATACAATGTACCAGGAGTGAAAAACAATATGGAGGACTGAATGATATTTTTCGCATAGGAAGCAGGATGTTTGCGAATAAAATCTATACTCGCTTTCTGATATAGCTCTGAAACCGGTATATAACTGACTTCTGTTTCGTTTATAAAACTATCATTTTTCATCTCCTGCAAAAGATCCCTGTCGTTCAGGCCTTTAAATTTATTTTCAAATTCCGGATTCAGAAATTTCCGGTAAACGCTGATCCTGGAAAAAGGTTCATAGGCTTCGATGCGATTGGAATCCTTTACTTCATTATCATGGAAAACATTCCTTGCCATATTCATTCCGACCCAGGTTGAAGCTGTGAGTTTGCCAAAGAGGAATTTATTTTTCACATACCAGCTCCCAACCAATAAAATACTAATTAAAGATGCGAGAATCAGTTTATTCAACGCAGCTTTTCTTCTGAAGTAAAGAATCAGCGTGGCAGCAATAATGAATAACCATATCATATGATATACACTGCGTGTCAGACAAAGAAGGGTAAGTGGAAAAAAAATTCCGAAAGCATTCTGCCATCTTTCAGATTCCGTAAACCTGATCAGATAAAATACGGATATAAGTAGGAATAATGAAACTAAACTCGTATAAAATAATTCAGCTTCAAAAATGATTGTGGCCGGGCTCAGAATATACACAAGGGCTGTCAGCATCGGCATGAAATAGACTGTACTTAATCTTTTTACAATAATAAATAATAACAATGCATTACAAAGAGAGATCAATTTAAGGATGATGTCAAATATCAAAATGTAATGAGTTCCACTTATTTTCAGAACGTAACCAAGAAAAAGATTGAATAATGGCGGTTGTGCATGATCGTACCAGACACCGCTCAGTAAATGATTCCTGAGTGTCTCTATGTCCAGGTATTGCCAGTATGCAGAAAGTGCAAGAATATCCAGATGAATACCCAGAAGCATTAGGATAAATCTGGAAACCACAAACACTGTAATTATAATTAATACCTGCCCCGAGTCCGTTATGTTTTTCATTGAATCAATTTGGGCAGGTACAAAATAGATAAAATTTGATGCATTATAAAAAATACCCGTTCATATCTGTTTAATTTTGCAATATGAAAATTGAATGTTGGACAATCGGTAAACAAGATGAATCGTATATTTCAGAAGGAGTACAGGATTTCACAAAAAGAATTGGAAATTATTATCCGATCGAATGGCGGTTATTCAGCCTGAAGAAAACTGTAGCTACCTATACTCCTCAAAAATTAAAACAGGAGGAAAACGAATTGATTCAGGCAGCACTTAAACCTGAAGACTGGCTGGTATGCCTTGATGAAAAGGGGAAATCGCTTACTTCACGAAAGCTGGCAGCATTTATACAGGATCGTGGAAATGAAGCGGTCAAAAGACTTGTTTTCCTGATTGGTGGTGCATATGGCCTTGAGGAAACCATATTGAAAAAATCAAAATTTACCTGGTCGCTATCTGAGCTCACTTTCCCACATCAACTCGTAAGACTGATACTGGTGGAACAGATCTACCGCGCCTGTACCATTGGACGAAATGAAAAGTATCATCATGACTGATCAGTTTTGGATTTTGCAATTAAAGTATATCTTTAATCACCTTTATCTATTGCATGTTCAATATTACCCTTTCGATTGTTGTTATTACAAGCCTTATTTCTTTAGCCGGATTCAGAAATGGTAAAGTGGTTGATGAATTGATATTCTGGCCCCCGGCCATCAGTAAAAAACACCAATATTACCGGTTCATTACCTGCGGACTCATCCATGCTGACTACATACACCTTATTTTTAACATGGTGACTCTGTATTTCTTTGGCACATATATGGAAGCACATTATCAGGGTGATCTTGGCCTGCAGAAATATTATTACCTGGCACTCTATATCGGTGCTCTAATTGTTTCAAATATTCCTACATATATCAAGCACTATAATGATTATGATTACCGGAGTCTTGGTGCATCCGGTGCTGTTTCTGCAGTTCTGTTTTCCTTCATTTTACTTGGCCCCTGGCAACAGATTATTGTATTGGTTTTTCCTGTTCCTGCAATTATTTACGGAGGTTTATTTCTTTTTTATTCAGCTTATATGTCCAGAAAAGGTGGCGATCATGTGAATCACGACGCTCATTTTTATGGCGCTTTATTCGGAGTTATATTTACCATAGCAGTCAGGCCTGATGTTGTAAATATTTTCCTGAATGAACTTAAACACCCTCATTTTTAATTAGTAAAATTTTGTCGGTTGTATTACTGATACTAAAACGGTTGTCGATCCGGTATCCCACAACCCAGATGATATACTTGTCCATCACCAGGACCCATACTTTTTCCTTTTCCGTTTTGGATAGTTTCTGATCGATAAAAAACCTTGACAGTTTTTTCTTTTTCTTCATCCCAAGGGGATAAAAATAATCTCCTGCTTTCCATTTTCTAAGTATCAGGGGGAATTGAATTTTTCCGGCATCCAGAAAGGCATTTCCCGGATCTTTTGAAAATAACCCTGGCTCCTTCCGGGTAAAATTGCTAAACTGAAGTTTGCCCTGAGGATAAAATACCGATGAGGCAATTTGATCTACTATAATATGTGCGTTATTTGTTTCTTCAAGCGGAGCTATAATAAGCCAGTCGCGGTTCTTAATGATACGGTGGGAAGAACTGAATATATATTTCCCATTGGTACTATCCATTAACTTTATGAGTTCCTCGGTTTGCCCCGGAGAAAATCCAAATTCCTTACTGATTTCGTAAATAATGGTATGAACAGGTATTGCTTTTTTGAGAAGCAGTATCGGAATGTGGATTTCAGCACCATTCTGTTTAAGCAATTTTTTTTTGTGCAAACTGATTGCCTGATGATAGAGAACTGAAGCTTCGGAAAAACGAAGCAGGTTATTTTCCAGGTTATTATGAATTTCGGGAAATATATTTGTTAATGATGGAATTAACTGGTTACGAAAATAATTCCTTGTATAATTGTCTGAAGAATTTGAACTATCCTCGACCCAATCCAGTTTTTGTGAGATGGCAAATTCTTTTATCCTACTCCTGGAAATATTTAAAAAAGGACGGATGAGTTCCTCATTTATTTGAGGCATGCCGGTTAAACCGGTAATACCTGTGCCCCTAAAAAAATGCATGAGCATGGTTTCAATATTATCATCCAGGTGGTGCGCAGCGAAAAGGAATTGAAAGAGTTCTTTATTTTTTCCCATTAAAGCCCTGAACCATTCATACCTGAGCATGCGCGCAGCAACCTGGATGGAATATTTCTCTTTTTCGGCAAATATTTTTGCCTCAAATTTCTTTGTGAAGAAAGCCTTATTGTATTTCAAAGCCAGCTGGCGAACAAACATTTCATCTCTTTCGCTTTCTGCACCTCTTAACTGAAAATTTGCATGTGCAATTCCAAAATCAAGTCCGAGCATCATACAACATTCAGTCATAACCACCGAATCCATTCCTCCACTGACTGCAAGGAGAATGCGGTTATTTTTTGTGATGCCGAGTCTGTGAATTGAATCCTGAAATTCAGTAAGAAAATTTTCCATTATTAATCTATGAGATCATCGAAAGCGGCCTGTAATTCATTAAATGCATGGCTGTCGCCCGATTGTTTTGCAGCAATCATGCCTTTTTCATACCAGGCTTTTGCGTTTTCAGTTTCCCCACTCCTTTCCAACAAGCGCCCGAGGTGATAATAAGATCCAATATAAGAAGGATCCCGGGTTAGTATTTTTAAAAATAACCTCCTGGCCTCTGAGTCATTCCCTATTTTGATATATTCCAGGGCGAGGGCGTGATTTAAAAACGGGTCTTCAGGAGAATTGCTTAAGAAAGATCTGAGCTTTTCTATTTTCTCCATGCCTTAGATTATTTTTCGTTTTTTTTATCATAAACTTGCCAACTCAAGAAATACCTCGTATAGTTGCATAAACAACTTTAATATTAAGTCATCACATGAAGATATTAGTCTGCATCAGTAAAACACCGGATACAACGGCAAAAATAGCCTTCACAGATAACAACCGGAAATTTGTGACAGAAGGGGTTCAATGGATCCTGAATCCCTACGATGAGTGGTATGCCCTTGTGCGGGCCATTGAGATTAAGGAAAAAGATCCTTCAACTGCATTACATCTTATCATGGTTGGTGGCGCAGATTGTGATGCTGTAATTCGAAAGGCGCTCGCCCTTGGTGGCGACGAAGCGATCAGGGTTAACGCCGAGCCCCGAGATAGTTTTTATGTTGCTTCTCAGATTGCAAATGTTGCAAAAGGAGCCGGCTATGATTTAATTTTTACAGGAAAAGAAACAATTGATTTCAACGGTGCTTCAGTTGGCGGAATGATAGCAGGTTTGCTGGAACTTCCATTTATATCTCTTGCTGCCAGGTTTGATTTATCCGGAAATGAAGCTACCCTGATCCGGGAAATAGAAGGAGGAGAAGAAACAGTCTCTGTAAAACTCCCACTGGTAATAGGTTGTCAGAAAGGAATGGCAGAACAACGAATTCCGAATATGAAAGGCATTATGGGTGCGAGAAGTAAACCATTAAAAGTAGTTGAACCGGTTGCTGCAGAATCATTCACAGAAATTGTTTCTTTTGAATTGCCACCAGTAAAAAAAGGTGTCAAATTGGTTCCTGCAGATAACCCTGAAGAACTTGTACGTCTGCTGCACGAAGAAGCAAAACTTATTTAGTGTATTAGTGGGTTACAACTACCACACGACCACACTATCACACACTCACAGTATTAAAATATGTCAGTTCTAATTTTCATTGATCATTCCGAAGGCAAAATAAAGAAGACTTCCCTGGAGGCAATATGTTATGGTGCTGCGCTGGCAAAACAAACTGGTGTGCCTGCTGAAGGCATATTACTTGGCACGGTTTCAGAAGATCTGGGTTCCCTTGGAAAATATGGTATTCAGAAAATTCATACGGTCAGTCAGGAGTCATTAAATCAACTGGATGCCGAACAATATATCCGCATTATTTCAACTGTTGCAGGCACGTGTGGCGCCACTATAATTGTTCTTTCTCATACCAATACCGGAAGAGCCATTTCACCAGGTCTTTCTGTCCGCCTGAAAGCCGGGCTTGTAACGGGTGCCACCGCATTGCCTGAGACTTCAGCCGGATTTCTGGTGAAGAAAAATGTGTTTTCAGGCAAGGCATTTTGTACGGTATCTATCAAAACTGATACAAAAATAATTTCACTCAATCCCAATGTTTTTCCTGTGAAAACCGGCGAAGGATCAGCAGAAATTATAGCAGAAAATATTCCGGTCGGGCCACCTGTTGTTACCATAAAATCAGTATCCAAAGCTACCGGAGAAATTCTCCTTACGGAAGCTGAAATTGTAGTAAGTGGCGGGCGCGGTATGAAGGGACCTGAAAATTGGGGCCCGATAGAAGAATTGGCTAAATTGCTTCATGCAGCAACGGCTTGCAGCCGACCGGTGGCTGATGCTGGATGGCGACCACATAATGAACATGTTGGACAAACGGGTATTGCCATTGCGCCAAATCTCTATATTGCCATCGGAATATCCGGTGCTATTCAACACCTCGCAGGAGTAAACAGGAGCAAAGTTATTGTTGTTATCAATAAAGACCCCGAAGCTCCATTCTTTAAATCAGCCGATTATGGTATTGTAGGAGATGCTTTTGAAATTTTACCCAAATTGATATCGGCAGTAAAAAAACTTAAAGGCGTGGCCTGATCGTTTTCATCCAGCACATGCGGATATTACATTTTTAAAGTGATTAGTTTTTTATATTTGCCCTTTTAACATCAGACAGAATAAGTCAGCCCAGGGGGCAGATCCGTTTTATGAAGAAGATTGAATTGGAAATTGTAGCCTTGTCGCATAGCATAACGCAAACGCATTCCTATGCAGTGGTTTTGGGGGAGATCAATGGCCTCCGGCGTCTGCCTATCGTAATCGGAGGCTTTGAAGCACAGGCAATTGCCGTTGCATTGGAAAAAATGCATCCAAGCAGACCTCTTACGCACGATCTTATGAAAAATTTTATGACTGCATTTTCAATAGATCTCCAGGAAATTATCATCTCGGACTTGCAGGAAGGGATTTTCTATTCCAAACTGGTCTGTATAAGTGAACACGATACGGTAGAAATTGATTCAAGAACCTCCGATGCCCTGGCACTGGCTGTTCGTTTCGGATGTCCCATTTATACTTACGAGAATATTATAGAAAGCGCCGGTATCCTGATGGAAGATAGCGCCGGTAAGAAAAAGCTTCCAAAAGAAACAGTAACGACCGAAGGTGGGGCAAAAGAAGATTTAGGAGGCCTTTCCCTGGAAGATCTTAACAGTTTGCTTTCGGAAGTGCTTGAGCAGGAAGATTATATCCGAGCCATCAAAATCAGGGATGAAATCAACAGCCGTAAAAAAGGGCGGACAGGATGATTTCCTTTCCCCACGCTAAAATAAATCTGGGACTTTCCGTTATTTCAAAAAGACCCGATGGTTTTCATAACCTGGAGACCGTTTTTTATCCTCTCCTGCTCCGTGATGCATTGGAAATTATCCCTTCTAAGGAAAACTGGTTCTTTCAAACAGGTCTTCAAATTCCACCCGGCAAAGAAGATAATCTGGTAATGATTGCTTATCAGATGCTTAAAAAAAAATATCCTCAAATTACACCGCTTGAAATTCATCTGCATAAATCAATACCGCTGGGTGCCGGACTAGGTGGCGGTTCTTCTGATGCAGCAGAAACCCTGAAACTAATTAATAATCTTTTTGATCTTCATATTCCCGGGAAGGAAATGGACGATAATGCGTTAAAACTAGGCAGCGATTGTCCTTTTTTTATGCAATCCTCTCCATGCATTGCCAGGGGCCGGGGAGAAATCCTGGAACCAGTTTCCCTTGACCTTTCGGCATATTCTATTCTTCTGGTTCACCCGGAAATCAGGATTGAAACAGCCTGGGCATATTCAATGATCAAACCGGCTTTGCCTGAAAATGATTTGAAAAAAAGCATTCTGCAACCTGTCCAAAACTGGGCAAATACTATTCGTAACGATTTTGAATCACCAGTTTTCGAAGTCTATCCTGCAATACGAAAAATTAAAGAAAAGCTATACATGTCCGGGGCAATATATGCTGCCATGACTGGAAGCGGATCAACTGTTTTCGGAATTTTTAAAAAATCAGAACTTCCTGATTCATTAGAGGTTGAAAATGCCAGACAAACTGTTATCCGATGACTGTTGACAGTTGGCCGTTGACCGTAAGTAGAATTCGCATTTCCCTGATTAAAGTTTTAGGATTTCGCCTTTAAGCATTGGGCTTTTCAGTATATTGCACTATAATTTATTTCTTATTTCACAATTAGCCTCCATATCAATTCTTTCTGGCAATCTCGACTTACTCAATCATCGAGGACGCTAAGCATTTTACAATACCTGATCAGTTTTTTTAATTTTTACTTTTTACTTTTTTATGCAAATGACAACTGCCGAATCTCAAACCAGTTTACCTTTTATCGAACTTGAAAGCCAGTTCAGTGCACATAATTATCATCCTCTGCCTGTAGTGCTTTCCCGCGGACAAGGCGTTTATGTATGGGATGTTGATGGGAAAAAATATTATGATTTTCTGAGTGGATATTCTGCACTTAATCAGGGACATTGTCACCCGAAAATAATTTCAACCCTTATCCAGCAGGCTCAGCGGCTTACCCTGACTTCCCGCGCATTTCACAACGATCAATACGCCGAATATGCGCGTTTCATTACCAGCTTTTTTGGATATGATAAAGTATTGCCGATGAATACGGGTGTTGAAGCAGTGGAAACATCTATTAAACTTGCCCGTCGCTGGGGATACGATGTAAAAGGTATTCAGGAAAATAAAGCCCGGATCATCGTTTTTGAAAATAATTTTCATGGACGAACCAGTACGGTTATTTCTTTCAGCAGTGATCCAAGTGCGTATACAGGATTTGGACCTTATATGCCCGGTTTTGATCTGATCCCTTACAATGATCTATCCGCTCTTGCAAAAGCTTTACAAAATAAGGATGTAGCAGCAGTACTTATGGAACCCATCCAGGGTGAGGCAGGTGTGGTTGTTCCCGAAACAGGTTATCTGAGTAAAGCTTATGAATATTGTAAACAGGCAAATGTATTATTCATAGGAGATGAAATCCAGACAGGTTTAGGCAGAACAGGAAAAATGCTTGCCTGCGATCATGAAAATGTGAGGCCGGATATTTTAATACTCGGAAAAGCGCTTAGCGGAGGCGTACTGCCCATATCTGCTGTACTTGCTGACGATGAAATTATGCTCACTATCAAACCCGGAGAACATGGATCTACATATGCCGGTAGTCCGCTTGCTTCTGCACTGGCCATCACCGCACTGACGGTTTTGAAAAATGAAAATATGACGGAAAATGCTGCCCTGATGGGAAATTATTTCAGAGAAGGTCTTGAATCACTAAAATCTCCATTTATTGAAACCATAAGAGGAAAGGGCCTGCTGAATGCTGTTGTAATCCATCAGAACCACCCTGAGTTGGCATGGGATCTTTGCCTGATATTAAAAGAAAATGGTCTTCTGGCAAAACCTACTCATGGAAATAAAATACGTTTTGCACCGCCTTTAATCATTTCGAAGATTCAAATGGATGAATGTCTTGAGATTATTGAAGACAGTCTCGCTGTTTTGAAATGAATTTGAATATTTTTTAACTTGCTTAAAATTTTACATGATTAGTCCTGAAAATGTTGATCTGTCAGTAACAAATCCGCTTCCCATTCATCGGGAAGAGCATGTGTTCAGTGCTGAAACTTTAAGGGATATCGTGATTGGTATGTCAGACGGGCTTACCGTCCCTTTTGCGCTGGCGGCGGGGCTGAGCGGCGCTGTTACAAGTACGAATCTCATTATAATCGCAGGACTGGCAGAAATAGCCGCTGGTTCTATAGCCATGGGTCTTGGCGGTTACCTCGCAGGCAAAACAGAAGTGGATCATTATAATTCTGAAATGAAAAGGGAATTTGAAGAAGTGGAGACCGTTCCGGAAGTCGAAAAACAGGAACTCAAAACTTTTTTTTCTTCCCTCGGTCTCAGTAATGAAATCCAGAATCAGGCCGTTGAAGAAGTAGTAAAGGACAAGGAAAAATGGGTTGAGTTAATGATGAAGTATGAACTGGGATTGGAAAAACCAGATCCCAAACGTGCTACAAAGAGTGCTTTTAATATTGGATTTTCATATGTCGTTGGCGGCATGATCCCGCTTAGTCCTTATTTTTTTGTATCCAATGGCCTCGATGGACTTAAAATTTCCTCTGCCATAACATTGGTCTGTCTTTTTGTTTTTGGTTATTTCAAAAGCAAGTTCACCGGCGTGAATAAAATAAGCGGCGCTTTTCGTGTGATGATGATCGGTGCAGTCGCCGCTGGTTGCGCGTTTGCTATTGCAAGACTGATTCAGGGACGTTATTGAGTTATGAATTATGGGTTATGGGTTATGAGTTTATTATAAGAGTATTTCACTCCCATACCCCCATACTCCCATACTTCCATACTTTCCTCAGGTTCTAAGTTTCGTTTGAGATAGTAAACTGCAAATAAGAATTATCAATGAAAAAACCAGCATTCCTATAAGTCCTAATTTAATGGAAGGACAGATTCCAAGATAGCAGGCTGAATAGATAAAATAAGTCTTCATTGCATAAGCAAAAATCAATACGCTTACAAACTGATTTGCCCGCTTAGCCCATATTCTCGGCATCAGGAAAAAGAATATAGATACAACAGAAAGAAAAATAAAAGCTTTACCAGGTTTCCCGTATTGATTTTGTTCTGAATAAAATCCCGTAAAATTCTGATTGAGGTCGGGATAATAGGCCCAGGGAATAAAACAACAAAAGATCAGAAATAAAGCCGCGGCGATGCCGGCATAGGATGCATTTTTCAAGCGACGGGTTTTTTCATATTTACCTCGACCATTCCTTCAAATGCTTTCTCTGCCGGTCCGCAGAGCCATATATTTGAATAACTGTTGTTATAACTTCGGTCATATTTTACAACAAGCTTCCCTCCTTTTGTAACAACAGTTACATCGTTGTATCCTACATCATTATGGTGACAAACGATAGCGCATGCTGTTACGCCTGTACCGCATGAAAATGTTTCATCTTCCACACCGCGCTCATAAGTTCTTACTATAATTTCATCCGGGCCTTTCTCTTCAACGAAATTCACATTGATCCCTTCTTTCGCATATGGCTCACTGTAACGTATTTCAGTTCCCTGTTTTACAACATCCATATCCATTACATCACTTACGAATTTTATAAAATGGGGAGACCCGGTATCAATAATAAAATTTCCATCCAATTCTTTATATCCGGAAACATCCTTCATTTTAAGGTTGATGATATTTGACCCGCTATCAATTTCTGCTTTGTGCTCTCCATCGCTGGCAAGGAAAAGATAGGACTCTTTATGAATGCCGAGATCATAGGCATAACGGGCGATACAACGGCCGCCGTTCCCACACATCGATCCAGAATTTCCATCTGAATTAAAATATTTCATCTCGAAATCATATCCTTCTTTCTGATTCAACAGCATGAATCCATCAGCTCCGATCCCGAAGCGGCGGTCACAGATACGTTTGATTTCCTCCCGCGAAATATCAGTGTAGATTTTGCTACGATTATCTACCAGGATAAAATCATTTCCTGTACCCTGGTATTTTGAAAATGGAACATTCATAAGGTGTAAAGATAAATTTAATGCGGCATGGATCGTATTACTTCGAATGATTTCTCTATCATCCGTTCAACTGCTAACAAACTATTGGCAGAAAATGTTTTGCTGATACGATTGGCAACGATCACATTCAGGCTAAGGCACTGATGTCCCAGCATACTCCCGAGGCCGTAGATAGCTGAAGTTTCCATTTCAAAATTACTGATTCTGTAAGGGCCAAAGTTAAAACTTGTGAGTCTCTCTATCAGATCTGGGTGTCTTAAACCCAAACGAAGTATCCTTCCCTGAGGGCCATAAAAACCGGGGCAGGTAATTGTTATTCCGGAATGAAAACCTTCCGTGAAATATTTTAAAAGGTATCCTGAAGCCGAAGCAATGGATGGATTCGCAAATTGTTGATGCAACTGGGTATGGGTGGTGAATGCCTGCAGAATATCCTGTTCAGCGCCCCTGGGTTCCATGCGGTAAAAATTAAGGAGATTATCTATTCCCAACCCATGAGTGGAAACGACAAACGAATCCACCGGAATTTCTTTTTGCAGGGATCCTGAAGTTCCCAGACGGATAATTTGTAACCGTTCAAGTTTTGATTTTATAAATCTTGTATTAAAATCAATATTGACCAGAGCATCCAGCTCGTTCATGACAATATCAATATTATCAGTTCCAATACCTGTAGATATTACAGAAAATCTTTCTGATCCAATATATCCGGTGTGTGAAACAAATTCCCGATGTTGCTGTTTGATTTCGATCCGGTCAAAAAATTTACTCACTACAGGCACGCGACCAGGATCACCAACCAATAAAATTTTATGTGCCAATTCATCCGGACGCAGATCGAGATGATAAATAGCGCCCCTGCTGTTGATGATCAGTTCGCTTTCTTCGATACGTTGCATTGCTCTTTGCAGGTTTAGGCAAATTAATCCGAATATACTACTTTTGCCCAACCTTAAAAGGTTCCGTGGCCGAGCGGTTAGGCAGAGCTCTGCAAAAGCTTCTACAGCAGTTCGAATCTGCTCGGAACCTCAAAATCCCAATTTTTATTGGTTAATATAGTTGGCACTCTTTTATTTTAAAGGGTGCCAATTTAGTATGGTAAGACTCCAAAAATATTTTATGGGTTTAATTTTTCTGAATAAAGGCAGTCAATAAATTTTTTATCAATAAGGATAGAAAATGTTTTAATAATACCTGGCCGAGATTATTGACAAATGAAAAATTGCGACCTTCATAAAAAATTATTCATGAAAGCAGCCGTTTTACATCAATTGGGTAGCGCTCCAAAATATGAGGACTTTCCTGATCCGGTTCCAGGGGAAGGCCAGCTTTTAATGAACGTGAAAGCCGCTTCTGTAAAAAATATCGATAAACTTCGTGCAGGTGGAATACATTATGCCAGTTATACAAAACTTCCGGAGATAGTTGGTTTGGACGCTGTAGGGACATTAGAGGACGGGACCCGGATATATGCTCAGGGTGTGGGCGGTACCATCGCAGAGAAGACCCTTGTCCGAAGTGGCACATATATTTTATTACCTGAAGGTTTGGATGATATAACCGCTGCTGCATTGCCCAATGCCGTCTATGGATCTGTGATGGCCTTACTTTTCCGCGCCAAAATGAAAAAAGGTGAAGTTGTACTCATCAATGGTGCAACGAGTGTGACCGGTCAGTTTGCTGTTCAGGCAGCCAGATATTATGGTGCATCCAAAATAATTGTTACTGGAAGAAATGAGACAATTCTGGAGGAACTCAAAGGAATGGGTGCTGCTGAAATCATTTCGCTTAAACAGGAAGATCCAATTATTATTAACAGACTGAAAGAATTGCATTCCATCAAACCCATCGATATTGTAATAGATTATTTGTGGGGAAATCCGGTGAAACTTATAATCAATGCTTTAAAAGGAAGTGGTGTAAATAATTTTTCTACAATGGTGCGTATTGTTTCCGTTGGAAGCGAGGCAGGTAAAGATATTATCCTGGAATCGGATACCATCAGAAGTTCTGCAATAGAAATTCTGGGATCAGGCATAGGAAGCCTTTCTCTGGACGATTTAAAAAAATTTGGATCTGAGGTGTTGCCTGAAATGTTTATGCTGGCAGCCGAAGGAAAACTGAAGATCCAAACTGAAACAGCTGAATTGAAAGATATTGAATCCGTATGGCAAAAAAATATGGATCCGGGTAAACGGCTGGTTATAAAAATTTAATTCAGATTAACTATCTGACAAAACTAATCCTGAAAGCTGTGGCATTTTTTGAAGGAAGGTATTCAGGTGTATGAATATAGAGCGCATCTTTACCCTGAGACCACTTCAGTATTTTATTGCTGCCAATAATTTCAATTTTATAAATGGTGCCGTTATTTTCTTTTGAACCGAGGGAATGAATATGAATTATTTCTCCTGGTCCAGGCGATGCAAGTGTTATAACATACAAAGTATCTCCCCTGGTAGTAAAGCGAATGTCTTTCGATGTATATGGTTTTTGGGTTTGAAATTCACCACTGGCAGATTCTGTCGGGCCTTCACCATATATTTTCCATGGTCTTGTACCATATATAGCTTCACCATTTACAGCCAGCCATTTTCCAGTACCCTGTAAAACGTTTGTTTCTTCTTCTGTAATCGTTCCATCTGAACGGGGCCCGATATTCAATAAAAGATTTCCGTTTTTGCTCACTATATCGATCAGATTGGTTACTACATACTGAATTGATTTAAAACTGTTGTCATTTGTAAATCCCCAGGAGTTATTGCCGATCGCATCATCTGTTTGCCATGCTTCCTGTCTTATGCCGGCCAGTTTACCTCTTTCAAGATCCAATACAGCTGTGTGGCCGGGATAAGCTTCGTGTTTATAATTTATCACGACTTCCTTATTCCATTTTATTGCCTGATTGTAATAAAATGCAGCAAAAGATTTTCTATAGGGTTCCATTTCGTTCTGATCTATCCACCAGTCAAACCATACCAGATCTGGATGATATAAATTTACCAGTTCAACATCACGTAGTAACCAGTCATTCATGAATTGTTGTGATATCAGTGGTCCTTTCACGCCCGCTTTTGTTCCATCAAAAGGAGTGGCAGGGCCATAAAAATCAGCAAAAGCAGAATCATTAACATCCGAATCAAATGATTTTCCTTCTCCAAAAAACCACCAGTGTTCAATGCGGTGTGAAGAAACTCCAAAATATAAATTTGCTTTTCGGCTTGCTTTTTCAAGTTCACCGATAATATCTCTTTTAGGTCCCATTTGAACTGCATTCCATCTCGAAAGTGAAGTATTATACATGGCAAAACCATCATGATGTTCGGCGACAGGAACTATATATTTTGCTCCTGCTTTTTTAAATAGATCAACCCATTTATCCGCATCGAAATTCTGAGCTTTAAACATGGGAATGAAATCTTTATATCCGAATTTATTTTGCGGCCCATACACTTCGATATGATGTTTAAATTCTTTAGAATCCTTTACATACATATTACGGGGATACCATTCGTTCTGGAATGCAGGTACTGAATAAATACCCCAATGAATGAAGATGCCAAACTTAGCGTCGCGAAACCAGTCCGGAATTTTATATTTTTCCAATGATTCCCATGTCGCCTGATATTTGGATTGCTGAGCCATTATTTGACCTGATAACAATAAGCAGGAAATTTGGATCGCTAAGAATATTCTTCGATACATCATAAAACCCGTTTTAAATTCTCATTCCTTATATTCTCAAATTCCCGGAATCTCTAAACCAGTAGTTCTTCATATTTTTACCGGAGTTTTAAAAATTGATATTATTTTCTCATTTCAATATACCATTTTTACGACTTGCTCGGACGATGATTATGAATAGAACCGGGAATTAGTTTATAAATATTAATAAGGGGATCAATGTTTAATATAAGAGTATACGGAATTCTTTTGGGTGAAAACCGGGAAGTGCTGGTATCTGATGAGCTCATACGTGGCAACTACTATACAAAATTCCCCGGTGGCGGCCTGGAATTCGGGGAAGGAACAAGGGATTGTTTAAAACGCGAATTCAAGGAAGAAATGAACCTGGATGTGCGTGTAATGGATCATTTGTATACGACTGATTTTTTTCAGATGAGTGCCTTCAACCCGGAACATCAGATTATTTCAATCTATTATAGAGTTGTAGCACTGGAAGAAATCCGTGTTCCGTTAAGAACTAAAATATTTGATTTTGATGAAGCCCAGATGGAGGCATACAGGAAAACAGGAGAAACAGAAACCTTTCGTTTCATCCCTTGGAATTTATTTTCAGAGGAATCCGTAACGCTGCCCATTGATAAAGTAGTCGCTGGTATTTTAAAAACTAGCTGATCAATGGCTGACCGGTTTTTATCACGCCCATGATAAAAGTGCTTTGAACCTGGGCGATATTATCTACCTGCCCCAGCTTATTCACATGAAAATTGTAATAGTCATCCATGTTTTCAGCAACCACTTTAAGCATGAAATCAAAGGCGCCAGAAATAATATAAAATTCAATTACCTCGGGCATCTCCTGTATCGTCTTAATGAATTTCCCGCCGGACTTTTTATTATGTTCCTTGAGTGAAATATAACAGATGGCCATTAGTCCTTTATTAATTCGTGAATGATTCAATAAAGTGGCATACTGTAAAATCACGCCCTCGTCTTCCATTCTTTTAATGCGCTCGTGTACCGGGGTTGTGCTGAGGTGTACATTGGTTGCAATTTCCCTGACCGTTGCTTTTGCATTGGATTGTATGTAACGAAGGATGGCTTTATCTTTTTCATCCAGCGGCAAAACTGCACGTTCTGTTTGTTCTGTTAAAGGCTCTTTTTGCATACGATAATCTACGTTTGTTCCTAAAATATACAAATAAATATCTATTTATTCCAAAATATTCTATAAATACCTATTATTTGTTCTACAAACCTACCTTTACGCTACAAAACATTATATATGTCAACAAAAACAAAAAATATTGATCTTACGCTTCCTTATAAGGTGAAGGATATGAGTCTGGCTGAATGGGGCCGTAAAGAAATCCGGCTGGCTGAAGCGGAAATGCCTGGTCTCATGTCTTTACGTGCTGAATATGGCAAATTGAAACCATTAAGAGGTGCGCGGGTTGCGGGTTGTTTGCACATGACCATACAGACAGCTGTTTTGATTGAAACGCTGATTGAACTGGGTGCCGAGGTTCGCTGGAGTTCATGTAATATATTCTCAACACAGGATCATGCAGCAGCTGCAATTGCAGCAACCGGTGTCGGCGTCTTTGCCTGGAAGGGACAGAGTCTTGAAGAAGCTGACTGGTGTATTGAACAGACCTTATTCTTTGGCGGAACTGACCGCCCTTTGAATATGATCCTGGATGATGGCGGTGATCTTACCAATATCGTGTTAGACAAGTATCCTGAGCTCGTACAGTACGTGAAAGGAATTTCTGAAGAAACTACCACCGGAGTACACAGACTTTATGAAAGAGTTGTGAAAGGTACCCTGCCTGTTCCCGCAATCAACGTAAATGATTCAGTAACCAAGTCGAAATTTGATAATAAATATGGTTGTAAGGAAAGTCTTGTGGATGCGATCCGCAGAGCCACGGATGTGATGCTTGCAGGAAAGGTAGCCGTAGTCGGAGGTTATGGAGATGTGGGTAAAGGATCTGCGCAATCCTTACATGGTGCAGGTTGTCGCGTTATTGTAACTGAGATAGATCCCATTTGTGCTTTACAGGCTGCTATGGACGGATACGAAGTAAAACGAATGATCGACGCCGTCAGGGAAGCGGATATCGTAGTAACCGCATCCGGTTGCCGTGACCTGATTACTGAAAAACATTTCCGTTTACTGAAAGATAAAGCGATTGTTTGTAATATCGGCCACTTTGATATTGAAATCGATATGGCCTGGATCAATAACAACTATGGTCATACGAAAGATACTATTAAACCACAGGTTGACTTGTACAATATTGATGGAAAGGATGTGATCATACTTGCAGAAGGGCGCCTGGTGAACCTGGGATGTGCTACAGGCCATCCAAGTTTTGTGATGAGCAATTCATTCACTAACCAGGTGCTGGCACAGATTGAGCTTTGGCAGAATCATGGCAAGTATGAAAATAAAGTATTTGTTCTTCCAAAACATCTGGATGAAAAAGTCGCCCGCCTGCACCTTCCTAAGATTGGTGTAACACTGGATGAACTGACTGATGTACAAAGTGAATATCTCGGCATTCCTGTGAAGGGCCCGTATAAAGCGGATCATTACAGATATTAAGCCTATAACGCTTAACGCGTAACGCCAAACGCGTAATGCGTAACGCGTAACGCAAGAGGACATTAGTCTTAATACATTTAAAAATTGAAAACCCTTTCTTTAAAAGAAAGGGTTTTTTAATTAAATAGAACATTAATTTTTCTTGCGTTCAGCATTCAGCGTTACGCGTTCAGCGTCTAATATCCCCATCCATTCATAATGGCCAAATCCTGTTTTGAACAATCGAGAGGATCCATCCCCTGGTAGGATTCCTGTTCGATTATAAACCATTTGGTGCCACCACTGGTACGTCCGATATCGCAGACCTCTTTTGTCCCGACAATTCCTTTGCCAAGGATGGTGCTTTCATATTTTTCTGAGGAAGCTTTTGTTACGGGGATCTCGTCTTTTACATGCATCAGTTCAAAACGTCCGGGGAATTTTTTGGCAACATCAATTGCTTTAAATCCACCATTATACAGGTTGCCCATATCAAGTTGTTGTGCAACTAGTGCTGGATCCGTATTATTAAGTATCAGGTCGTAAAGTAATTGTCCATCAATCATGGTAGTGAATTCGAAATCGTGGTTATGATAGCCAAATTTCATTCCTGATTTCTGACAAAGCATTCCGGATTTATTGAATACATCCATATATGCTTTGAAATCATTCATATTCTTCCGAAGACTGTTATCAAGCCATGGAGATACCAGATATTTCTGCCCGGCAGTAGCTGCGTCCTCAACCGTATATTTCCATTTGTCTGAAAAATCATTTTTTGAAAAATCATAATCCTTTGGCATCATCTGTACATGGCCGCTGATCATATTCAGATTGTATCCATCCAGGAGTTTTTTAAACTCAGTGGGAGCATATCCATAAAATTTTCTGTCCCTATAACCAGCATGTTCCACATATTTGTAACCAATATCTGAGAGACTCTTTAAAGTTCCCGAGGGATCTTTATACATAGCTTCACGAACAGTATAAAGTTGGATTCCAATAAATTTATCAGGATATGCTGCAAATAGTTTATGTGAGCCAACGGCAAGAGCAGCAACAGATAATCCACTGGTTTTTAAAAAATTTCTGCGTGTTGTAGTCATGACAATCGTTTTTAAGCGTAAGGCTCAAAGCGCAAGGCTTAAAGCTTCGTGAAATAATGAGATAATTGAATTAAATATACTAACAATAACAATCCAAATACGTACCAAGATGCAATGGATAATCTTATCTATAAATATTTTATGTCGGGCAAACTCCGCAACTTGCTTGATGGAGGTCAGCTAATGAAGATCCATGCTTAAGGCTTTAGGCTTTGGGCCTTCAGCTTTAAGCTTTATGCCTTACCGGGCTGGATTTAAAAGTAAAATTCTTTTGAGTCAGGTAGCTGAAGGAAACCACAATGGCAGTGGTTATGATTTTTGCAATGGTAGGATATATATGAAATTGTTCCACAAACAGACGGATGAAAATATAGTTCAGGATTATGCATATTAAAACGAGAACAAAATACCGGAAAAGCTGAACACGGCCGTGCAGTACAGATCCGGGAAATACCACATGCCGCATCAGCATAAAGCCGGTAGGGAAACTGATGAGAAAGGAGATAATAAAGGCGGCTATATGGGGCTTAAAAGAAATAAAGCCCAGATGTAAAACCTCTTTATGAAGGATATAGTTATAAGCCAGGAAAAAAACGAAAATATCAAGGATTGTGTTGGCGCCCCCGCATGCTGCATACCGGAAAGTCTGCGGGGAGAAGATCTTACGGAAAGGGGGATAAAAAAAATCTATTATGGAAATGATCTCCTTTTTTGGCATAAATCCTCAGATTCCGGGCGCGAAGTTAATATAATCGAAGCAGATAGTATAGCTAACAAATACTACTTTTGCGCACAATTATTTTAGAATGGAGCTTGTGCCCGGCATCAAACTGGCCGTTCAGGCTGTTTTAGCCGAAAAATATAATCACCGGATTGATTCACAGGACGTACTGGTTAACGAAACCAAGCCGGAATTCAAGGGAGATTACACCGTCGTTTTATTTTCATATAGCAAAATTCTGAAAATCTCACCCGATGCCCTCGGTCAGGGTATCGGAGAATTCCTGCTTAATTCTAATCCTGACTGGTTTTCAGAATTTAACGTTATCAAAGGTTTTCTGAACCTGGTAATGGCGGATAATATTTTAATAGATTTCCTTCATACCCAATATAATAATGCATCCTACGGTTCGCAATCTGTTAATGGGAAGCGCGTCATGGTTGAATATTCTTCTCCTAATACAAATAAGCCTCTGCACCTTGGGCATCTCAGGAACAATTTTTTAGGTTGGAGTGTAGCTGCCATTTATAAAACCTTAGGTTATGACATGATTAAAACATGTATTGCGAATGACAGAGGTATTCATATTTGTAAAAGTATGGTTGCCTGGAAATTGTTTGCAAACGGAGCCACACCAGAAAGTACAGGTTTAAAGGGTGATCATTTTGTTGGAGATTATTATGTTTTATTTGGGATCGAATTAAAAAAGCAGGTAGAAACCCTGATGACTTCTGGCCTTGCCAGGGAAAAAGCTGAAAAAGAAGCACCGCTGATGATTGCAGCACAGAAAATGCTGGTCGACTGGGAAGCAGGTGTTCCTGAAGTGATCGAATTATGGAAAAAAATGAATGATTGGGTTTATGCCGGATTTGATATTACATACAAACGCATTGGTAGCGATTTTGATAAGATATATTATGAAAGCCAGACATACCTTCTTGGTAAGGACCTCGTCGAAATAGGATTAGCAAAAAAAGTTTTTTTTAAAAAAGAAGATGGCAGCGTCTGGATTGATCTGAAGCCCGATGGACTGGATGAAAAGATCGTGCAACGAAGTGATGGAACCGCAGTATATATGACGCAGGATATTGGCCTGGCAGAAAGAAAATATGAAGAGTATCATACGGATCTTAGCCTTTATGTAGTGGCGGATGAACAGAATTATCACTTTAAAGTCCTTAAACTTATTTGTCAGAAACTCCAATTGCCTTCTGCAGCAGGACTATATCATTTATCATACGGACTGGTTGAACTTCCTTCAGGAAGAATGAAAACACGTGAAGGAACCGTTGTGGATGCCGATGATATTATTGATGAAATGACAAGCATTGCGGCAAAACATACAGAGGAACTGGGTAAAGTAGATGATTTTACAGAAAAAGAAAGAAAAGAACTCTATGATACGATTGGACTGGGTGCTCTGAAATTTTTTCTTCTCCGCGTCGACCCGAAAAAGCGAATGGTATTTAATCCTGACGAATCCATCGACTTCCATGGATTTACAGGACCATTTGTACAGTATGCACATGCCCGCATAAAATCTATATTAAGAAAAGAGTCAATGGGCGAATATTCCGGATCTGAAATAACATCGCTTCTTCCATTGGAAAAAGAATTATTGATTTCACTTGAAAAATATAGTTCCTTACTACAACAGGCCTGTACTGAAATGAATCCTTCACTGGTCGCCAATTATGTGTTCAGCATAGCTAAAATATTTAACTCATTTTACTCTGAGCATTCGATTGGACGGGCAGAATCTGAATATAAAAAACAATTGCGTTTAAGGATATGCGTTATGACTGCGCGTGTTATTCAATCAGCGATGAGTTTATTAGGAATCAAGGTTCCCGAAAGAATGTAATAAGCCTAAAGCTTAAAGCCGAAAGCCTAAAGCCTTTTTAAGCTTAAGGCCCAAGGCAAAAGGCTTAAGGCTTTTTAATGGCAACGTAATAAACCAGTAAGATCATTAGAGATTCAAAAAAAATCTTTAAGCCTTTAGCTTTGCGCATTACGCCTTAAGCCTCAATCATCATCTTCGTGCTTTTTCTTCAGATTGAGTCCAAGATTTTCATCACCTCCCTCACCCTTTTCTTCCAGATCAGAGATCAGGCCTTCGTCGGTAAGATCCAGCGGATGAGAATTTTGCCAGTCCTCGTGGGCGATTTTCTGAAGTCGTTCAATAATATCTTCATCATGCACTTCGATGGCAAGTTCTCTTCTGTCATCAAAACTACCCGGTGCCAGATTAATGGAACCTACGATCGCACGGTTACCATCTGCAATCAGCATTTTACCATGTAGTTTAAGGTGTCTGAGCGTATGTACTTTAATTCCTACATCATCCATTATACGCAGACCACCAACTGATTCTACCAATTTATCTTTTTTCAGCGAATGCGGAGGGCGAGCCATAATATGGACTTTAACTCCCCGCATGGCGGCTCTTACCAGTCTTTCAATGATCACTGAATCCTGGTAACGTTCATTTTGAACAAACAACGTATGTTTTGCCTCATCAATAAAACGGGCAATCCGGTCACGTCCATTTCCTGTGCACCAGATCATATGGGCGTGTTCGCCCGGATCGAATACAGTTCTATCCCAATCAGCAATAAAACCTGCGACAACCTCATCCACTTCATGCTTATGATTTGTGGTAATTGCATAGTCGCGGGTAACCGTCAGATTCTTCGTAGCCCAGTTTAAGGATTTAATAAAGGCGGTTTCATCATCTATGATCATCGATTTCTCATGAGTAAGTCCGAATGCGGGGTTGCTGTCCTTCACTTCGATTCCGACTTCTTCCAGTAATTTGCGTGTTTCACCATTATCTTCTTCTCCACTTCTGCGTGCGGGATTCAGCATCACCTGAACCTTTACACCTCTTTTTTTTGCTTCAATGGTAGCACTAATGAGGTCGGGATCAGAAAATACAAACATTTTTATTTTGAGCGATTTCTTAGCCTTCCCTATAGCATCTAGAATTGGTTTTTTTGTATCATCGGGAAGTATAATGATAGTCCTGGTTGAATTTGATTTTGACATACTGTAATTGTAATTTAAAAAATAGGATTAGTTTAATTTAGATTCTACCAATGGTTCTGCTCCGGACTGTATATGATAAAGTTCTGCGTAGATTCCATTACTTGCAATGAGTTCGTCATGCGTTCCTTCCTCAGCTACATAACCTCCCTTCAGCACAACAATTTTATCGGCATCGCGAATAGTACTGAGCCTGTGTGCAATAATGATTACAGTGCGCCCGGACATCAGTCTTTCCAAAGCTTCCATCACGAGTTTTTCAGATTCTGTATCAAGAGCGGCCGTCGGTTCATCCAGAATCAGGATGGGTGAATTACGAATGATCGCGCGTGCTATTCCGATTCTTTGGCGTTGTCCTCCGGAAAGTGTGAGTCCCCGTTCTCCCACCATCGTATCATAGCCATGAGGCATCTTTGCAATAAATTCATCTGCATTGGCCATTTTAGCCGCTGCTTCAATTTCTTCCTGTGTCGCATCCTGTTTTCCATAAGCGATATTGTCTCTGATCGTTCCGAAAAACAAAACGGTATCCTGTAATACAAATGCAATCTGATCGCGAATACCTTTTTCTCCATGCAGCTGGTAATCTGTGATATCTACGCCATCGATCAGCACTCTTCCTTTCGTTGGATCATAAAAACGCGGAATAAGACTTACCACAGTGGATTTTCCTCCGCCCGTTGGTCCACAAATGCCGATTCTTTGACCGGCCTTAATTGAAAAATGCACATCGCTCAAAATGGGAGTATCCGGTTCATACGCAAAAGCTACATGTTCAAAATCTATATGGCCTTTTAAATTGGTGGATTCTTTGGCGTCGGGTTTTTGTGGTATGATGGTATCAGTATCCAGAATGGCCTGAATTCGTTCCAACGCAACGGAAGCCTGGGCAATAGAAGTTGTCATTTTAGCGAGATCCTGCACGGGTTTGAAAAATTTTCCCAGATAAGAAAGAAATACTGTCAGTCCCCCGAGAGTCATGGCTTCTATCAGTACTAAATGCGCACCGCGCCAGAGAACAAATGCAGTACATCCTGAAACGATAAGTGCTACCACTGGTGAAAGCAATGATTTGACTTTTCTGGCTTTCAAGGAAGCACTGACGGTACTCATGCTCACATCTTTCAGATGTGTTTCTTCCAAATCCTGCCTGTCGAATGCTTTTACTGCACGCACGGATTCAAGTCCCTGTTGAAGTACAGAAACCATGGTTGACTGCTGTGTTCTTACTTCATGGGTTGCTTTTTTTACGGCTGTTTTGAATTTCGCAACAAATAATAAAAGCAGTGGTGTAACCGCAACAGCTACCAGAGCAAAATCCCAATTCATATAGAACATGAGCCCAAGCATTCCTAAAATAGTGAGCGCATCAATTAGTATACTCAGAAGTGCCGATGAAGCGAAACCCTGTATAGTAGAAACATCCGAAGTGATGGTACTGAGTATATTTCCAATCTGATGTGAATCGTAATAGGAAAGTGAAAGACGTTGTAAATGATGATATACTTTCTGGCGCAGGTCATTGGCTACATATTGGGCAACACTTTCTGTGTAATAATTATCGATATAGCCTGCAATACCTCCAATCAACGCAATTAGCACAAGGCCAAATGCCGCTGCCGCAGCAATAGCCATTTTATCTTTACCGATGGGCAGATCATTTATCCATGAAAGCCAATAGGGCAATGCGTGATGGCCGACTACATTATCAATAATAATTTTCAATGGCCATGGACCTAAAAGACTCATGGCGGTTTCCAATAACATAGCAGCAAATATCAGAACCAGCCATTTTTTGTAAGGCCTGATAAGTTCAAATACAAGTGAGGAAAGGCTTTTGGACGATTTTTTAAATATAATTGTTGTATCCGTCCTGTTGCTTTTTTTTGTATGTTCCTTTGACATAACTGAGGTGTTTTGGTTTGTAAATCACCAAAAAATAGCGCGGATTATTTCAGAATAACAGCTCCCAAAGGTGGTAGATGGACATTGATCTCATATTTATTATCATTTTTGTCCACGAGGGTTACGATAGGTTCAGGGTTGAATATATCGCCGGATCCGCCATATTTTCTTTCGTCGCTATTAAAAATTTCATTCCATTCGGGTTTATCTTTCGCATATACCTTCCAGTTATTGCGAACTACAGGAGTCATATTAAGGATTATCAGAATGTCGTTCTCAGGAAGTTTACCTTTTCTTCTGAAAACAATCACCGATTCCTGACGATGGTCGAGATCTATCCACTCAAATCCATGAACATTAAATTGATTTTCATAAAGTGCAGGTTCATTCTGTAATAGAAAGTTCAGATCCCGCACAAAGTCTTTCATTTTCCAATGAAGTTCATATTTGAGCAGATACCATTGAAGTTCGCTCTTATAATTCCATTCGTCCGTTGCACCAAATTCATTGCCCATAAAAAGAAGCTTCCCTCCGGGATGTGTAAACATATAAGAATACATGAGCCGGAGGTTTGCAAATTTCTGCCAGTCATCTCCCGGCATTTTATACAACATGGGCGACTTGCCGTGTACCACTTCATCATGACTCAGAGGCAGCATAAAATTTTCGTCATAATAATACATCATGCTGAATGTAAACTTATCCTGAAGTCCTTTTCGCATCAGCGGATCGGCTTTAAAATAATCCAGCGTATCATGCATCCATCCCATCATCCACTTCATTCCGAATCCGAGTCCGCCTGAAAATGTAGGTTTACTAATTCCCGGCCAGTCTGTGGCTTCTTCTGCTATGGTTTGTGTATCCGGAAAATCTCTGTAAAGGGTTTCATTTAAATCCTTGATAAAAGCAATGGCTTCGAGGTTGCCATCTCCTCCGAATTCATTTGGTTCCCACTGACCTGTTGTGCGTGAATAATTTAATTTCAGCATGGAACTCACTGCATCCACACGAATTCCGTCTGCATGAAACAGGTCGTACCAGAATCGACCGCTGCTTATGAGGAATGATTTTACTTCTCCCCTTTTATAATTAAAAATATAACTGTTCCAGTCGGGATGATATCCTTTTCTCATATCCGCATATTCATAAGTATTCGCACCATCGAACATATATAATCCATGTGCATCGTAAGGAAAATGCGAAGGAACCCAATCCAGTAAAACCCCGATTCCTGCTTCATGAAAGGCATTCACCAATTCCATAAAAGACTGCGGATCGCCAAATCGGGAAGTCGGTGCGAAATATCCGACGCCCTGGTAACCCCAGCTGCCGTCATAAGGATATTCCATAATGGGCATCAGTTCAACGTGGGTGAAACCCATTTCTTTAACGTAGGGAACCAGGCGTTCGCGGATCTGGTCGTAATTATTATATGCCTCTTCATTGTCGGGATGAGGACGCATCCAGCTTGCGAGATGAACTTCATAAACGCTCCAGGGCCGATCAAGACCATTGTGTTTTTTTCTCGCCTGCATCCAGGATTCATCCTTCCATTTATAATCAAGATCCCATGTTATGGATGCAGTTTTTGGTCTCTGTTCCCAGAAATGTGCAAAGGGATCTCCTTTAATCGTTTCAGAACCATTGAAGCCCCTGATATGATATTTGTAAACTTCGCCACGCTTTATATGTGGAATGAAACCTTCCCAGATACCTGATTTTTCAAGTCGTACAAATAAAGGATGACCGTTAGGATTCCAGTGATTGAAATTTCCGATTACGGAGACTGCTGTGGCATTAGGCGCCCAGACTGCAAAATAATAACCTTTGGTTCCCAGCACTTCGCGGGCATGAGAACCGAAAATATCATATAACCTGTAATGGGTCCCGTTTTGAAAATTGCTTATATCCGAATCAGAAAAAAGAGAGTAGTTCCAGACAGGTTTTGTGGAATCTACGAAATGCGTATGCTCATATTCCCGGATAAGGTCGTTCATCATTACTAATGTACGATCTTATTGTCAGCCTACCGTTTTTTTAGTTCCAGTATAGTAATTGAACGGGGAGGCAGCATCATTTTTTCAGAAGCCGGATAATTTGTTCCGGTCATAATATCCGTTGCGGTTTCAAATCCCCTGGTTCTTTCTGAATAATCCTGAAAATTAAGATTTGCCGAAAGGGTATCCGAATTCAGGGCACAGAGAATGGTTTGATGCTGGTCATAGCGAAAATAAACGTAGACTCTCTTTGATGGTATGTATTGCATCAGTGAGCCATTCCCGAGAGCAGAAGAAGTTTTTCTGAAATTCGCCAGTTTAGAAACATAGTCAAATGCCAGGTTTTCACTGTCGGTTCTTCCGGAGGGCAGGAATTTATTTCTGGAATCTCCGGCAAAACCTCCCGGGAAATCTTCCCTCACCATAGCATCCGAAGGATTCTTGAAATTTTTCATCAGAATTTCTGTTCCGTAATATAAATGCGGCACACCTCTTTCTGTAAGAAGTAAACCGATTCCCATCTTAAAACTTGACCAGTCCTCCCCTACGACTGAATAAAACCGGTCCATGTCGTGGTTGTCAAGGAAAATGCAATTGTTCATGGGATTCAGATAAAGCATATCCTCAGCCAGCGTAGTATATAAACGATTCACACCATCTGTCCAGCCATAATTTTTCTTCATGGATTCCAGCATCGCATAACAAACCGGGAAATCCAAAATGCCGGTCAGGTTACTTTTCCAGGAAACATTCAGGTTATTTTTACAGAAATAAGCGCCGGCAGCGACGGTGCTTACAGTGGCCTCACCAAAAGAAGTAATCTTTGGAAATTCTTTTTCCAGTGCCGCATTCAGATTATTAAGGAAAACAGGATCGCAGTATTTATAGGTATCCACGCGCCAGCCGTCGAGCTGAAATTCCTGCGTCATCCAGATGGCCTGTTGGATAAGGTATGTTGCAAGAAGATGATTTCTCAGATTCAGGTCAGGAAGATGGGGAACGAACCAGCCGGCCTCCATTACTTCTTTATCTTTTTCTGAAACGTGAATATCGAAAACGGCCTGTTCGCGGTGATTAGTACCCTGATATTCGGGCCAGCGGTTTATCCAGTCTTCAGATGGCGGATCACTCATGATCCAGTGTGCTGCGCCAATATGATTGTACACTGCGTCCTGAATTATTTTAAGTCCCCTCGCATGTGCGGAACTGACCAATTTCAAATAAGCTTCTTTTCCACCGAAGCGTTTATCAATTTCATAATGGTCGGTGAACCAGTAACCATGGTATCCGCTCAGCCATCCGTTAGGTTCTTTTTCCAATGGCATGTCGTTTTCTAATACCGGAGTGAGCCAGAGTGCCGTAACACCCAATTGTTGAAAATAATCCAGGTGGTTGATGATGCCCTGCAGGTCGCCCCCATGACGTGACAACGGATTATTCCTGTCTGCCACGGTATCCCTCATATTCGCATAATGGTCATTGTTAGGATCGCCATTGCTGAAACGATCCGGCATCAGGAGGTAAATGAAATCGGAAGAATTAATTCCCCGCGCATAAGCAGTCCCTTTTCCGGGTGCGCGTTGATCCAAAGCAAAATTTAAAATATAATTGCCTCCATTGAAATTGATTTTTATAACGCCAGGTTTGGCATCCGGGCCGATAGTAAGATTCAGAAATAAATAGTTCGGGTTTATTATTCTGAGTGAACTGTCTAATCTGACTCCCGGATATTCTATTTTATAACTTGCCTTCCCAATATTATTTCCATGAATCATCAGCTGAAGATGGGTATTCTTCATGCCAGTCCACCAACTGGAAGGATAAACTTTTACATCATTTTGTGCGAAGCAGAAATAATAGAATAATAATATGGGGAGTGTTATGAATTTTCTCATGATGCAGCCAGTCTTTGTTGTTTCCTGCTGATACGGATATCACCTGCATCGTAAACAAACAGTACGCTGATGGCCGCGCAGAATAAAAAGAATCCCGCCAGCACAATGGCATAAATGGGTTGGCCTCCGTAAATATGTTTCACGATCCAACCGCCGAATACTCCATTTACAATTTGTGGAAGCGTGATGAAAAAATTAAAGATACCCATGTAAATTCCCAGTTTGCCCGGGGGTATAGAACCTGAAAGAATTACATAAGGCATTGCCAGGATACTGGCCCAGGCCAACCCCACACCAACCATTGAAAAGGTTAACATGGATGGATCCCTGATAAAAAAAATAGAGATCAAACCAATACCACCCGCCATCAATGACAATGCATGGGTTGCCTTACGCCCGATTTTCCTCGCAATGGCAGGAAGAAGGAGTGCATAAAACATGGCTATCAGGTTATAAACTCCAAATGCAGAACTTACTTTATTTCCGGCTTCATTATAGGCAACTGATTTTGCATATTCTCCGGTAAGTCCGTAAACATGTGTTGCCACTGCGTCTGTCGTAAATACCCACATAGAAAATAATGCGAACCAGGAAAAAAACTGAACGAGACCCAGTTGTTTCATGGTTTTGGGCATGTGGCTGAAATCATAAATTATTTCACGAATGCCCGATCTTTTATGTGACTGATCCGGTTTGCCATGATATTTTTCATATACTGCCGGTGCATATTCCCTGGAAAAAAATACGGTTACTAAAATGGCAATGATTAAAACCGCTGCGCCAATATAATATGAGTAACGAATATTATCTGCCACTCCATTGGAGCCCGCCTCTAAACTAAAACCATGCTTCCCCATCCATTCAGGAAGATAGGATCCGCATACAGCCCCAAGTCCGATAAGGAACGTCTGAATACTGAATCCCAGGGTTCTTTGTTTATCTGGGAGATTGTCAGCCACCAGTGCACGAAATGGTTCCATGGCAATATTGATGGAAGTATCCATAATCATCACCATGCCCGCACCGATCCAAAGTGCAGGTATTACAGAAGAGAAAGAACCGGAATTTGGGAGAATCAGGAGTGCCAGGCAGGTTAAAATAGCACCTGTCAGAAAATATGGTTTTCTTCTGCCCAACCGATTCCAGGTTCGATCGCTATAGTGGCCGATGAGCGGTTGAACAATCATTCCAGTAAGCGGAGCTACCAGCCAGAAAGCTGGTAGCTGATCTACATCAGCGCCAAAGGAGCGAAGTATCCGGCTTGTATTTCCATTTTGTAATGCAAATCCAAACTGGATACCCAAAAAGCCAAAACTCATGGTGAAGATCTGCAAAACAGAAAGCCTTGGTTTCTCAACCAGCTTAATTTGTTCAGCTGCAGTATGTGCGGTCATAGCAATCGTTAAATACTAAATCACAAATCCATTCGGAATCACTGCACCTTTTTTGACAACCACGATTCCGTCTTTTACAGTATATAAAGAATGGTCGGTATTTTCAAGATGCGCCCCGCCATTAATCCTGACATCGTCTCCTATTCGGCAGTTTTTATCAACAATACAATTCCGGATATAACATCGATCACCAATGCCGACAGAAGGCAAACCGTGTTCTTTATCATGTCTGATCTCTTCAATAGTTTCATAATAATCTATCCCCATCAGGTAACTGCTGACAATGGTAGTACCAACGCCAATACGTGTTCTGATGCCTATTACACTGCTTTCGATGCGGGATGCGTTGATGATGCAACCTTCAGCAATAATCGTTTTCTCAAGTGTCGTACCGCTGATTTTTGCAGGTGGAAGCATGCGGGCCCTTGTATAAATAAGATTATTATTATCGAATAAATTAAAATCAGGAATTTCTTTTGTAAGTCCAAGATTTGCTTCAAAGAATGAATAAATATTTCCAATATCGGTCCAGTAACCATCATACTGATAACTGACTACTTTGTATTTATTGATCGACTGAGGCAGAATTTCTTTACCGAAATCAGTTGCTTCCACATACTCATTCTGCAGCAGGTCCTGTAATAACTGCCGGTTGAAAATATAGATCCCCATAGAAGCCAGGTAATGTCTTCCTTGTCCATGCATGATAGTGCCGGTATCGCTGGTCCAGTCTTTCAGCAAATCTTTTTTCGGTTTTTCTATAAAAGATGTAATAAATCCTTTATCATTCTTTTTTAATATGCCAAATTCAGATGCCTCGCGATCAGCAACGGGTATGGTAGCTATCGTAATTTCAGCATTCATTTTAATATGGTTATTCAGCATATCCATAAAATTCATCTGGTAAAGCTGGTCACCGGAAAGTATGAGTATGTATTCACTTTCAAATGGACCCAGGTGACGAAGACATTGCCTTACCGCATCAGCAGTTCCCTGATACCAGGTAGGATTATCAGGTGTTTGCTCTGCTGCGAGAATGTCCACGAATGCCGAACTGAATGCACTGAAATGATAAGTATTTTTAATATGCCTGTTCAGTGAAGCAGAATTGAATTGCGTCAGGACAAACATTCGGTCGATGCCGGAATTAAGACAATTAGAAATCGGTATATCTACCAGGCGGTATTTACCTGCGATGGGGACGGCCGGTTTGGAACGGCTTGCTGTTAAAGGATACAACCGTGTTCCTGCACCACCCCCCAGAATAACTGCTAATACTTTTTTTGACATATAGTCTGATTTAATCTTTCATTCATTATTATAGCGAAGCATAAAGCCAGATATTGTTGCATACTGGTTTCCCAGCTGAAGTCAAGCCGCATCATTCTTTTTCTCAATTCTTCCACCAGAACCGGATCCTGATATAGTTGCACTGCCCGCCAGATGGCATGGGTGATATCGCCCACGATCGCGTTATTGAACCGAATTCCATATCCGTCCATATCTCCGAAATCTATAACAGTGTCCTTTAAACCACCTGTAGTTCTTACAATAGGAACGGTTCCATATCGCATAGCATACATCTGGTTCAGTCCACAGGGTTCAACGCGTGAGGGCATCATAATAAAATCGGCGCCGGCATAAATTAAATGACTGAGGGCTTCATCATAACCAATAAATATACTAAAATCGCCTTCACTCAAAGTGCTTACCCTTTCGAGATTTTCCTGGATATTGGGAGCACCGCTCCCGAGAAGGAGGAAATTCATTTTTCTTCCTATATAATAAAATGAATCCCCGATGGCTTGCGGTAAAAGGTCGGCGCCTTTTTCACCAACCAGTCTCCCGATAAATGAGATCAGTGGTTTATTGATATCCAACCCGAATCTTTTGCAAAGTATTTCTTTATTTTTTGTTTTGCCTTCCGTATTGGATTTAATATTATAATGATGTTCCAGGTAACTATCTGATTCCGGATCCCAGACCCTGGTATCTATTCCATTCAGGATACCATAACATTTTCCCTTTTCATATTCAAACAATGCTTCCAGTCCGTTGGCCGACCACCGGAGTTCTTCCAGATAAGTCCAACTGACGGTCGTTACCTTCCAGGCGCAGCGCACACCGCAGGCCAGGGCATTGATACTCTTGTTCCATTCAAGTAAACCTGTTTTCCATGTATCCCATGCCGGTATATAATAACTTTTATCCCAGCTCAGCCAACCCTGGTATTCGCCATTATGAATTGTAAGCACGGTCGGAATTTCGCGCAGGTTCTGATAACGATAACAATGTTTTACCATAAAAGGAATGAGCGCGGCCTGATGATCGTGCACATGAACGACATCAGGATGATGTTTCCAGGATGCCAGCCAGTCAACTACGGCAATCTGAAAAGCAATGAAGCGTTCGGAATCATCGTCATAACCATAAATTTTATCCCGGTCAAGAAGTCCATTTATATCGACCATGTAGAGGTCGAAACCAAGAATATTTTTTCTTTCTTTGATAACAGTATAAATGAACCACCAGTTTCCCAAATTAGTATAACCTTTATGAACAACATCGAATTCATTATTGAAGAGGAATTTGGTCCGGTACATGGGCATGACCACTTTTGCAATATGTCCTGCTGCAGTCTGATATTTGGGCAATGCACCTACTACATCTCCCAGCCCGCCGGCTTTTGCAACCGGATAACACTCAGCTGAAACATGTAAAATCTCCATGAAACGAAGTTATAAATGAAAGCGAAGGCCTTAATTCAGATCAATTTAAGAAGGATTCAGGGATTCTCATGCTATATGAAAAAATTTTTAATCAAGCCAAAACTTAACTACTTTCAACACTCATTTAAACGATTGTCTGCTTATGAGCCAAACCAAACAGTCCACCAATAGCGGAGCCCTTGCCACGTTAGTTCTTGTATTTTTCTTCTGGGGATTTATCGCCGCTTCCAACAGCATTTTTATACCATTTTGTAAGAATTACTTTAACCTGAGTCAGTTTGAATCCCAACTGATCGGGACTGCTTTTTATGGCGCTTATTTTATCGGATCCTTATTTCTGTATATTTTTTCAGAGGCAAGGGGAAGTGATATTCTAAATAAAATCGGATACAAGAAAGGGATTATTGTCGGGCTCGGAATTTCGATAGCAGGTGCACTCCTTATGATTCCGGCAGTAAGCGGAGAAACATTTAAGCCAATAGGCGATAATATTCAGGAAATCAAAAATTTTAAGACGGATCAAAAATTTGTAACGTCTGATAAGGTAGTCGTTTTGAAAAAAGAAGAAAAGGATTCCTATTCACTGATAGTACGTAATGATGAAGCCGGGAAAAAGTTTCTGAACGATCATAATATATTAAGCAATATCAATGCCCCTTTCGCACCAGCTAAGGATACCAAAATAGTAGACGGAGTTCCGGTAAAACTTTCGGCCAGTTTTCCATCTGACAAAGTAGATACAATCGTCGGTGCATTAAAAGGCGAAACGATAGCCATTGGAAATTTTACTTTTATTTTAATTGCATTATTTATTATCGCGCTCGGGTTTTCACTTCAGCAAACCTGTGCCCAACCTTTCGCAATACTACTTGGAGATCCTGCAACGGGGTCTCACAGATTAAATCTGGGAGGAAGTGTTAATTCATTTGGTACAACTGTCGGTCCGATTATCGTGAGTCTGT
>JABDDT010000015.1 GCA_013287475.1 Bacteroidota bacterium
TGAAAACGAGGGCTGATCCGCTTTTGCAGGTGTCAACGCCGGCAGGAGGTCAGAATACAAACTTATTTGTGTATTATTATTCAGCTTGGCAACATGATTGAATTTGTAAACAACCTGAACGGAGTCATAAAAAAACAAACCATTTTGTCCAAACTTTCCTTCTGAATTCACCGGTAATTTCAGTAAGCTTTTCTTCCGGTCGCGAGAAACCAGCAGGAGCGCCATGGAATCCTGGTTATCCAGGTTCGTTCCATTTTTAATTTCACCTTTTATAGAAAGAAATTCTGCATCCCTTGGATATTTTAATTCTGGAAATTCTCCCGAAACAACCGTCTCCCAGTTAAATTTTCTCCATCCATGCGTAAGGAGTAAAAGATTGAGATGCTCATTGGCATTTGCAGGATTCACAAGAAAGGATGCAGCATCCGTGATGACCCCTTTTAAATCTCCGGCTATCAAAAGGTCAGAATAAATATTATTGCTGCTATCGTAACCCAGCCCGGCATCTGTAACTGAAACGGAAAGATTGGTTACCAAGCTGTCCGGTATTTCTAAGGAGATCTCATTGCGTGACCTTTTATTCAGGCTGACAGATTCTTTTTTCATCTGAACTTTCACATAAGCTTTCTGGTTATTGATAAATGCTACTCTTTCAGCCAGTGGTAACATATCCGCATCAAATGCGGTAAGCTGCAGAACACCACAGGGAAAACCAGTTGCGTTCATATTTGCTTCTGCCGTATTGTTTACAAGGATGAGGCTATTGCGATAAACTACTTTCTGATCGATAGTTCCGATAACAATTATTTTAGTGAGTTTGCTTGCATCTGCAGATTTTTCCAGTCTGTAATGAAGCTGATCGTTATTAAATGGATCAACCTGAAGAACCAGTCCGTTTGCTTTTGCATCCGGTAAAGGCGTAGTATGAAGCTCACCGCTCTCATCGTTCCAGTAAGCAATATAACGCTCACCTGCTACCGGCTTAAACCGTACGGTTCCCATTCCATTATATATGGTATGAAAAGAATCAATAATATTATTTTTTGCAGATTTAATAACTCCACTTACAACGGATGGTTTATTATGCTGGTTCAATGCTTCAAAAGCAAGAAGAGAAGTAACTCCATCAACAAGATCACCTCCTTCCGGAAAGAAGCTGATGGTAGTTTGTAATTTCTCCGGCACCTGAATAGTGCCTTCTTCTGGCATTAAAACAGGGATATCTTTATTGAATAAGTATGCGTTGTCAAAATTCAGCATCCACTCGGTATAAACTTTTACATGCATAACGCCGTTTTTTACCCAGGATGGCAACTTAAAAAAACTACTGGCTCCCCCCTCTGAGATGGGAGAAACGCTATGCAGAAATAGTCTGCCATCGGCATCTGTCCAGTCAAAATAGAGATTTTTGCTTATGGCAGAAGGACGTCGATCACTCAGGAGATATGCTTTCATCCAAATTGTTTCACCAGGCAGGTAAGTGTCCTTATCAAAATGGATATGAATTTTTTCCTGAGGGTATTTGCTGTTATATATGCTGAGAGAGGAATCGATTGATTGGGCGGATAGGTTGCACATGAGCAAGCCTGTGGCACAAAGGAGTAGGATTAGTCGGTACATATTCGAAGGGTTTGGATTCTAACTACTTGACAAAAAACAGTATCTAACTATAAAAGGGGGCAGTCTAACTGGCCCCCGTTTAATATTTAATTCAATTGATTTATACTAACCATTGATGACATTACTATGCGTCAGATAATTAACAGTCGGATGATATATAAATAAACAGCTTCCGTTCTTAATCGTCTTGATAATCTTTGGGCTCATTACATTTGGCATTGCAGCACAACCAAGACTTCTTCCCATTTCTCCATTATCTTTTAAGTATTCCGGTGTGATATAATCAGAACCGTGTAATACAATATGTCTTTTTGCAGCCAGGTCATTATAACCTTTTTCAAGACCCTTTACCTTTAAAGAGAGACCATTTCTTCCAAAATAAGTTTTCGATGTAATAAAAAATCCAAGGCTGCTCTTAAATGAATTTGCTCTGTTTGAAAATGAAGTGGCATATTCAACACCTGAATTCATACCATGAGATACATAGGTGTTGAACAATAATTTTTTATGGGCCACATCAATCACATATAACCTTTTGCTGCTGGAAGACTGTGTAAAATCGCAAACTGTCAGTACATAAGATTTTTTCAGTTTACCCTGTTTCAATAAATTATGATATCCTCTCCAGGCATATTCAAAAGCTTTTTGATTCAGACCCGACTGATCGAGTTTCATTGAATCGTAGAGAGTAAGCGCCTGTTTAATTACCATTTTCACTTCAAAAGCTTTTTTAACAGCAGCGCTCGCATTAAAATCCGGGGCTTTATCTTCAGCAGTCACCTTTTCAGTGACGGAAGCATTCAGCTCCGGGCTACTGTATTTAAAATTTTTAAAGTTATTATTGGTTAAGACAGGTATATGGTAGGTCGCTGCAATAACAGCCGTACTCGTAGAAACTTCAATCTTTTTGTGATTGTTTGAAATCAGTACTGGTGAAGTAATAACCAACAATGACACACTACTGGTTGATACAAGTTTAGACAACGTTTTCATGACGCAGGATTTAGTTAATTTTCAAAAGGTTCGTGTTCGGATCATCTGGTTATTCACCAGCTAGTTTTCGTCATTACAGTACAAGTAGCGATTAATCAATCCTAGGGGTTAACTCTTAGCAGTATAAACGACAGCACTTGTTTGATATTGTATTTTTTCCGTTTGAAGAAACTATACGATATCGTAACAAATATTGCAATTCCAATACGCTGATCATAACTTTTTCGACAAACGAAATACACTTAATTGCTTCTGTATGGTAAAGAACTGAATACATAAATACAAGGGTGGTACCAATAAATAAAATCAAGTGTTGAGTAATCAAAAGTAGGGATGCAGCTATCTGATAATGAATGATTTAGAAAGGAAATTATATTCCTGTTCAAGGGTTCTTTTTCTGGCATGGCAGGTCCGAATATTCCGTCGTTTGGAAAATTTTTCCAAGATTGAGAACTGGGTTAGTGGGAACTCTTATCAGAGTTCATTTTAAGGCTTGATAAATCCAACCTGGAAGCCAATAAATCCAGCTTTTCATTCATAGATCTTAATTCCTTTAAAATTACCCAGAACGCATCTTCGCTGCCTTCACTTGCCATGCTATTGACTGGTTCCTGCAACGAATAGGATTTGGGAATTTGTACGAAACTGTCGGAAGTTTTGGCTTCAGTATTTTGCTGAAAGGATTGCGCCTCTAAATCAGAATAAAGTAGTTCCTGAACACTAACTTTAAAATAATCTCCCAGTTTCATAAGTTCTGCCAGGCTTGGTTCACTTTTCTGATTTTCCCAGTTTCCAATGGTATTTGCCTTTTTATTGAAAAGTATGGAAATTTCGTCCTGATTATAACTCCCCCTTCTTCGTAAAAAACGCAGATTTTTAGAAAATAAACTCATTGATAAGGGTGATTAAATTTATCAATTTATTTGTTGTACATCAATTTAATTGCTAAATTTATTGATGAAATATCTTAAATGTAAGATTTTCTGCTAATAAATTGATATTTTATTATTTTTTTAGCAAGTCTGCTTTGGGCCTGTATTAATATAACTGCCATGAAAACAAAATCATTTCAGCCTGGGTTTATACAAAGTGGGGAGCTTAGGTCAATAATCCGTGAAATTGTTCTTATTTCAGACCCGGAGAAAATCCTGTTATTATCTGCTACATATGATTACCTGATTACAGAAAATATTTACATGAAGAATTCGGTGCAGGAATTAAGGGGCAACCAATATAATCTGCTGATCCTTTCCAATGATAAAGAAAAAAAAATCCTGTCAAAACATAAGATTTTACTCAATTGTCTTTCGAAGGATCGAAGAAATTTGCAATTACAGGTTATGGACATCAAAGAATTCAATGATGACCTGATATCGGGTAAAGAATATGCTAATCATATTTTATTAAACGCTATGATCTGGTATGATAAAGGAGACGTTCCGCTGGCCTTTCCAGAAGCTGGGGTATAATCTGCAAATCAATATCAGAACCTGTAAGCAATCCCGATTGCAGGATTTTGAAATTCCATTTCATACTGACCATTGATATTACAAACTTCCTCCGCTCTGATATAAAAACGTGATCCGATTTTCATTTGTATACCAAGTCCTGTAATCATCGCAACGACAAAAGGCTGAGGGGTGTAAGGTTTCCCAAAATCGCCATAACTGGAGGTCACATTGTAAATGCTGGCTGAAAGACCTGCATAAAAATATGGCTGAAGTCTGGAGGTTGTAAAATTCCACTGAATAGCAAAAGGAATACTTACGATATTGTAATTGTTAGTGTAATTTATTGTTTCATTTGCTCCACCGAGGGCTGACGATTTTTTAGTAGTATAAGAATAACTAAGTCCTACATTAAAAAAAATATTCTTATATACCCTGGGTAATGAAAACTGAAGGGTAAAATTCGCCGAAAACTGAGTGAGGCTGGGAGGGAATCCTCCAACAAAACCAAAATACTGCATAACTGATTTTGGTTTCTGATAATAACTGACTGCTTTTTCATCGGAAGAACAATTATCTGCTTTCAGAACAAAATCCGCAAGGTTTTTATCATTATAGCCCATCCCTGCATAATTTTTATTAAGCTTTTCGCAGTTGATACTAATCAGGTTCAGATAATTCAAATAATTCCCTTCCTGCTTAATTTCACCTAAATTATCTGTAACTCTGTCAAAGAGGAAATAGACCGTTGTGTCTTTTTGCAGAAGATAATAAACCAGCTCGTCTTTCGAATAAGAATACAGACTATACTCCCCTTTTACCAGCTGTTTTACAAATGCGGTTTCCATTATGGAATCTTGAGCAGTATTCAAAAAATGCTTGCTCAGGTATAAATCATTCCCAATTGCGAATGCAAGGAGATCGGCAGGGTTGTATTCTTTTAATTCTGCAGATTCCTCTTTTTTAAATTTAACTGAATGGGTTAGATCCCTGTTTATTGCTACTTCTACAAAACCCCTTACAGTATCCTGATTTTGTTTTACAATATATCCGGGTTCAAAGCTCCGCTGGGCGATTAAAGTAAAATGGATTAAAATGAAAATAATGAAACATTGAATGAATTTCATGATGGCGCTGGGTTTGAGGTTGCTTAGGAAAAAACGGCAATTCGATAAGTATATTACAATTTTTTTTATTCAAACAAAGAATAAAATGCAACTTGGGGCCGGAATTTGATTATGCTCAATTTACTCTTACTCATAATTATCGGATTTCTCATTGGAATGTTCGGAACGCTGATAGGCGCCGGAGGTGGTTTTATTCTTGTTCCTATCCTGATCCTTTCCTATCCTGACCTTAGTCCCGAGACTATAACGGCAATCTCTATCGTAATCGTTGCAGCAAACGCAATATCCGGATCTATCGCATATGGACGATCGGGGCGTATCGATTATAAAGCCGGATTGTTATTCGCCATGTTCACTATTCCGGGTTCTATCCTCGGCGTTCTGACTACACAATTTATTCCACGGAATATTTTTAATATTCTCTTTGGAATATTATTAGTAGCTCTTTCAACCTATCTCTTATTAAGACATAATAAGATCAGTCCTCCTGTAATTGCTGATATAAATAAAAAACGCTGGAAACAACATTCTCTCGTAGACAATTCTGGGAACACATTTAACTATACTTATAATCAGACCAGAGGTATTCTGATCAGCATCGTTGTTGGATATTTATCCCCCCTGCTGGGAATCGGGGGTGGTATAATTCATGTACCAGCTCTGGTACAATGGCTTCAATTTCCTGTATTTGTAGCTACGGCAACCTCTCATTTTATCCTGGCAATAATGGCTACCGTTAGCGTAGCTGTTCATGCTATAAAAGGAAGTTATAATGATCCGAAAATCCTGCACATGGTAATCGGATTGATATTAGGCGTAGTCCCGGGTGCGCAGGTCGGTGCCTGGCTTTCTCATAAATTGCATAGTAATACGATTATCAAGGTATTGGCCGTATGTCTTGGCATGGTAGGCATTCGTATTCTCTTTAGTTAAGATGATTGCAGGCTAATTATTTCTAAGTTCACACATAAAAAGATAAGGATCAATGGAAGCTTCTGTTTCTTTTGGACCAGGAAATTCATAAAAATCCAAAGCCAGAAAGGAACGGGTTTCATGTATTCGCCACAACCAGAGCTTCCTGCTTGAATCCAGCGCTATATTCAACTCCGGAATCATTTCCTTAACCAATCCATCCCAGCAGGCTTTCTCCAGCTGTTCTTTTGCATTCAGATTAGATGCTCCTTCGTCATCACTATCGGACCATTGTCTGTGAGCGAATTGTGTATTTGTACTGAGCAATACTTCCTGTTGAGTAGAATTCGGTTCCATATAAGTGGGTTTAGGTTCTATATATGAGACGCTAAAAGATCCAAAATGTAAACGCTTAGGGTTGAAAATTTTGTTAATTGATATGGCGAATCAGGTCGGCTGACAGCTCAATTTAACTTAAGTTCTGTTTCAGTATCTTAGGCTGCCGATTAATGTAAGATGAAAAAACTTATTTTTTCCTTAATCATTCCTGGAACGTTCGTTTTAATTACCTCTTCTTGTGGCGTGGGAAATACTACGAAATTAGTCTCAACCGATTCACTGTCGATCGCGCAGGGGCAGATTCTGTTTAACCAAAACTGCAGCGGCTGCCATGGCTTTCATCAAAATGGAATTGGTCCCAATTTATCTGGTATCACAGAAACAGACTCTGCAGAATGGCTCAGGCGTTTTATCCGTGAACCCAAAAAAATGATTGAATCGGGTGATGAACACGCAAAAAAAATATATGCCGATTATCATTCTATGATGCCTTCATTTACTGCTATCACAGATAATCAAATCGACCAGCTGATTTCATTTTTACAAACCAGAAGGGGAACCAAAAAAGAAAAGGATGATCCCTTCTCCATAAAAGACCCGATTCCTGAAAAAATTGAAGCCTCAAATATTCAGGTAGATCTGGAGCAATTCAATCAATTACCTCCGAGCAGCGATAAACAACCCCTGACCCGTATTAGCAAAATGGATTGGGTTAGTTCGTTGAAAACATGGTTCATCCTGGACCAGCGGGGTAAGTTGTATAAGCTGATAAATCAAAATCAGGTAACATGGCTTGATATTTCGAAATGGAAACCGGATTTTATCAATCAACCCGGATTAGCCACAGGTTTCGGATCATTTGCTTTTCATCCCGATTATATACATAATGGAATTTTTTATACAACTCACAGTGAAGCGGCTCATTCAAAAAAAGCAGACTTCGCAATAGATGATTCCATTAAACAAACACTTCAATGGGTGCTCTGTGAGTGGAAAATTTCAGATCCTATGGCTCCTCTTTTTAAAGGAACATGCAGGGAATTGATGCGGATCGATATGGTTTCCGGAATTCATGGTGTTCAGGAAATAATTTTTAATCCGATGGCAAAACCGGGACAGGAGGATTACGGAAATCTTTATATCGGAGTGGGTGATGGCGGAAGTGCAGAAAATGGGTTCTCATTTCTCACACATCATCCGGATAAAATATGGGGAAGCATTTTAAGAATCAATCCTATGGGAAGGAATAGTAACAATGGCCAATACGGTATTCCTAAACAAAATCCCTTCACAAAAAATTCCGATTCTAATACCGTCCGTGAAATCTATGCAGATGGATTCCGAAATCCCAATCGGATCACATGGACACACGATGGGTTGATGCTGGCTACCAATATCGGACAAGCCAATATCGAAGCCATAGATATCATATTAAAAGGCCATGATTATGGGTGGCCGCTACGTGAAGGAAGATTTTCCATGCATGCTGACAGGGATATTAATAAAATATATCCTTTGCCAGCGAATGACAGTGTTTTTCATTACACTTATCCGGTTGCTGCTTTCGATCATGATGAAGGCAATGCCATTGAAGGAGGATTTGAATATACAGGCAATTCCATACCTGAACTCAGAGGCAAATATTTATTCGGTGATATTCCATCAGGCAGATTGTTCTATATAAATTTATCCGAATTGAAATCAGGTAAACTTGCCAAAGTTAAAGAATGGTTCGTCTCATTGAATAGTAAACGTACAACACTCCTGGAACTCTGCGGACAAAACCGTGTGGATCTGCGATTCGGTAAAGATGAAAAAGGTGAAATGTATATTTTCACGAAACCGGATGGCAAAATTTATCGTTTGAAAAATATTTCTAATCCAAAATAGGATTATTAGCCAAATGAATATGTCTATTCCACCCTCGCATACCTTTCAATATTTAATCTGTTCACACCTATTTTATCTACTTTTTCAACACCTGTCTGAGTAAGCGTGTCGTTTTGAATCAAAATGGTAAAAGAAAAATCATTCCCTTCCCAGGCTCTGTCGCTGCAGAACTGCAGGTGCTCAGTATAAAGACTATCCGTTAATGTATAGGTTCCCGCTCCTGATGAATAGAAAGCCAGGGAATCCTTCCCCTTTGTTAAGTCATGGCCTACGAAGGAAAAATGGGAGCCATTAATAATCTTTAGAAATTTCTTATTCTTCGTGTAGTCCGTAATGGTCGTATCCTTACCCTGAATGGTTGTCCCCGAAATCAATTGCCAGGTCCCAATCATTGGATTTACCGGTGCTGCCGGAGTTTGAGAATTTTTTCTTGTTTCACAAGAAATGAAGGCGATGAGTATTAAAACATAAACCGTCGTAAGTTTCATTAATTGCTTTTATTTAGAAGGAAAGTTATGAATTACTTGCAAATAGGCAGCCTGAAATAAAAATCCGCTATTTTTAATCAAAGATTGTGTTATTGAAAAAATAATCTTATGCCCGATATAAAACATTTCTTTCTCAAATTAGTGCCACCCCGGCTTTCATTCACTCTTGATATGACGGCAGAAGAGCGTCAGGTCATGCAACAACACGTTGTTTATTGGAAACCCTATGTTAATGATGGAACAGTCATTGTTTTGGGACCGGTTTTGGACCCTAAAGGCGGATATGGTATCGCAGTTGTCGGGGTAAATGAAAATTCAGTTCTGGAAAGGCTTGTAGCAAATGATCCGGCTAACGGACTTTGCAGTTATGAGATTCATCCGATGTTGGCTGTAACGAAACAGAACTAAATTTTCTTAATTGATATATCAACAATCCGATAAGAAGCTTCCAGCAATTTTTCCATGCCATAAACGTATGGTAAGAGATCCTTTGTTTTAATATTTTCCAAAACACTGAAATTAGAAAGACCGGCTTCCATCCAGGAGTGTAGGCATTGCTTCCATTCCAATAAACTATAAGTTTCAAAAAAATCATTTATTACGATCCTTGGGTTCACAAATTCAGCCTGACTTAATGAAGCTGGCAATTCAGGATGATTCTTACCTTTTTCAAAATCCTTCTGCTTGGTTTTTTTTGTAAGCTTCTTTTTAAACCCCTTTTTTTTATGAATCAGATAGCAGGATTCTATTAATTTTTCCAATTGCTCATAGATGTAAAGCAGGTTGCCCGGAATTCCTTCATCCCATATATATTTTTCGGATAATGAAACCTGGCAACATTTCCGAAATAACTTTTTCATTTCCTGCAAATCTTCAAAATCACAGATTTCCTTCAGGATAATATAAGGATCTAATTTATCCGGATCTTTCATTTCTGTCAATATCAGCCTGTTCAGACAGTGATTAATCTTGTTCGAATTATGCTCTGACATAAAATCAATAGTTTGTTAACCCTTTCAAATAATATCGATACCATTTCATATTTAATCGAAAAATCCGGATTATATTATAATTTCCAACCGGTTCTCAATTATATCCTGTAATTCATCAATCGTCCTTTTTTCTAATTCAGTGGTAAGGACAAGTATATTTAACGCCTCGATAAGGCGCTCCTCCGGTATATCCTCAACAAAAATGCTCTGTAATTCTTTTTTTTGATGAATGACAGACAATAAATAAATTCTTTCCGTCGAAATGATAGAAACGATTTTATTTATACCATGGGATAATACAGGATTACTATTTTCCGGGAATATTTTATTCATAGTACAGGATTTAGGAGTTTGGACCTATTGAATGAATTATCTTATTTCTTTTTCTTTGCGTTGTATTTAACCTCTTCTTCGGCAACCAGTATCGCCTTTAATGCCAGATACTCACCCTCCACAACTTCAATGAGCTGGTCAGCTAACCATAGAGTAAGAAGTTCGTCTGCATTTACTTTCAAAACCTTTGCAAATTGAGTTATCTGATTCTTTTTTGCTTTCCTGTCTCCACTTTCTATTTTACTAAGCATGGAAGTATCCATATCCAATTGACTGGCTACCTGACGTTGCAGCAATTGACTTTCTTCTCTCAGAAGTTTAATTCTATCCCCGAACTGGTTCGACATTTTACATTTATTGACTTGACAGTTATTGTCAAATGTATACTAAGTTTATTAGCAATCCAAATTATTTCACACAGTATTTTAACCCTTTAATTCCTATTTTTTTATTTATCCTCTAACGAAAGTTTTTTTTCAAAATTTACCCGTAAAGAGCAAAAAATGAAAAGGAAATTGTAACTTTTAAACAAAACAATCTTAAACCTTAAACCTAACAAAATGAAAAAGCTACTACTCTTCTTGCTAATAGCAAGTCCATGCCTTGTCATTGCACAGATTGGACTTAAAGCAGGCTGGAATTATACAAACGTTACAAGTGTTTCTTCTATAAACAGTCAGGCCAGTTCGGGTTTTAACGTTGGTGCTTTTTTTACAACTCCATATAATAAGATTATTGGCAACAAAACAGAACTCGTTTATTCTAAACAGGGATATGATTATTCTACAGGCAGCGTAACAGGGAAAGTTAATCTCCAGTATATTATGTTACCCTCATTTTTTTGTATTAATATAACTAAGTTTTTTCAAATTTATGTTGGAGAAGAAATGGCATATCTTATCAATGCAACAGCCGACAGCAGCAATTCCTCGATGCCGGGAATGTCAGGACAATATAATCAGATCCTGAATTATTATAACCGCTTTCAATTCGCGCTCGGTGGCGGGGTAGAAGTACACCCTATTATGGGATTACTCGTGGGTGCCAGAATCAATTTCAGTCTGACTAATCTATACAGTGTTCCCAGCTCGAATTCTCCTTCAGAGCCACCCAGCTTTGTCCCGACTGTAAATGTAAAATCCAATCTTTTTCAAATATATGCGGGATGGAAATTTGGGAAATAATAAAATAGACCTGCACAAATTGACTGAATTGAGCCGAGTACTTTTTGTAATATGATAAGGATCAAATTGGTTTCTGAGCTTTCAGAACTGGAAGGAATAAAAAACCTGCAGGAGGAAAATTTGAAAAGGAACTTATCGGAGGAGGAAGCAGAAGTCCAGGGTTTTGTTACAGCTGAATACTCCCTCGGTTTTTTACAGACCCTTCATGAGCAAAGCCCGTCTGTCATCGCATTAGACGAGATCAAAGTTGTAGGGTATGCGTTGGTTGCTTTAAAATCAATCAGGGATCAGCATGATCTCTTATCAGATCTGTTCGACAGCATTGATAAAATTAAATACAAAGGGCAATTACTGAAAAATTCCAATTATGTTGTTGTCGGACAATTATGTGTTGCAAAAGATTACCGCGGCCGGGGCCTGGTTCAGCAAATGTATCAGCAATTCAAAACAAGTTTATCAGTGAAATTTGATTATTGTTTAACCGATATTGCAGAAAATAATCCAAGATCATTAAAGTCACATCTCAAAACAGGATTCCGGATTGTGGATACCCTTCATTATGGAGGTATTGACTGGAACATCGTTCTGTGGGAATGGAACCCAAAGTAAAAATGCATAAATCAATACCTGGCATGTTACTGCATACGAGATATAAAATATTTATTAAGCCGGTCTCTTTTCTTAGAATTGAAAATAAATAAATGCGCTGCTGGCATTCTGGCTTAACATGATTAAAACGATCATCGCCGACCATACAATTCCCAAAAGCCACCAGGGCATTTTACCTGCAACGGTTAAAGCCTGGGTATTTCTCATCATCCAATGAGTGATCAGTAATATTGGTATGATGATGCCGACTTTATATATTTCCAAGGTCGACAATACAGCAGTGTTTTTAGGATTATTTATAAACATGGAATGAAGCATTCGCCATGCTGAAGTAAAATCAGTTGATCTGAAAAATACCCAGGTAACGTTTACAAGGAAAAAAGTGCCAAGGGCAAGAATAAAATTTTTGAGATTTTTGGGATGATTTATTTCCGGAACAAAAGACGCCCTGACAACATTCGCTTCATGAACAGCAATTGAAGTTTTCTGAGCAGAAGACTTTCGAACATCGCGGAAAAGTTTTTCAACACATAAATATATTCCGTGCAGTGCACCCCAGGCTACGAAAGTCCATTTTGCCCCATGCCAAAGTCCTCCGAGCAGCATGGTGATCATCAAATTAAAGTATGTCCTGTATTTCCCTGCCCTGTTACCTCCCAGTGGGATATACAGATAATCCCTGAGCCAGGAAGAAAGTGTAATATGCCATCTCCGCCAAAAATCTGTAAATCCCACTGCCGCATAGGGATATAAAAAATTATTCGGCAATACAAAACCCAGACATAGCGCTGCCCCGATTGCACATAAAGAATAACCCGCAAAATCAAAAAAGATCTGTCCTGAAAAAGCAAGCACTCCCATCCATGCATCTATCGATTGCAAAGCAGTCGTTGCACCAAAAGAATTGTTTGCAGGCCCTGAAAGCATCCCGTCGGCCAGAAATACTTTCATAAATAGTCCGAGTGTCAGCAAAAATAGACCCTGAAATAATTGCTGGGAATTTGCTTTCCGGGGTGATTGAAATTGAGGAACAAGCTGGGGTGGCCTTACGATCGGTCCTGCAACAAGGTGTGGGAAGAAAGTAACGAATAATGAAAAATCCAGCATCGATTCTACAGGCTTGCTCTTCTTTTTATACATGTCAATTGTATAACACAATGTGGTGAACGTATAAAATGAAATTCCCGCCGGCAGTATAATATTCGGTTTTGCCGGATGAAAATTAAAGCCAATTGCATTGACAAGAAAAGTAAAATTCTCCAGGAGGAAACCACCATATTTAAAAAAACAAAGCATTCCAAGGTTCCCGATTAAACTGACCACCAGCAATAACTTTTTCTTATGTTTATTTTCCTGAGTATACAGGGCCCTCCCTACAAAAAAATCTACAACAGTGGAAAGCCACAAAAGAAGTATAAATGGCGGATTCCAGGCAGCATAAAAAACATAGCTGGCTAACAGGAGATTGATCTTTTTTGTCTTCCACGAAAATGGAAGATTATGTAAGATCAGAACGATGATAAAAAATACAATAAATGTATATGAGTTGAAAAGCATTGTTAAGTTGTTAGGGGGTTATGAATAATTATATAGAATTTGATTTTTTATTGAAAGTCCATCCTTTATCTTTTTGAAGAATCTTAATTAATTCTTTAGTATAAATTTTTGCGTCTTCCGGTTTAAGATGTGACCACTCAGGACAAACAAAATTTGAAAGGGAAGGATAATCAGAGTAAAAAATACCCGGACAACCGGTTACCGCTAATAACTTGTCCCAGTATTGAGACTTCGCAAAACCTTTCTTCTCACCTTCCAACATGGGGCCACTGGAAGGAGTGCGGAGAAATAATACCTGACCGCCCCTGCTCTTAATTTTGTCAGTCGCCACTTTGATCACATGAAAAAAGGAATCCAGCTTACCGGTAGACGGTGGGGGTCCAGCCATCATTCTGCCCAAACAAACCCAGATTGCCTTCACCCTATTCTGCAGGCTGGTATCAGCAACAAACCTGGGTGTCATATAGGACTGCCGGTTAAAATCAACTACGCCAAAATCATCCGGAAAATCAGGCTCAGGATAGATACCGGGCCGGTGAACTAAAGGCAATTTATCCAGCATTGAATTTATCGAATACCTTTCCTGATCCAGGAAAACGAATTGTGATTCGAGAACATGATTCACCTGGAAACTAAACCGCTGAGTCGGAGTAATCTTTTTAAAATAATTTATTTTTTTATCTGTAGCAACATCTGCCGGCGAGAAATCAGAAAAAAACAACTCTTCAGTAACGTCCACTACCAGGGTTCCTTTAAATTTTTTATCATCCGCGAGGTCTATCAGGTAAGGAACTGGGTCACTTCCCACATTTGCGAGTTGAATGACGTGATTCCCGGTAATGCTTTGCCAGGTAGGAATATCCAGATCAAATTTTATTCTGGATGAACCGAGAAATACCGTTGATTGGTCAGAAGGTTCATAAACCATTCCCCGGTAATGCGCCCACATGGCTTCATTGTCGTCATAATAGATTTTATTACCCTGATGGCGTAAATGAAATTCCCAGGATGCCATAGCCACAAGTGATAAAATAATTGCCAGCAAGCCGGCCCGTATAATATTGCCTGTTTTCATATTTCAGGTTTTATATTATTCGTGATCTTGATGATCAGGTTAAAAAAATTTAAAATCAGAACCATCCTTTTTCTTCTTTAAGTGCTTTGACGACACTCTTTGTATATATCACCGCATCGGCGGGAGTCAAATGGGACCATTCAGGGCAGATCATATTCGCAGTTGCCGGATAATCTGCATAATGGACACCTTTACAACCTGTAAAAGTTAACAGTCGATCCCAATAAACTTCTCTTGGAAACCCTTTCAATTCAGCTTCCTTAAAGGGTCCACTGGAAGGTGGACGAACAAATAATACCTTGCCCCCCCTGGCCCTTATTTTATCAATATCAACTTTTACAGAATAAAATATGCTATCCAATTTTCCGCGGGAAAGATGAGGTGCCAATCTTCGTTGCAGGCCATAGGACCATATCCCTTTCACCACGTTTTGCTGGCTTGTATCTGCAATGAAATCAGGTGTCATATATGATTGTCTTTCAAAATTTACAAGTGTAAACCCCATAGGGAAATAAAGACCTGGAAATATATCTGGCCTGGAAGGTATATGCAAATTATCCAGCATCGCATTTATTGAAAAGTTGTCCTGATCCAGAAAAACTAATTTTGATTCCAGGACATGGTCTACCTGAAAGCTGAAACGCTGGGTAGGCGTTCTGTCCTTAAAATAAGCGATCTTCTTTCTCGTTCTCCAGTCATAGAACGACTCTTCAGAAAAAAACACCCCTTCCGTAACATCCACAATAAGTTTGCCTTTGAAATTTTCATCATTGGCAAGATCTGTCAAAACTAGTCTGGGATTACTTCCCACATTGGCGAGTTGAATGGCATTTTCTCCGGTAAGGGCTTCCCAGGTTGAAATATCTACATCATATTTGATTCTGGAAGAACCCGCGAAAATGGTGGCTTTATCACTTGCCTGGTAAACCCTGGCTCTTTTATCGGCCCATAATGCCTCATTGTCGTCAAATGAAACTTTATTCCCCAGCTTTCTCAGATGAATCTCCCAGCAAAGAATTGTCAGGAATGAGATGAATAAAGCAAATAAGCCTGCACGTTTTAAATTGTTAGGTTGCATATATTAAGGGTTAAAAAAGTAGTACTTATTAATTCGGGGACGGGAATAAAGACCTGGTTTTTCTCTTGCATTTTCCACTGGCGGGCTCCAAGTCTTCTGAAAATATAGTCTAAATAAAAACCCTTACAAATAAAACTTTGTAACTGGCGGCTTTTTTCATTATTTGAACAAAAACTGAATATTCTAAATATGAGGTAAAAAATTGATAATCAATTGTTATTCGAAATAAAGCATCTGACCTACCCACCACTCCTGAATCTCTTGAAATATTCTTCTAATACGCTTAAAACAGGGAGATAAAGCGCAGTTCAATCAACTCCAATTAAACAGTAGTTAATGATCCTTCCTTGGAATTGGTTTACTCTCCGTATTCTTAGATAATATACTGAAGCGACCAAAACGTTCGATTTTGAACAAAATTCTCATTTAAAATCTCGCTAATCATTTGAACTGGTTCAGTTTACGTTTGGCACCCGGCTTGAAACCTATTGTGCAAACCGAGAAATATGGATACGGTTCTGTCAGAACATGTAATTGCAAGAAGGAAACGAAAAATTTATATATCGATTCTTACAACGATACTTGTTTTATTAACAGCTATCTGGCTGGTACGTTTCTCTTTCAAATCCACAATAAATAAATCAGCTATCACGACTGCAGTTGTGGAGAAGGGAAATATTGAAAATACCATCAATGCTTCCGGAGAGGTGTTGCCGGAATTTGAAGAAACAATTACCAGCCCAATTACCGCATCTATTCAAAAAGTGATTAAAGATGCAGGCAGTAAAGTGGAAGCCGGCGAATCCATTCTTACCCTTGATAAAACATCTTCTCAAACAGAATATAAAAAATTGAATTTTCAATTAGAATCAAAACGCAATGACATCAAAAAATTGAAACTGCAACTGGATAAAAGTTTTTATGATATCAAATCAAACGACGACATCAAGCAACTGAAAATAAACAGTCTCACCGCTGATGTTGAAAATGCAAAACGACTTTTAAATGCCGGAGGTGGAACGAGAGAAAGTGTTGATCAGGCAGAATTAAACTTAAAAGTCGCAAAATTAGAAAAGCAGCAATTAGAAAATGAAATAAAAAGTAAGCAGCAAACCATGGAAGTGGAAATGAAGGAAGCTGAAATTGCCGCAGACATTCAGGAAAATGACCAGAGAGAGCTGGAACGTAAACTACAACTGGCAAATATTGTTGCCGGCCGTTCCGGAGTAGTAACCTGGGTTAATAAAAATATTGGCTCCACAATAAGGGAAGGTGAATCTCTTGTGCGCATTGCAGACTTAGGAAGTTTTAAAGTAAAAGGAAGTCTGTCCGACAATTATATTGACCAGCTGTATAATGGAATGACGGCTATCATTCGAATTAATGAAACGAAAATGCGGGGGAAGGTCGCGAATATTTATCCTTCTGTGCAAAATGGGATTGTATCATTCGAAATATCATTGGATGAACTGAATAACAAATTGTTTCGCCCGAATATGAAAGTGGATGTATTTCTTGTTACCTCAACACATAATAATGTATTGCGTGTTTCTAACGGCGCCGCTTTCAAAGGTTCTTCCATGCAGGATATTTTTGTTCTTCATAGCGGAAAAGCAGAGCGAAGAACCGTTCACATCGGTATGTCCAATTTCGATTTTGTGGAGATAAAAGACAATTTGAATCCGGGAGACGTGATTATTACATCAGACATGAGCGAATTTAAAAACGCAAAGGAAATTACTATAACGAATTAGCATTTTGAAATCAGCGTTGCAATGAAACCATTATTCACTTTTATTATTCTTTTATTGAGCTGCAAAATATCAGCACAAAATAACGATACGATTTTGTTAACCCTTCAGGAGGTTGTTCTGATGGCTAAAGAAAAATCAATAGCCTCAAAACAGGCCATCACAACCAAGGAAACAAAATACTGGCTATGGAGAACATATCGTTCCAACTATCAACCCCAGCTTTCCTTAAATGGTAATTTACCGGCTTATACAAAAACTTTTAACCAGGTGGTGCAACCCAATGGTACCATCCTTTTTCAACCTGTCCATTTCGACAATTCAGCGCTTAACCTTTCTTTTAGTCAAAGCATTGCTGCAACAGGAGGAACTATTTACGGCACTACCCAGCTGCAACGCTATACGGATTTTGACCAGAAAAATACATTGTATAATGCTTTACCCTATGGTATAGGATATACACAACCGCTGTGGCAATACAATTCTTTGAAATGGGATAATAAAATTGAACCATTAAAATTCAATGAAAGCAAGCAGGCTTATATCGAATCTATGGAACAGGTTTCGATAAATGCTACGGGGTATTTCTTTGATTTATTGATCGCACAGGTCAATCTTCAGATAGCAGAGACCAACCTGACCAATACTTTAAATATTCAACGTATTGCGAATGAAAAATTAGAGCTCGGCAAAATATCGAAAAACGAAATCCTGCAATTGCAACTTGAACAACTGAAGGCGAGAAAAGCGGCAGGTATGGCAAAACGTGATATGGAAATTGCAACATTGAACCTGCGCTCATATACCGGGTTGTCAAGTTTAGATAAAATTTCGCTCGAATTGCCTGCTGCCACGATCAACATGAATGTTGAAACAGATAAGGTATTATCTGAAGCTTATGCAAACCGGTCTGATGCTATCGCCTTTGTTCGACTTGCCGCAGAAGCCAAAAGAGATGTGGCAAAAGCCAGGGGAGATAATGGACTGAACGCAACTTTAACTGCAAATCTCGGGTATTCCAAAAGCGCCCCTTCCATCGAATATGTTTATCAGAACCCCGAGAATCAGCAATTGCTGCAAATGAGTTTTAATATCCCAATACTTGACTGGGGCAGGGCAAAGGCAAGAATAAGAACAGCCCAGGCAAATCAGCAGCTTACTGAATATACTATTGAACAGAATAAGCAAATATTTGTCCAGCAAATTGTAACCCAGGTTACTTTATTTGAAATGATGAAAAATCAGTTAGTGCTTACTGCGGAAGCCGACAGCATAGCCAGTGAGAAATACCAGATTGCAAGAGACAGATATATTCTCGGCAACTTAAGCATTACAGATCTGAGTATTGCTTTCCAGGAGAAAGATCAGGGAAAAAGAGATTACATATCTGCGCTCCGCGATTTTTGGGGAGCTTATTATCAACTCCGTTATTTGTCATTATATGATTTTGAAAAAAATGAAAAAATTACATACAAGTAAATCGCCATTCTTTACACCTAAAAAATTAAATCCATGATAAGTTTACAAAACATTCAGAAAGTTTACCGGACAAGTACGATTGAAACACTTGCGCTCAACAGCATCAACCTGAACATTAAGAAAGGAGAATTTCTTTCTGTCATGGGCCCTTCGGGTTGTGGCAAAAGTACTTTGCTTAATATCATGGGATTGCTGGATGCACCTTCTAAAGGGGATATCAATATTGATGACCAGAAACTGAATAATCTTTCTGATAAACAACTGGCGCAATTCAGGAATAAAAAACTAGGCTTTATTTTCCAAAGTTATCATCTCATTAATGACCTGAAAGTCCTGGATAATGTGATGCTACCATTGCTTTACAGGAACAGTTCAGAAAAAGAAAGAAAACAATCTGCATCAGAGGCGTTGGGGAAGGTCGGATTAAGCAATCGCGTAAAACACTTCCCCACACAGCTTTCCGGCGGACAAAAACAACGTGTTGCCATAGCACGCGCTATCGTCGGCAAACCCGAAATAATCCTGGCAGATGAGCCAACGGGAAATCTGGATAGCGCCATGGGAAATGAGGTAATGGATATTTTATTACACCTGAATAAATCAGAAGGCACAACCATCGTGATGGTTACACACGATGAGCATATGGCGAAAAAGACACATCGTTTGATGAGATTGTTTGATGGATCGCAGGTTCAATAGACAGATATACTTTTTTATTTTATTGTCAGGAACAAATATAGTTTATGCTTAAAAATTATCTCAAAATCGCTATAGTCGTTTTAAGACGCAGGAAATTTTTCACCTTTATCAGCTTGTTTGGCATCAGCTTCACTTTGACAATACTGATAGTGCTAACAGCATTTATTGATAAAGTCGTGGGCGATAATTATCCCGACAGGAAACGCGACAGGTCATTATATGTTAACAGATTGCAGGAAATCGGAACAAGAAGCGGAGGCATAAATTCGAGTTCAGGAGGTATGTCATTTTATTTTCTAAACCACTATGCGGGTAGTTTAAAAACGCCTGCGAAATTGGCTATCTCTTCAAATTTTAACAGCACCAACACATATGTTAATAATAAAAAAATAGTAATCAATTATAAATATACCAATGCTGACTTTTGGGATGTGCTTGATTTTGATTTTTTGGAAGGTAAATCATTTACCAAACAACAAATAGATAACGGGGAACGCGTTGCCGTAATTTCCGCGGAAATCAAAAAAGAATATTTTGGAGACGAGGCATCAGTAGTTGGAAAATATATTGAAGCTGATAATGTGCAATATAGAGTGAGTGGAGTTGTAAAAAATGTTCCGATAACCTTGTATATGATTTACAGCGATATTTATTTGCCTTACACCGTTTCAAAAACAGATTATAACAACAGTGGATATCGCGGCAATTATACTGGTATACTGCTGGCTGGTTCAAAAGCAGACATTTCAAAAATCCATCAGGAATATGAACAGATGGTAAGCAGACTGCCAATGGAGAGTAAGGATTTTGATAAAATATTCAGCCATGCAGAAACATTTATCAAAAATTATGTAAGTACAGGGGATGAAGAAAAGTCAGGTGTTGCATATGCGATTACGGCGATTGGCATCTTTGCTTTATTGGTGATGTTGCTTCCCACTTTGAATCTCGTCAATATAAATGTTACGCGTATTATGGAACGCTCATCCGAAATCGGTGTGCGCAAGGCATTTGGGGCATCTTCCAAAACTCTGATTTACCAATTTATTGTCGAGAATCTCATCCTCACTTTTTTAGGAGGATTAATCGGGGTTGTATTATCAAGTGTCATACTTCAGATCATCAATAGTGCAAATCTCATCGCCAATCTTGAATTGTCACTGAACTTTACAGTGTTATTTATTGGTTTATTAATCTGTCTGGTGTTTGGCCTGTTTTCGGGAGTTTATCCCGCATGGCGCATGTCAAAATTGAATGTGGTAAACGCCTTGAAAATGCAATAATATTCAATAACTTTTTAATCAAAAATTATGTTCAGGCATTTATTTAAGTTGATCTGGAATAAAAAGAAGCAGAACTTTTTATTGATATCAGAAATGTTCGTGTCATTTCTTGTCATTTTTGCCGTGTTTACATTACTCGTATATTATTATCAGAATTATAGGACACCCATGGGAATTGATTATGAAAATGTATGGGTTGTTAACTACACTAATTCATATAAAACGGAAAATACTGATTCGCTTGCACAGTTTTACGAAACGCTTCGGCAAACCGTAAAATCCTTGCCGCAAGTAGAAGAAATAAGTTTTAGCAGTGAAAATTTTCCTTTTTCCATGTCAACTGATGGTGATGGATTAGTTTACAATAAGTCACGTGAACAGGTTGACGTATTTAACGTCGAGGATAGTTATAAAGATGTTTTAAAGATTAAGGTCCTTGACGGTCGTTGGTTCGCTAGCCAGGATGCCGTTGCAAAAGAAAGACCTGTTATTATAAATGAAACGTTGAAGAAAAAATTATTTGGCAATGAGAATCCAGTTGGTAAATTGGTTAGGTTTGATTATGACGAAAAAACAAAAGTAAAAGTCATTGGTGTAGTAGAAGATGCTAAGGTAAAGGGGGATTATGTCAAAGTAGATCCGGGTTCTTTTGTGAGACTTGATACAGGTTCATTTCATCAGCTGGGTAATATTTTGATTAGAATTTCGCCAGATGCAGATGCATCCTTTGAAGGACACTTATATAAAACCATATCTAATTATATGAAAAATTCAAATATTGAAATTGAGCATTTAGTAAATAAAAGAAAAGATATTAATTATTTCAGCCTCGTGCCGATGATAGTGCTTTCGATTGTAGCGGGATTTCTGGTTGTAAACGTTGCGTTTGGTTTATTTGGCGTGTTGTGGTACAACATTAACAAACGAAGAGGGGAGATCGGTTTGCGAAGGGCGATTGGTGCCTCAGGGAAATCCGTTTCAGTACAATTGGTCAGTGAATCGATGATACTTGCGACCTTGTCACTCATCATAGGATCGTTTTTCGCAGTGCAATTTCCGTTGCTCAATGTGTTTGATCTGCCCGCCGGAGTTTATATAACAGCCATCGTTTTATCTGTAATATTCATTTACTTATTAGTATTCATCTGCTCGCTATATCCCGGTAAGCAGGCTGCCTCTATATACCCGGCGGTTGCCTTACACGAGGAATAGGGGGACTTCAAAATGCACTAAATTGCCTGCTGCAATATATGATACTGATTATTGATGACGACCATGCTGTAAGAACTTCGCTGCTTTTATTACTGCAGCAGGAGGGTTATGATACAAAAGATATTTCTTCACCAAACGAAGCTATTGCATGGCTCAATCATAATACGCCTTCGCTTATTATTCTGGACCTGAATTTTTCTATTGAAACATCCGGCGACGAGGGTATTAAATTATTGAAACAAATCCGGAAAATCCATCCCTTAGCACCTGTTATTCTCATTACTGGATGGGCAACTATTGAACTTGCCGTAAGAGGAATGAAAGCAGGCGCCAATGATTTCATTAATAAACCCTGGAACAATGACTATTTATTACAATCCATAAATACATTGTTGAATCTCCAGGAAAAAAAGACAGAAAAACTAAGCCGGAAAAAATTGGATGACCGGTATCAGCTGCAGCATATTATCGGTGAACATCCGGATATGCTTGAAATTTTAGAAACAATCGGCCGTATTGCATCAACAGATGCATCTGTACTTATCATGGGAGAAAGCGGCACTGGTAAAGAACTGGTTGCTGAGGCTATTCATCAAAATAGTTTGCGTAATAATAAGCCTTTTGTAAAAGTCAATCTGGGTGGCATTTCCACCTCTTTATTTGAAAGCGAAATGTTTGGACATGTACGGGGCGCATATACGGATGCAAAAACAGACCGCATCGGGCGTTTTGAAATGGCTAATAAGGGAAGTATTTTTTTGGATGAAATTGGCGACCTTGATCATAGCAATCAGGTAAAATTGTTACGGGTTCTGCAGGATAGAACTTACGAAGTGCTGGGGAGCAGCAGGGAAAAAACGGTGGATGTGAGAATAATATGCGCGACCAACAAAAATCTCACTGAAACAGTTGCTGAAGGCGCTTTTCGTGAAGATCTGCTATATAGGATTAACCTCATTACAATTAAGTTGCCCGCACTTAGGGAACGGTCGAGTGATATTCCCCTTCTTGTAAATTTCTTTGTTGACAATCTCCGTGAAATATACAATCGCCCCAATTTATCCATTTCACAGAATGCTATGAAATGGTTGCAGCGATTGCCATTGCCTGGCAATATCCGTCAGTTAAAAAACCTCGTTGAACGAACGATACTAATTACTAAGAAGGATTCTCTGGATGAAAATGATTTTCAATCTCAGTTAGAAACGACAGTTAAGAAGAAAGGGCATTTGCAATTGCCGGAAGTTGGTAACCTTACACTTGAAGAAATGGAAATCCAGATGATTCATAAGGCAATGGATTTCCATAAAAACCGGATCACCAAGGTGGCCAAATCCTTAGGTATTACACGTAGTGCATTATACCGGCGTTTGGAGAAATATAATATTCCCTATGATGAAGCTTCGGACTAAATATATTTTGTTTGTTGCCATTTTGCATATCGTTGCATTGTTATTATCCTATTTTATTTTCGATAAAAACAAGATCTTCTTCATTTTTTCTGAAGTATTCATCATTATATCATTAATCATTTCGTGGCAACTATACAATGAACTGATTCATCCTATAGATTTATTAGTTCAGGGAGCTGATGCCATTAAGGACAGGGATTTCAATGTGAAATTCTTATCGACGGGGAAATATGAAATGGATGAATTGATTCAGGTATATAATCAAATGATGGACGAGTTAAGAAAGGAAAGGACAAAACAGGAGGAGCAGCATCTGTTTCTGGAAAAGCTGATTTATACATCGCCGACCGGTATTTTAATTTTGGACTTCAATGAAAATATTCATCAGGTTAATCCCAGGGCATTACAATTATTGGGTGTTGAAGAAAAAGATGTGCTTAAAAAGTCTGTGCACGAATTGTCTCATCCCATCATGCAACAGGTAAAACAATTGCAATCGGGCCATTCAAAAATGTTCACGATGAATGGCGCTGTTTCGTATAAGTTACAGAAATCGCATTTTATTGACCGCGGTTTCCCGCGTCATTTTGTAATGATTGAAGAACTGACCGCAGAAATACTTGAAGCAGAAAAAAAATCTTACGGGAAAGTGATCCGTATGATGGCACATGAAGTGAATAATACGATCGGCCCTGTTAATTCTATATTACAATTTACTTTACAGACGCGGCAACACAGTGATGAACTGAAGAATGCAATTCAAGTTGCCATAGAGCGCAACAACAACCTGAATTCTTTTATGCGAAATTTTGCTGACCTGGTGCGCATACCCATCCCTGTTAAAAGACCGGTTCATATCATCCCCTTATTGCAAAATGTGACCGACCTGATGCAATTGAAGGCCGGAGAAAAGGAAATAAATTTTCAATACGAAAATCAAAATGTAGCATTTGTTATCAATGCAGACATTCAGCAAATGGAGCAGGCATTAATTAATATTATCAAAAATGCTGTGGAAGCCATTGATGAGAAGGGAACGATCACTATCCTTACCCACGCTAATCCAAAACGTTTAATCATACGCGACAACGGCAAAGGGATTTCACCAGGGTTTGAAGAACATCTGTTTTCTCCCTTCTATAGCACTAAAAAAGACGGACAGGGTGTAGGTTTAACCGTAATTAGAGAAATATTGTTCAACCATGGATTTGATTTTTCTCTTAAGACGATTGTTCCGGGTGTAACTGAATTCAGAATTAATTTTGAATAGCGACTGTCCGGCTTGTTGACATACTGCTATTATCAACATCGGATTTTTTAGCAATTGCTTTTACAACATCACCCTTTTTAATAGAAAAAGGTTTGGTGTACAACTGGTTTTCAACAAATGCAGGGGTGGAACCATCAACTGTATAATAAATATTAACTCCCTGCAGAGGATTTGTCAAAGAAACAGTGTTGCCCTTGATGGTAATAACCGGCTTTGGAATCTTCATATACTTTTTAGTCCTGGCATCTTTGATTACACCTTTCCAATTCAAACCAAAACCAAAGTCATATACATTCCCGGCGACATCTGTATAACAAACCATATCGTGTGGTATATCTTCATTTTGCTCTTCCACTGTTTTCATATCTGCAGGCATTTGATAGGGCAGAAGACCTGAGGGTTCTGCCACACCGGTTAAAATATCAAGGATGGCCTGGTTCTGAACACCAAAATTTGCTACAATGGCATTAACTTCTTTTTCAAATTCAGAAAATACCATTGGATTTGACAAATTCACAACCACAATTACTGGTTTACCCTTCATCGCAGCTTTAGTGTCCTGGATCGTTTTCAGATCCTGAAGATTGCCAGCAGTATTGCTTTTCCCCTTATAAGTTCTGTCTTTTACATTTGGCTCTGACGGGTCGCCTGCCGCGATACTATGTTCCCTGGCGTCATCAGCCGTGTATGGCCCGTATTGCAACGAGATCGGAATATAACCGCTGCCACCTTTTTTAACATCGTCAGCAGAATAACCCGGACCACCGGATGGGCTGCTGATAAAAACAATGGCGTAGTCTGCATTGGAAGGATCATCCGTTACCTTAAAATACTTTTTAATTAAATCCTCCTTTACCGCATCTTCATATCTTTCTTTTGTAGGAGGCCCGAAGAAACCCTGAGTAGAAGGAAAATATTTCTTTGGCAGGTAAATGGTTTTACCTTTTTGCAGTGGCAAAACGTTATTTTGATTTTTGAGCATGATGATGGATTTCACTTGTGCCTCATAACCTGCCTTCATAAATTCAGCATTACCAACAATCTCCTTAGAGGTTTCCACATTCAAATAGGGATTTTCAAAAAGTCCGACTCTGAAAATATTTTTAAGCAGCCTTACTGCTGATTCTTCAAACCGCGCACGCATAAAAGCTTCGCCATGTTCAGCAACACCCATTTGATAGGCTTCAATCACCGGGCCAGCTGCGTTGTTACCACCAAACTGGTCAACGCCGGCCATCAGGATCTTATAATGTCTCTCTGCAATGGTTTTTGTTTCCATGCCCCATGACTTACCCCCAAATATGTCGGGCGTTTTTCCTTCATTAGCCGTCACACCCCAGTCAGTACAAATCACTCCGTCAAAACCATATTTTTTTCTTAAGAGATCAGTGATCAGGTATTTACTGTAACTGTTGCCTCCGTTCTCCCCATTTTTATCCCGGTTATAGGAAATTGTATAGTAAGGCATCACCGCGGAAGCCTGTTTTGTTTTGCCAGACAATTTGAGTCCACCATCAACAAAAGCAATCAGGTGTTCATCAAAGTTATTACCCGGATACACGGCAAATTTCCCGTAAGCATAATGAGCATCGCGCCCTCCCTCTTCCGGGCCTCCACCTGGCCAATGTTTTATCATGGCGTTTACACTGTTATATCCCCAGCCTTCGGAAATTTCACTGGTTCCGGTTGAAGTTTGGAATCCGTCCACATAGGCTCTCGCCATATCGGCATCCAGTTGCGGATCTTCCCCGAAAGTTCCATTTATACGCACCCACCGGGGTTCTGATCCCAGGTCAATCTGTGGAGATAAACTGGTAGTAATACCCAGCGCGCGGTATTCTTTTGCGGCAATTGATCCAAATTGCTGCACCAAGGCGGGATCAAAAGTCGCGGCAAGGCCAATCTCTCCTGGCCATTGTGAAATTTTCCCTCCGGCACCCGCTGTATATTCTACTCCTGAGTTTGTTCCATGCCGGGGATCCGAGCTGTTGTTTGCAGGTATGCCAAGTCCGCTACCTTCTACCAATGCCTGAACGTTATTATTCCATTGTACAGCGACTTCGGGCGATTGAACCGAGGTGATTAATATATGACGCAGATTGTCTTTTAATAAAAATGATTTTTGCTGGTCGGTGAGATCGGACGCTTTTGCACTGTCGGGATTAAATTTCTGCCCATTATATGTTGAAGCGCCTCCGGGTCCCATCGCCATTGCAGGTATTGCCTGGTGAGCACTATAGAGCATCAGACCTGCTATCTGCTCAATAGACATTTTCGAAGCAAGGTCTTTTGCTCTTTCATCAACCGGCAAACGCCAGTCTTCGTATTTATCGAGTTTGCCGTTTTTATTCAGGTCTTTAAAGGAGAGCCCATCTATGGTGAGTATTTTAACGCCTGACTGGCCGGAATATCCTAATGCAGGGCCATGTGGATTTTTCACAAGAATAAATTCAGGATCTTGTTGTCCGGATAAGTAATTTAAATTGTCAGGCTTGCTGCTGGTCAGCATTATCCAGGTACTGCTCATTAAAACAATACTAACTAACCATATATTCTTTTTACTTTTTTTCATATTGCTGCCTTTACATGATTATTATATAATGCGTTTATTAAGGTAGGAAAAATAAAAAGCGAATGGATTGTGAAAATAAATTGCCGTTGTTGTCTTTGACAAGAAATGCGACAAGAACTGAATACAACGCGACCAAACCGGAATTAAAAAAACAAGGGTTTCGGCAATTTCGCTGAAATCCTGGTTTATTTGAGTTGTATAATTCAGGCGGCAATTACATTTCGGTTTGAATAAACGCTGGCCTACTGCTGTATTCTCAATATCCGACCCTTGCTCGTACAGGCCCAGCCGTTGTGGATATCGAAAAAATACATACCGATAAGGTCATCTGAACCTACTTTGCAATTTAAACTCCAGGTTTGCCCTCCGTCTGAAGTTTTATAAATGGCTGTCTCCCCTTTATAATATCCGGTATTGACATCTACAAACTTGACAACATTGATAACATTGCTATAGATCCCGTCCACTGAATCCATCAGTACATTTTGCCAGGATTGTCCTCCATCGATAGTTTTCATAATCCCCGACTGACAGGCATAAAATCCATGCTTCTCATCCTGAAAATACAACTGATTATAGGATTGGTAATATTGACTTACAGGTAGAATTCCTGTCCTGCTTTGCCAGGTTTGACCACCATCTGATGTAGATGCAAAATTTCCCGAACCAGTGGCCACAAAACCTGTGTCTGAAGTTAAAAAGAAGGGATAAAAACCAGTAGATGTGTCCGGATCACTGAAAGTCGTCGCCCAACTGTTGCCACCGTCCGTGGTTTTTCTTAATCCACCATTTCTTCCCTCATCACCATAAACCCCTTCCAACGGATTTATAAAAAAGATAGTGAACGCACTGTCGGTGGGAAGTGTTTTAACCGCCCATGTATTCCCACCATCGACTGTAGCAGCCAGTTGAGAAAATCCTTGCGCAAATCCTGTTTGCGAATTCACAAAAAATAAATTTATAAAATTGCTCATCGTCGGAGTATTTGGAATTGCATTCCAGGTTAAACCACCATCCATTGTCTGATATATTTTGTCCCCCAAAGTAAATCCTCTGGAAGCAGAAGTGAACCAAATATCTGACAGATCTTTACCGGACAAAGTACTTATAACATTCCAGCTCATTAATGAATCTGGTGGCAGGGGATAAACAGGAGGAATGTAATTCGATTTCCTGCAAGAGAAACCAGCAAGGATCAGCACATAAAAAATAAACATTTTTAGCCTCATCGTCCTGAATGTTTATTCCCAAAATAATACCTGGCTCCTATATTGATTCCCACGATGTCGATGAATTTCATAATAGCGACCGAACTGACTGTCATAGATGTAATCTGGTACCGATAGTATGGTTCTCCAAATAATGAGAATTTTTCATTGATTTTTGTTTCAAAATTTACACCCAGATATAAACTCAGCCCTGTATTGGTTTTAAAAAAGTCTGATGGGTTGTTTCCCGGAAGCCAGGAATATAGATTCAGAATCGCGCCTCCATTAAACGTGGTTTTTAGTTTTTCATTCCCCACCGAATAGCCGACTAAAATAGGGAGATCCAAACGCATCAGGTGCATTGTCGTTCCCCCGAACAGAGAATCGTTACCAACTACATTTACCTGAGAATATTGAATTCCAGTTTTGATAGAGAAACGCTCTCCTAATGACCGGTTCAGTTTTATTCCTATTGAGTAAGAAAGTTTTGATTGCTCCCTTTCATGTGGGGAAACAAATGGATAGTCAGGAGAAACAAATAGATCCAGAAACCATTTCCGATTGTTCGAATTGTTTTTTATTTTTGATTTCTTTGAATCTTTATTTTGAATGGAGTTTGGGGAAGACGCCTTTATATCAGGAGCGACTGCTTTTACTAAAGGCCTTTTACCTGCACTATCCTTTTTATCTTCTGTGTTATTTTCTTTTACACCATAGGAATCTGTTGGAGTAGCCAGGTCTGTTTGACCAGATTGGGCCTTCGATATATTATTAAATTTGGACGAAGCCTCACCATTCTGAGTATTCCTTTTCGCATGGTCTAATTTGTTCAGATAATTGATTTGGGTTTTCTCCTTTTTATTCGTTTTTTTATTACTCTCTTTTATTTGTGGAAGCCGCATTTGATCTTGTCCAGCAGGCAAATTTGAAACAATAGCTTTACTGGTATCGGTAATAAATGGCGCATGATTAATTTTCGTGCTGTCCATTCCGATGGCCGAAGATGATTTCTTTTGATTAAAAGTAAAGTATCCACCAGCCAGTGCTAAGGACAAAATAATAATCGCAAAGAGCCTGAGAAAAAACAACCATATCATCCTGTCTCTTTTCTTTTTTTCAACGATACGGTCCCACATGCCTTTAGGTACAGCTGAAGGATAGTCCCTGAACCGGCCATTGAAGAATTCATCCATTTGATTATCTGAAATCATTAACCTGGGATTTTTTGTAATAAATTAATCTTGTCTTTAAGTATAGCCCTGGCTTTGGACAACTGACTCCGGCTCGTAGCAGTTTTAATTTTCAACATGGAAGCTATTTCATCATGTGAATAGCCTTCAATAACATATAAGTTGAAAATCATCCGATATCCATCAGGCAATTGGCTTATGAGTTTTAAGAGGTCCTCGGTATTTAAATCTGAAAGGATATTAAAATCCGGCGATATCATTTCAAATTCCACATTGGAAATACTGATTACCCTGACTTTCCTTTTTTGTAGAATCTTAATGGCAGTATTTACAGTAATACGCTTCAGCCATCCTTCAAATGAACCGGCGTATTTGAATTGGTTTATATGACTGAAAATGCTGATAAATGCTTCCTGCAACATATCCTCCGCTTCATGCTGATCCCCCGCATACCGACGGCAAATAGTCATCAATATGCCTGCATACTTTTCGAATAGCGTATGGTGGGCATTTGTATCATTTCTTACGCAAGCCCGGATAAGTTCTGTTTCGTTCAACCCCCTGATTTTAATGGAACCAACAGACCTAAGATATGAAAGGCAGTTAAAACGTTGCCTGGATAGATATTTATTTACTTTCCCCGCAAGGCCGCCGAAAGAATCAGCCAGGGCCAGAGCTATTTTTTACCCTTAGGAATTGAAGCAAATTTATAAGTAAGGTAGACAGAAAAAGTGCTGTTCCACAGTTTGTAATTGTATGCCGTATATGCTTTGATCAATCCATTGCAAATGCTGGTTGTCAATTTGAATTGTTTCCATTCAATACCAGCAAGAATTGTATATCCCAGATCATATGGATTGAATGTTGGATATATCGAAGTGGAGGAAGTTCCTGTTCGAAATTTGATACTAGTGTCTACAGCCTGAATTAATATACCTCCACCCTCCGTAACAAATTGCCCTTTTTCTGTACCCCAGAGCCCTCTTGCAAAATACAATCCGACTCCGCCAAAAACTTTGACCGACTTTACAAGATCAGTCTTGTAGAGAATGCTCACGGGAATATGTAAATAATATAAGTGTATGTTCACCTCCATATTAAATTCTATACCTGGATTAGAGGCTTTCTCTGAAATATGGGTCCCGTTCCCGAAGTACAACAAAGCTGGTTCAAAGAACCATTTTCTACCCAAAGGGATTTCTGCTCCTGCGCCAACCAGAAAAGAATTTATTGAAGAATAAATTGAAGAAGAATATTCGTAATCATAATTTTTGAAAGGCAGCATTCCTATATTCGACAGGTTTACATCGTTATAGCCCACTAACGCCTCCAGTTTGACTTGCCCGAAGCCGGTTGTGAAGGAAAACAAAAGCGCATAGAAAATTAGCTTTTTCAAATCGCTGTTTGTCACATTGACAGGATGATGAAACATAAGGTTGCACAGTTGACCCTGGCAACCGGCAGTCGGCCAGGAAACCCAATCCCGATACATGGAGTATTGCACAAAATTTAGATCACCTTATTCTATTAAATAATTCTTACTTCAAGAATTTTGACAAGCAATATTTTACTGATTTTTGCAGTCTGATTATTTAGAATGAAACCCGACAAGGCAGACGCTTCAATCGAGCCATTAATTTCTTTTTTCGATCGCCTTATCCCTTTAAACAAAGAGGAAAAGGAACTGGTCAGTAAAATATTTCATCCCCGCCTTTTTCGAAAACGACAATATGTATTACAGGAAGGAGATGTAAGCACACAATTCTATTTTGTTGTTCGTGGATGTCTCCGTTTATATAAAATTGATGAGAAAGGTAATGCGCATATACTTCAATTTGCGTCAGAAAACTATTGGATCAATGACCTTGGAAGTTTCCACGGAGTAAAACCAACTGCATTAAATATGGATGCTTTGGAAGATACAGTTGTGCTACAGATTAGCAGGGATGACCTGAAAACTCTTTATACTCGGGCGCCCAAGTTTGACCGCATCTTTCGTGTACTTTTAGAAAATAGTTTTATACGTTTGCAGGAGCGGCTTTTGCAAAACATTAGCTCCACTGCTGAGGACCGCTATCAATCCTTTCTGGAAATCTACCCGCATCTGATTAATCGTCTTTCACAAGTACAGATAGCATCATATTTAGGTATTACACCGGAGTTTCTGAGCCGTTTGCGGAAACGGATTTCCAAATCTCCTAAGACAGCAAAATCTTAAACTGGATCAAGACTATTTCTTAAACAAGGTCATTGGAACAACCTTATTCCAGGTCAGAAATTTGCATATACAACTCAAAAAAATAGTTTATGAAACAGAAATCAAATGTAGCCGTTATCGGTCTCGGAACTCTCGGAACAATCGTAGCTTCTAACCTGGTAAAGGGTAATCGTTCTGTTATTATTGCAGACCGGAAATTGGAAAAGGCAAAAAAACTTGCCCAACAACTGGGAAACCTGGCCCAGCCAGCGGAAATACCTGAAGCTTTTAAACAGGCAGATATTCTTGTTCTTGCTGTATGGTTTAACGCGATTAAAGAATTGATTGATACATATGCAATAGAGCTGGAGGGGAAAATTATTGTTGATCCCTCCAATCCGATTGCCCCGGACGAGAAAGGAGGTTTTAAAAAGATTATAGGAGAAAATCAATCTGCAGGAGAAATCCTTTCCTCACTTCTTCCCAAAAATGCCAAACTGGCAAAAGCATTAGGAACTCTTTCCGGAGGTTCACTTGCCAGTGCAGCATTCCTGGAACCTGCTAAAGTTTTATTCTATGCTACAGATGACACAAGCATCGATGCTGATATCGAACAACTTATTCAAGAAAGTGGCTTCACACCTCTTCGTGTTGGCGGTATCGATCAATCTATCCGGCTTGAAGTATTTGGCGACCTGCATGAACTTGGTGCGCTCGGTAAACCAATTACTGTTTCTGAAGCAAAATCAAAAAACATAGTTTCTCTTTCAATGCAAAACTGACGGACAAATAAAACAGTCACGAAAGCTGAACAATGAATGAAAAAACTATTCATAGTCCCTGAACTTTAAGTTAACAGGAACTATAAGTTTCAAAATTGATAAAAAAGGTCAATCTGAAATACGGATTTTTTAATTGTTCCGCTACTTAAGCTAAGTTCATTTTTTAACAGGTGCCGAAGGCCCACCAAACCTTATGTTAGGCGTTCGTTGTTTCTCTGTTACTTTTGACCGTTATTTTTTGCGTCAAAGTCCACAATCCATTCAATACCGTATTTGTCCCTGAAACAACCAAAATATGAACCCCAGGGACTATCACCAATAGGCCCTTCTATTTGTCCTCCCACTGAAAGCCCATTAAATAATTTGTCTGCTTCTTCTTTACTTTCTGCACTTATTACAATTTTACTTCTGTTCTCATTTTCGTTTGTTTTTCCCAGAATTTCCGGAACATCATTTGCCATCAACATATTACTTTTACCGATAGGTAAAGCAATATGCATAATTTTATTTTCTTCTTTTTCTGCAACCCTGAATTCAGGACTTGCAAGGTCTTTGAAACGAATAATCTTTGCAAACTCTCCGCCAAATACTGATTTGTAAAAGGTAAATGCTTCTTCGGCATTTCCGTTGAAGTTAATGTGAGGATTGATAAGTGGCATAATTTTTATTTTTTAGGTTCTTAAATTCGTTACTTTATTAATTGTTTTGACTGCCGTATTGAAAACGAAAATCATTTTTTCGATAAAGTTGTCAATAATTCTTCCAAATTTTTCATTGACAAAGCATATCCTTCCCTGAAGCCCATTTCAATCATCTTCTCTAAACGGGCAAGGGATTCATTGTAAATAGTAATACGAACTGTTGTTGTTCCGTTTTGTTCACTGAAATTCAAATCCCAATCAGAACCTGGCAATTCAGGGTTTTCATCTTTGTCTGCAAAGGCATTGAGATATTTGAAATTGGTTTTTGGACTAATGGAAGTATATTTCTGAATTGCCCAACGCTCTTGTCCTTCAGGGCTTACCATAGCATAAAATCTTCGTCCGCCAACTTTAAAATCCATAAATTTTGTTTTTGATACCCAGGGTTTAGGTGCCACCCATTGGTCAAGAATTTCCGGTTTGGTAAAAGCATCCCATACAAGCGAAAGGCCGGCATCAAACTCCCTGGTTATGAATACCGTTTTTGTTGTTTTGTCAACGGTAAAGTCAAATAGCAAAACATTTTTCATTTTTTCTGTTTTTTAATTGTTGATAATACTTTGTCCAATTGTTTGAATTGGGTCTCCCAGATTTTTCTGAATTGGGCTAACCAATTGTCTATTTCCTGCATTTTTTTTGGATTAAAGTGATAATAAATTTCTCTACCGGACGGCTCAGGTTTAATCAATTCGCATTCCTGTAATACTTTAATATGTTTTGATACTGCTTGTCGGCTCATATCAAATTTTTCCGCCATTGCATTTGGCGTTAACGCATGAACAGCAATTAAAGTTAAAATAGCCCTGCGTGTGGGGTCCGCTATGGCATGGAATATGTCTTGTTTCATTTTTCAATATTTAATTACGCAACCATCCGGTTGCAAATATATATGCAACTTTTGAGTTGCGCAAATTTATTTGCAATTGTTTTAAATTTATACGCCTAATTTATCATGCAACTCCTACCGATAGTTAAAATATTCATTGATGTCATCAAATATCAGGGCAATGAAAAAATGGGTTGATTACAGTGATCTTCGAAAAACTTTAGCTCCGGTTTTCCTTTTGATGGTTGCTTCTTTGAGTTCCTGCTATAAAAATACAATCCCCCCTCAGTATATTTTTCCTCAGACTCCAACCAGAGACACCACGCTCACTGATTCCAGCATTTATATTGACGTAACACTCAATGGAACCCGGGTATTTAAAATTGCGCGCGTGGACAGTTCCTGGGGCATGGCGTGGTTTTCAGGTGATTTCCCTCCCGATACGACAGTGGTTATCTATAGATTGAACAGGATTGGAGGAGTATTCGATTCGACCGCAAACACCTATCCTGGTTTGGGATTCAGTAAGGGAAATATCAATTACCTCACCTACGGATATCCCCATACGTATTACCTTATGAATACCAAGGCACTGGATTCTTTTTTTCAGGTGGAAAATTATCCCTTCTCTCAATTATCAAAAGATACCAGCTATACGGTCGTATATGACAGCAATGGCGATACGCTCACTGCATTTGTCAATCCTGTTTCAGGCAAGATCCTTACGCCAGGCATTCAGCTAACTTGGTATGACTCAACCGGCAAAGCCTGGAAAACTTATTTGGGATCAGGCGATCAAAGTAACAGTTACTTTAAGATTGTCAAGACTGACCCGGATTCAACATCCTATGCAGTTCAAGGATTTTCCAATTATGCAATAATTACTGCTGAGTTTGGTTGTAATCTTTATGATGGTCTTGGAAATGTCATTCATCTTACTAATGGTAGATTCCGTTTGTTGGCGCTTGTTTAAACGAGTATATTTCTGAAGGAAAAATGTAATCGTGTTCGGGATGTTTGGCTGGAAAACGATTTGGGAGTGAATAGGCCAGTAGTGGAATGCACCCGTTTCACGTTGTTAGAATCTTCATAGTGTTAATCCTTGCACTAACGCTAAAAAAAACCAAGCCACCATTAACGGATTTCTACATTAAGGCAAGCACTCTCATTCATCAAAATTCGTTATCAAAATACGCTTGGAAATAAAAAAACACCTACGCAGTTTCCTTTGTAAGTGCTTGATTTTGTGCTCCCCCTGTTGGACTTGAACCAACGACCCTCTGATTAACAGTCAGATGCTCTAACCAGCTGAGCTAAAGGGGAATCTCCTGACCAGTTTTTCTGGAAAGGGCTGCAAAAATACGCTTTTTTAGTGTCCGGCAAAATCAGAATTGAACTAAAAAAAGAACAGAATTTCAACTCTTCTTTTTGACTCTCCTGTCACATTCCTTCTACGTTACTACCCATATTACTCGCGTTTCTTCGTGCCTATAAGCCGTGCTTCATGGTTTCTTCGTGAATCTGCGAAGAAACCGCGAAGAACCACGAAGATTCTTCGCGTATTCACGAAGAATTGTCGAACGAATGTGATTGGAATGTGGAACAACTGTTGCCCTGAACTGACCAAAATGTAGTTTTTAATTGCCCTAGCGTTTTTGGAAGACAGTTAAAAGGCTTTCAGAATACTATCCGAACCCTACCTCCAGGCTACCATCTCCATACGAAGTCCATTAAATGATGGACTTCGTATGGAGATGGTAAGAATCAATCAGCCTTTTGGTATTTCTCCAAAGTAGATCTAATACTGGAATTCTGTTCTGTAGGGAAATCTCTCCTTATATAATTCTTTAACGCGACTGAGCAAAGCATTCCTTAACCCATCCACATTCGAACGCTCGGTGGCCGACATAAACACACAGACAGACTGGGTTTCACCCTCCCATCTTTCTTTGAGTTCCTTCAATAATTCTTCCTTCGTACTTTCTTCCAGCCAGGCATCAAAGTTTAATTCTTCATACCTGTCCATCTTATTGAAAACATAAATCACTGGTTTATCAAAGGCATTGATTTCCTGAAGTGTTTTGTTCACAACACCTAACTGTTCTTCATATCTTGGATGGGATATATCTACCACATGTAATAAAAGATCCGACTCCCTGACTTCGTCCAATTTGCTTTTGAAGCTCTCGACAAGGTGATGCGGCAGTTTTCTGATAAATCCTACCGTATCGCTCATCAGAAAAGGCATATTCTCATACACCAACTTTCTTGTTGTCGTATCGAGGGTTGCGAATAGTTTATTCTCTGCAAATACATCACTCTTGCTTAATAAATTCATCAGGGTCGATTTGCCCACATTAGTATATCCCACGAGGGCTACCCTTACAAGTTCACCCCTTTCCTTACGTTGGGTCTGAGCCTGTTTATCAATTTCCCTGAGTTTTTTTCTCAGGAGGGTAATTTTATCGCGAACTATACGACGGTCAGTTTCAATTTCCGTTTCCCCGGGACCTCTTGTACCAATACCGCCTCCCAATCTTTCCAAATGCTTCCACATCCCTCTCAGCCTGGGCAGTAAATATTGGTATTGAGCCAGTTCAACCTGCAGCCTCGCCTGTGCTGTTTTGGCTCTTCTTGCAAAAATGTCCAGGATGAGATCCGACCTGTCGATGGTTTTCGTGTCGAGAATTTTTTCAATATTGGTGATCTGTGAACCGGATAGTTCATCATCAAAAATCACAACACGGATGTCTTTTCCCTGAACATAAGACTTGATCTCTTCCAGTTTACCCTTGCCGATAAAGGTTTTACTGTCGGGGTGCGCCAGTTTCTGAACGAATTTACGGACGGTTTTAGCCCCGGCGGTCTCAGCCAGAAAGGCAAGTTCATCCAGGTATTCATTTACCTGTTGCTCGGTCTGATCCTGTTGCATCACAGCCACTAAAACAGCCTTTTCCTCCGGCTGCATGATATGTCGTTCTAAGGCCAATTCGGTGTAATTTGTTTAAAGATAAGAATGATATGATTGGGCCGTTAGCGGTTGGCGGTTGGCGGTCGATCAAATGGCTCGTTACGCGTTAAGCGTTAAGCGTTGGGCCTCCTAAAGTCCGCTTAAAACAAGGCCGATGGAAAAAGGATTGACGGTTGGTCCGGCCCCATTGATGATCAAAGGAGTCAACTGCAATTGTGCAAAGACCCCGATCCAGCCATAATTAACACGGGCAGTGCCGACGATGCGGCCGCCGTTAAAGTATCTTTTGGAGCTTTGTTTTTCTATGAAAGAGTTTTGCAGCTGGCCTGCTGCGTTTAAAAGATCCTTCCCCTTGGTATATGCACTGAGCAGTACGCCCGCTTTAAATCCAAGGGCAACCTTCCAGCTTTTATTGGTATTCTCGGGATGAAATGCATACCGTAGTTCCAGGGGCAGTTCCAGGTTCGTGAGAACCAGTTTATACTTCTTGAAATGGTCTGTAGTTGAAGTATTTGGAAAAGCCAGTGTCTGATTTCCTTGTGCTGCTACCAGCACTTCGGTCTGAGCGAAGAAGATATTGCTGGCGTCAACTCCGATTCCAGCGCCTACGCTGAAATGCGGGTCGCCTTTAAATGGAAAGTCATACATGAAATAAAAGGCGAAACCCCGGGAAAAGCCGGAAGTATTCATCGTATCGGTTTTACCTATCCAGTTGTCATAACTGAATTCAATCATAAAATGATCGTTTGCCCGGTTCGCAAGGTTAAGCGATGCATAAGTAACTTTTTTCTTCCCGTCTTTCGTAGTGTCGGCTTGTGCAAAAACAGCATGACACAAAAATATCAGCAATGCCATGCTAACGAACTTCTTCATAATTTCAATTGTGTGACAAATGTATTTGCCTTGAGGTTAATAAAAGGTTAAAGCAATCAATAAAAAAGGCTCCTAGCCATGGCCGTGAGCCTTTGAAATACAATGTGTTTTAAATAATGAACGTTTGTGGACCCTGCTGGGCTTGAACCAGCGACCCTCTGATTATGAGTCAGATGCTCTAACCAACTGAGCTAAGGGTCCCGCCTTTTCAGGCAGCTGCAAAAATATAGCTTTCGGTGTCACGATTAAAATATTCTGTATCCTGATCATTTAAATGCAGCAAATAATTACATAACATGGTCAATCAATATATTCAGTTAATTCGGTAACTTGTCTCCTCCCTGCCAAAACTGTTTTAAATGCCATCGATTGCAGCCTCACGAATAAAATATCTGCAAACCAGGATCAGCCGGTTTAACGATCAACTTGCTTATAAGGAATTATTTACCGGTTTTTATTCTTCCCTGATCCAGTTTGTAACAGGAATTATTAAATCACGACAATCAGCCGAAGAAATCGTTTCCGATTTGTTTATGAAGATCTGGGAGAAAAGGGAAACGCTGGAAGAGATTCAAAATCTCCGCGTGTATTGCTTTGTATCTGCACGTCACCTGAGTATCAATCAGCTTGAAAAACAGAAAAGGCAGCATCATGCAGATATTGAAGATTATAAAACCAAACTCATTCATCCGGCTCCGGACCCTGAGGAATGTATGATCAGCGCTGAAATGATGCGCCGCATTCATAATGTTGTAGAAGAATTACCCCCGCGCTGCAAACTTTCTTTCAAGCTTGTAAAGGAATATGGTTTCAAATACAGGGAAGCAGCAGAAATACTTCAGGTTTCTGAAAAAACCATCGAGAATCAACTGGCTATTGCGCTTAAAAAAATAAGTAACTCAATCCATTTCGATATCGGCCGCAGCATTCCGGTCATTGCGGGTTATCATTAAAGATTTATTTTCACGTGGTTCATTAAACGCAGTTTAGTGGGCATTCCCCCCGCCTTCGCTTGCTACGGCGGGCAAAGTACTCCCACACTCCCATACTCCCATACTCCCATACTTTCTTCCCTTTGCTTTGGGGGTAAACGCGAATTTACCTGTCCTATCTCCATCTACCTTCCTGCATGGATAACGATCACATATGGAATCTAATCGCTAAAAAGCTGGCTGGCGAAGCCTCTTCAGGTGAATTGAAGGAATTGGAAACAATCCTGCGCAGAGATCCCGACCTGCATTATTCCCTGGAAGCATTGCACGATATGTGGAAAAAGAAATCTGAACAAAAACCTGAACAGTCGGAAATAGCTTTTCAAAAGCATATGGATCGAATGTATTCCAAAGGGATCGACATGGGTTCAATGGAAAATAGTTTATCCATCGATGAATTTCCTGAAACTCCACATCGTTTCATGAACTGGAAAACACTTGCATTTACCATTGCAGGATTTTTCCTGATCACGCTTGGATATTATTTTTACAGTTACCATAATCCGTCTGTTGTTTTTCAAAAACCGGTCTGGGAAGTTGTAACACGTAACGGATCCAAAACAAATCTCCTGCTTCCGGATGGAACCACCGTCTGGCTAAATGCCGGCAGCAGTCTTACCTACGATTCATTATACGGAAACAAATTGAGAGAAGTAACGCTGAGCGGTGAAGCGTATTTTGATGTAGTGAAGAACCCGAACAAACCTTTCATTATTCATACTGGCAAAATAAATATCAAAGTACTGGGAACAGTTTTTAATATAAAATCGTATCCGGGAGAAAAAACGATTGAGGCCAGTCTCATCAGGGGAAGTATTGAAGTAACTTTCCCTTCACTGTCTGCAAAAAAAATTATTCTCAAACCCAACCAGAAACTTATTATAGATAAAACAGAAACGATTTCAAACGTCAGTATCAATAAAGTCGCCACCGCACAAATACCATTCATCAGTATACAACATCTTATCAGATACGGATCCGACAGTGCCATTGAAGAAACTGGCTGGATGCAAAACAGATTATATTTTAATGATATGTCATTCGAGGAACTGCTGAAGAATATGGAAAGAAAGTACGGAGTTTCCTTTCATGTGGCAGACAGCTCCCTGGATACGATTCATTTTACCGGAAGTTTTAAGGATGAAACAGTAACGCAAGCCCTGGATGCACTGCGTTTAACAGCGGAAAAGTCGATCGCAGATTTTATTTATGAAATCAAAGGCAACCAGGTCTTTATTTATAATAGTATTAAAGGTGTTCAATCAATTCAGCCAAAATGAAAATCTCATCATTTATGAAATGTAGTTTCCTGCTGGTCTTTATTGCACTGCTTCGGTTTACTGCAAAGGCGTCCGGACAGCCTCTCGTTTCTATACACATGAAAAATGCAGAGATCAGCCAGGTTTTTTCTACACTTGAAAAAGAAAGCGGTTATCATTTTTTATTCAACAGCCGCCTTGTAGGGATACATAAAATAGTTGATGTTGATGCAGACAACGCAGACATCAGTGAGGTGCTGAAAAGCATTTTCACCGGAACCAATCTTCAGTACAAAATGCTGGACAATAAACTGATTGTAATAAGTTCGACCGAAGCGGATCAGGATAAAATCATTACCGGTAAAGTAACGAATGAAAATAACGAACCTCTTTCCGGTGTCTCGATAATAATAAAAGGAAGAACGACAGGGACCACTACAGATGCCAATGGAAGTTTCACCCTTTCTGTACCTGATAATGCATCTTTGATCATTTCATATGTAGGTTATACAACACAGGAATTTCCAGCAACAGGTGAAATGAACATTAAAATGGTACCATCCTCCAAAGTAATGGATCAGGTTGTAGTTGTTGGTTATGGATCCCAACGTAAAAAAGATATAACAGGTTCAGTTGCAACAGTTGGTGGCCCTGAAATGGTTAAGCAGCCGGTTCTCACAGCAACACAGGCAATTCAGGGAAAGGTTGCTGGTGTACAGATTATCAGTAGTGGTGCTCCAGGAAGTTCACCACAGGTTAGGATCAGAGGAACTAGTACCGCTTTGGGAGGCACGGCTGTACTTTATGTAGTAGATGGTGTTCTCACAGATGATATAAGCAATATAAATACCGGCGACATCGTTGATATGAGTATACTAAAAGACGCTTCTGCCGCTGCAATTTATGGTTCAAGAGGAGCAAATGGAGTAATGATCATTACTACCAAGAAAGGTGTCGTTGGACAAATGAAAATAAATTATAACGGGAATTTCGGTGTACGTACAGCTGCAAACCTGGTAAAAATGGCTAATGCAGCAGAATATGATAATTATTACCAGGCATCAACGGGACAGATCCCTCCCCCCTCTACATCATCAACTGATTGGTACAATACTATTTTAAGAAACGCATTCGAACAAAATCATAATATTTCCATATCAGGTGGAAGTGAAAAGGTCCTTTACTTTTTCAGCGCCAGTTATTATACGGATCAAGGAATAGTTGTAAATAATGATTATAAAAGATTTACAGTTCGATCAAATGATGAATTCAAAATCAGCAAAGAAGTACAATTTGGCGTTCAGGCTTCCTTTTCAACCAGCAACAATCAAAATGGATTTAATAATATTAATATAGATCCCAACGGAAATATAGGCTCCGCTTTTAATGATGCTTACCGCGCTGCACCAATTATTCCCAGCATTGTAAACGGGAAATATGGGAATACATCCACTTATCAGAATGTAGGCAATCCTCTGCTCGATTTAAGTGATAATAATGTACTAGTTACCGATAACCGTTTACAGGGTTCAGCTTATCTCAATGTCAGACCAGTAAGCTGGCTTACATTCAGATCAAGCATCGGGGGAGATTACGATAATTCACCAGCAAGAGCTTACAATTATCAATTTAATGCAGACAGTACAACTTTTCTGGTCGAAGGCGGAAATCAATACAATACTCATAGCAGTTTGCAATCACAAAATTCTCAGAACTTCAAATGGGTCTGGGATAATATTTTAACGTTCTCTAAAACATATGGTGATCATTATGTCAGCCTGATGGTTGGTACGACGGCTGAAAAATTAAAATCAAGTTATTTATCGGCCTTTCGAAAAGATGTTCCTGCTGATCCAAACTTATGGTATATCGGTGTTGGAGATGCCAGTACTTCTCAAAACAACGGAGGCGGAGATGAGTGGGCAAGAAATTCCTACCTGGCCAGGCTGAACTACTCTTTTGAAGATAAATATTTATTAACCGGTACTATCCGTAGAGATGGCAGCTCCCGTTTCCCTGTACAAAACAGATGGGGAAATTTCCCTTCAGTTGGAGTAGGCTGGGTAATTAATAAGGAAAGTTTTATGGATAATCAGAAAATCTTCAATTATTTGAAATTACGAGGCAGCTGGGGAGAAGTGGGGAATGATCAGATTCCAACAGATGCTTTCACGACAACCGTAGCCCTAAATTTACCGTATGCCTTTGGTGGAAGTAGTCAGGCGGCTACAAATGGAGCCCAGATTAATCAGATTAAAGACCCAAATATCACCTGGGAAGTTACACAGGAATATGACGGGGCAATCGAATTTGCCACATTAGATTCCCGTTTATCAGGTGAAGTGGATTATTATAATAAGAAAGTAAAAAATGCATTGATCTTTGTAAATATTCCTTCTACAGTGGGAGATATAGATGCAAAGGTATTAACGAATGCCGCAACTATTCAAAATATGGGATGGGAAGTTCAATTGAATTGGAAGGATAAAATAAATAAAAATTTATCCTATCATATTGGAGCCAATGCAACTTTTAATACAAATACTGTATTGGGTCTGAATGGAGGTCAGCCTTTACTGGATGCTGGTATCGGGGCTCAGCAGGGATTTATTACACGTACGGATAACGGACATCCGGTTGGTAGTTTTTATGTACTCAAGATGATCGGTATATTTCAGTCTGACGCAGAAGTTGCGAATTATGTAAATAAAAGCGGCAAAGTGATTCAACCCAATGCCCATGCAGGTGATATTAAATATCAGGATACAAATGGAGATGGGCAAATAGATGATAATGACCGTGTTTTCGCAGGGGCTTATCAGCCAAAAGTATATTTCGGTTTAAATGCCGGATTGAATTATAAAAACTGGGATTTTACTTTTGATATTTATGGAAACCTCGGTAACCAGGTGTATAACGGTAAAAGAGCCATCCGAGTAGCCGGAACTGATAATATTGAGTCTGCATTAGTTTACAACCGATGGTCATCCATAAACCCTTCGCAAACCCAACCTTCAGCTAACAGTGGAAATCAGTTAGCATCTACTTATTTTGTTGAATCAGGCTCTTTTATAAGGATAAATAATCTGACTATTGGATATACTTTTTCATCGCCTTCATTGGAAAAACTGAAAATTGTAAGCCTTCGCGTATTTGCAACGGGCCAGAATTTGTACACCTGGAAAAAATATAGCGGTTTTACTTCAGAATTGCCGGGAACTCCAACTGATTCGGGCATTGAATTGAACGCTTATCCAACAACCAGAACCATTACCGGAGGAATTTATTTAGGTTTTTAAAATTAAAATATGAAAAAGCTAATCATATATATTAACCTTATTTTTTTTGGCGCCCCCTTTTTATCATGCAGCAAAAACTTTCTCAATGTCCCTGTACAGGGGGGCGAAACAACTTCAGCAGATCCTGCTCTTGCCCAAAAATTAGTAACAGGAGTTTATAACAGTCTGATGCAGGGAGACTCATGGGGAAATGGCGACGTGCATGGATTTGCATTTCTTTCTGTCACTAATATCATGTCGGATGATGCAGATAAAGGAAGTTATGCCGGAGATCAGCAGTCAGTAGTGACGCCATTAGATGACTTCACACTTACGTCAACCAACGAATTTGCCCTAACGCTTTGGAGCGGTCATTATAATAGTATCGGTGCAGCTAACCAGGCATTGAAGGCATTGGCAACTGCGGCAATAGACAGTAATTCGAAAATTGAACTTACGGCAGAAGTGCGTTTTATCCGTGGTTATCTATATTTCAATCTCGTTAGAATGTTTGGAGGCGTTCCATTAATTCTACGTGTTCCCAAAGATGCCAATGATGCAAATACGGATCCTGTTTTTCAAACGCGTGCAACAGATACTGCTGTATACAATACCATAATTACTGATTTGCAATATGCGGTTGATCATTTACCATTAAGAGCTGCAGCTGGCGTTGGACATGCAACAAAAGGATCGGCTGAAGGCATTCTTGCTAAGGTATACATGTATCAAAAACAATGGCAGAAATGTTTTGCTCTTACAAATGACATCATTGCTTCCGGTCAATATCAGTTATTAAGCGATTATTCTCTTATATGGCGTCAGGCTTCAGAAAACAGTTCTGAATCTCTTTTTGAAATTGAAACAGGCGCTTTTAATAATGCTAATCTTCAAGTTGCTAATTATACCGTTTGTCAGGGTCCCCGTGTAGGAGGCGCAGGAGGGTGGAATGATCTTGGATGGGGGTTTGATGATCCCAGCTTATCATTAATCAATTCTTATGAACCAGGGGATGTTAGAAAAAATGCAACAATAATATTTATCGATAATTCTGGTACACATACAGGGACGATTTTATGGGATGGTTTCCGTATTCCAAGTTCGGATTCCGTTCAGAATTTATATTATAATTATAAAGCATATACCAGTTCAACAAAAGAAACCTATGCAGATCCGATAGACAAAGACAAGCCAAAAAATATTAGAATTCTCCGCTATGCAGATGTTCTGTTAATGAATGCGGAAGCAGCTTTACAACCCGAAGTAAATCAACCTGGAGTAGCAGTGGCAGATATTGCACCAATACGTCAGCGTGCACAACTCCCTCCAAAAGGAAGCGTAACTATAGCTGACGTATGGCAGGAGCGCCATGTTGAACTGGCTATGGAACACGACAGGTTTTGGGATATCGTCAGACAGGGAAGAGCGGCACAGATTATGCATGCAGTAGGTAAATCCAATTTTGTAGCTGGTAAAAATGAATTACTGCCCATTCCCAGCTCTCAAATTCAACTAAGTGGAAATAAACTTACCCAAAATAACGGTTATTAATTACCAGATATAAACTCTCATCTCAATTACACAATATGCACAAACAAGAATCATTAAAATTTTCACAAAAATCAAATTCTAGAATTATGAAACGTTCAAAAAGCAAGCTGGTAATTCTTACTGTTACCGCTCTAATCGGAATTATTATTTTTAATGCATGCTCAAAAAGCAGCACGCCTCCATTGCCTCCCATTAACGGATATAATACGTCGAACGATGTTGCCAAAACAAATCTGCTGGCGCACTGGACTTTTGACGGTACCAATAATGAAACTATATCAAGTACCGCACCTACTGTGACTACCGGGGCATCGTTTACAGCAGGCGTAAAGGGACAGGCATTGTCTCTTAACAATGGTTACCTTGTATTTCCTACAATTGCTGCATTAAGCTCAGCTAATGCCATTGGGAGTGTCACTGTAAGCTGCTGGGTAAATACTGATAACCGCGACTCACTTGCCAGTAGTGTATTTTGTCTCACAAAAACCTTAACTGCACAAACAGACTGGAACGACGGCCCTTTAAACGTCTATCTGGAAACAGGTAAAAATCATTTGACTTATGATGATACCCTTGTTTTGCATTCCGCTTTTGCAACTTATCCGGGAGGAGTACGCGAAGGTGGAGATAATATCAATGATTATGGAGTACGTGGTACAGATTTCCAAACTGTTCACGGTACAAAAAAATGGGTTCATTATGTAATGAGATATGATGGAGTCGGTTCATTTATTGATATCTATGCAGATGGTGTTCGTGTTTCAAATAACAATTTCCGTTTCAGATCAACTGGTACACCTGCGGTAGGCCTTGGTCTGATTATAAGCCCTGTTCCAACTCAGGTAGTAATAGGTGGTTGGCCAAACGCTACAACAGGTTATACAAATTCAGCGGTTCAGTCCTGGCAGGGTTTGTATGTAGGATCTATTGATGAAATCCGTGTTTATAATGCAGCATTAACCGATCTTGAAATCGGTTCTTTGTATCAACTTGAATTAGCAGGTAGATAAGTATATATTGGGGAACAAACGTTATTATTAATAACGTTTGTTCCCTATTTTTTTGAAGTCGTTTAATGATTCCATTTGAAAAAGATCTTTATTGCAGGAATTGCCTTTCTCTATTTATCCTGCACTAAATCGAGTGGCCCGCCTCTAAATACCACTCCGTTTAATGTCAAGTCTTTCATGGTTAATGGAGACTATCAAGGAAACATATATACTAACTTGAAAAATATCAATCTCAGATTTATATTTACAGGAGGTACTATTGATAAAAATTCGGTAAATGCAAGCGTTTCACTAAAAACGTTTGGTGGCCTGAGTGTTCCACTGAATTATTCATACGATAATGACAGCACCCTGAATGTAGTTCCAAATGGAAACCTGACACCACTTACCGGCTATCGTTTTGAAATATCTACTGCATTTAAGTCACAACAAAATACTGCATTGCAGAATCCTGTAGCTATCAACCTTTATACTACCATCGATTCTACCGACAAGTTTCCTCAAATCACCGACAGTGCATTGCTGGACCTTGTTGAAAAGCAAACCTTTAAATATTTTTATGACTTTGGTCATCCGGTTTCCGGAATGGCCCGCGAACGTAATTCAGATGCTACAACCGTAACCACCGGTGGCAGCGGATTTGGCGTAATGGCGCTCCTGGTTGGCATCCAAAGAAATTTTATTACGAGGGCACAAGGTCTTGCCAGAGTAGATACTATCGTCAATTTCTTAACCAATAAGGCACAAAGATATCACGGCGCATTTCCGCACTGGATGAATGGAACAACAGGTGCCACTATTCCCTTTAGTCAGCAGGATGATGGCGCCGACCTCGTGGAAACTTCTTATATGATGCAGGGCCTTCTTACTGCACGACAGTTTTTTAATACCAATGACCCCACCGAAGTAACACTTCGTAACAATATAAATAATTTATGGAACGCCGTTGAATGGAACTGGTTCCGTCAAAACGGACAAAATGTATTGTACTGGCACTGGAGTCCCAATTATAATTTCTCAACAAATCAACAGATCAGTGGTTGGGATGAAGCCATGATTGTTTATGCATTGGCTGCGTCATCTACTGTGGATTCCAACCGGATTCCTAAAATTGTATATGACAATGGCTGGGCATTGAATGGTGCTATAAAAAATGGTAAATCGTATTACGGCCTTACACTTCCATTGGGACCTGATTTTGGAGGACCGCTGTTTTTTGCCCACTATTCTTTCCTTGGAATCAATCCGAATAATCTGAGTGACGCTTATGCAGATTACTGGGAGCAGGATCAGAATCATTCACTCATTAACTACAATTTCTGTGTAGTAAATCCTCATAACTATAACGGCTATAGCAGCAATTGCTGGGGACTCACCGCAAGCGATGAGCAGGGCGGATATTCGGCACACTCACCAACAAATGACGATGGAGTCATCTCTCCCACGGCAGCCATCTCTTCTCTTCCATATGCGCCAACACAATCACTCAATGCCCTTCACTTTTTTTACTACAAACTGGGAGACAAAATATGGGGGCAATACGGATTTGTAGATGCATTCAATCTTACAAATGTATGGTTTGCAAATTCTTACCTTGCAATAGATCAGGGTCCTGAAATTATCATGATCGAAAATTATCGGTCGGGTCTTTTATGGAACCTCTTCATGAGTTGCCCTGAAGTAAAAACGGGGATGAAGTCGCTTGGATTTCAGAGCCCGAATCTGAATTAAAAGGTTATGTCTAATTCTTTGTTTAAAAAAGGAATTTTTAGCTGGCTTCTACTTTCGCTTTCTATATTTTCAATTGCGCAGGTTGCGACACCCGTTGAAAAAAACAAGTCTAACATTTCATCGGTACACAGTCAACTGTCAACCGCCAACCGTCAACCGATTTCCGACAGTGCACTCCTTGATCTCGTTCAAAAACAAACATTCAAATATTTCTGGGACTTCTCCCATCCTGTCAGCGGCCTTGCACGGGAACGATCCAATGACACACCGGCATATGGAAATGAAGTCGTCACTATCGGCGGCAGCGGATTCGGAATCATGGCTATAATAGTAGCTACAGATCGTCACTGGATCACACGTGATACTGCCGTGAAGCATCTCCTGAAAGAAGTAAATTTTTTATTGAAGGCCAACAGCTATCACGGTATTTTCCCACACTGGCTCAACGGGGCGACAGGCATTACGATTCCTTTCTCAAGGAAGGATGATGGCGCTGACATCGTCGAGACTTCCTATCTATTTGAAGGCCTTCTTTGTGCCCGGCAGTATTTCAATCAGCAGAACCCACTGGAAAATCAATTGAGGAATAAAATTAAATGGCTTTGGACCGGAGCAGAATGGAACTGGCACCAGCGTGACCAGGGAAATTCCTTATACTGGCACTGGAGTCCCAATAATGGTTGGGCTATGAATTTCGAAATCCGTGGCTGGAATGAATGTCTTATTACATATGTACTTGGCGCTTCTTCCCCAACCTATCCGATTACAGAAAATGTATATCATAAATGCTGGGCCGTAAGTAATCATTTTATCAATGGAAGAACTTATTATGGAATTAAACTTCCCCTCGGATTTGATTATGGTGGTCCCCTTTTCTTTGCACATTATAGTTTCATGGGACTGGATCCGCACGGACTAAAAGATAGATATGCCGATTACTGGGAGCAGAATTATAATCATACCCTGATCAATTACAAACACTGCGTTATTAATCCCAATCATTTTAAGGGATATGGAGAAAACTGCTGGGGTCTCACGGCCAGCGATACCTACGACGGCTACAATGCACAGTCACCCACCAACGATTTCGGTACCATCACTCCGTCTGCTGCTCTTTCTTCCTTCCCCTATACTCCCGAATATTCTATGAAGGCGCTGAAACATTTTTATTACGACCTGGGAGATAAGATATGGGGAAACTATGGTTTCGTTGATGCCTTCAATGAAAGCAAAAACTGGTATGCAGAAAGTTACCTGGCCATTGACGAAGGTCCTATCGTTGTGATGATTGAAAACTACCGCTCGGGCCTGTTGTGGAAACTCTTCATGAGTTCACCAGAAATACAAAGTGGATTGGTTAAATTAGGGTATGAAAGTCAATGGCTGAAAAAATAGAGGACGTGAAAATAAAACTGCTACAAACTGCTTTATTTCTTTTCTCAATCATAACTGCGTTTCCTCAAAAAAAAAATCCGCAGGTTTCGCTACCAAATAAAGATTCTATTATCCCTGTCGGTATCATTAAAAATATTTCAGATTCAGTATTACTGGATATTGTACAGCGTCAGACATTCCGGTTTTTCTGGCAATTCGCACATCCGGTAAGCGGTATGGCAAGGGAAAGAGATAATACGGTTAAAGCAGAATACTATTGGGATTATATCAATGAAGCGGATGATGAACCCAACCTGAGTAAAGGAACATTCGGACCTGAAGCATGTGCGATGGGAGGAACAGGCTTCGGAATCATGGCAACTATTGTAGCAGTAAACCGCGGATGGATTGGCAGGGATACTGCTTTGAACCGCCTTATCAAGATTGCAGATTTTTTAATTAAAGCAAATTGCTACCACGGTATCTATCCGCATTTTATAAATGGAACAACCGGTAAAGCAATTCCTTTCGACAGAACAGATGATGGAGCCGACATCGTTGAAACATCTTACCTGATGATGGGCATGCTCGTAGCGAAAGAATATTTCAATGGAAACTCATTGCCTGAAAAGTATTTTCAAAAAAGGGTAAACCAAATGTGGCAGGCAGCCAACTGGAACGCGCATGTCAGAAGTGATAATAAATTATACTGGCATTGGAGCCCCAACAATGGCTTTGATATGAATTTCCCTGTTTTCGGTTATGACGAAGCATTGATTACTTATATCATTGCTGCTTCTTCCCACTCACATCCCATTTCAAAAGAAGTATATACAAATACCTGGGTAAATAATGGAGGTTGGAAAAATGGTAAAGCCTATTACGGGAATGTGTTGCCATTGGGAAACTATGATAAAGGCGGCCCG
>JABDDT010000016.1 GCA_013287475.1 Bacteroidota bacterium
GAAATTTTACTGCCTGACCATGTAAGCAGTGAATCTTCGAATGGACGTGTCTGGAACAGCGGTGAAATCACTGGCTGCATCATGGAAATATTTCCTGTTTTTGCCTCAGCATCTCCCCATCGTTCCAGGAAATGTGGCGAAGGCAGAATGTATTTGCACAATTCTGTAGTTTCATCCAGACGACTGCTGAAAGAAACAGTGGTCTTTACTTTTTCAAGACCTGTTTTGAAATTTTTTGAAGCAGGGTTATCATAAACAGGATTTACATCATACACGAGTAGGGTGCTGATTTTTCCTGCATTCATATCAGAAACGAGGTTTGCGAATTCGCTGTCAATTCCCTGGCGGGTCAGGTTGAGGCCATCCCAGGTTATCGTTGTTCCATTAGCGCCGATCGCTTCATTGATTGCATTGACAATCGTTTGCACCTGGATATTATTTGAGCCGGAAACTACGAGTGCCTTGCCTTTATTCGCGAGCAGATCTTTTGCGGCTTTATTAACGCCGGCTTTTAATTTTTCAGAAACAGCAGGAGCTGTAACATTTCCGCCAAGAGCAGCAAGCAGGGCCAGCGCAACAGCTGCACTTTCAGAAGGTTTGTGTGCAAAACGTTCATCAGCATTCGCACCCGTCATACTAAGCAGGGACTCGAACTGATAATGCTTGCTCATGGCAGGAGCCTTCTCATCTATCTTTCTTCCCTTTGCATATTGTCTGGCGAATTCAATTGGTGAAAGCCAGGTTCCAAGGAAATCAGCACCCAGACTCACGACAACTTTTGCTTCGTCGAAATGATATGAGGGAATGGCTCTTTTACCATAAGATATTTCATTCGCCTGCAGCATGCCGCTGAATGAATCAGTATCATACTGAACGTGACGGCTTCCCTGATATTTAGACAGAGCATCCGCGATTACTTGTTTAGTCGTTGCAGAAGTAATGGTAGGCGTGAGCAGAACGGTAATTCCATTTTGCGAAGCCATAGAATCCATCACCAGTTTGTCAAAAGCTTCGAAGCTGGTTACTTCCTGTGGTACACCCTGCACCATCTGTACCGGATAACGCAGTCGGGCAGTATCATACAGATCTAAGATGGAAGCCTGTACGCGGGCAGAAGTTCCTCCTTTCGTAACACCGGATAATTCATTCCCTTCCAGTTTTACCGGCCTTCCATCTCTTACTTTGGCAACAATGGAAACCGCATCACCGCCGGAAACAAAAGTAGTTGCGTAATAATCTGCTACACCGGGAACCATGTTCTCGGGTTTATTGATATATGGGATAATATGTCTTACCGGCATTTCGCAACTCGCAGCGAGGGTAGCTGCGGCCGTACTGAAACCAAGAAATTTAAGGAAATCCCGGCGGGGATGTTTTGAATCCATCAATCCCTTTCCGTCATCCAACGAACCCGGAAGATCTTCCCTGAATTCATTCTCCTGATCCTTTAAATACGATTCAGTCAGATTGAGTTCCCCAAAACTTTTCCAGTACTTTTTTTCGCTCATCGAGATTCAAATTTGAAAATCCTAATACTTAACCTTGGAAATAAGAATGCCTTCCACTCTTATACTCTTATACTCCTATACTCTTATACTCTAATAATGACATTTCTGACATTCAGTTCCTCCAATATTCTCAACCGTAACACTGTCCATTTTTCCTGTTTGCAGATTATGGTTGAACCTTTCGTAAATGCTATAGAATTTATTTCCGTTTCCGGCTGAATCAGGGAAATTAACTTTAGTTGTGCGGTGACAGTTAATACACCAGCCCATGCTGAGTTCAGAAAACTGTTTCACTTCATTCATTTCAGTGATACTCCCGTGACAGGTCTGGCATTGTACTTTACCTGCGCGGATATGCTGTGAGTGATTGAAATAAACATGGTCGGGCAGGTTATGAATTTTAACCCATTCGATTTGTTTGCCTGGTTCTGTGTATTTACCAGATTTTGGATCGTAGCCTGTATAAGAATAGAGTTTTTGAATTTCTCCGTTAGCATCCACTTCCTTGCCGTCGGCCCGATGAAGGACTTCACCCTTGTAATCATTAATAGCCGCATGGCAATTCATACAGACATTAAGTGAAGGGACACCGGCCATTTTGGAATCCCAGGCGCCACCATGGCAATATAAACAACTGATCTGGTTTGTACCCGGATGTACTTTATGGGAAAAGAAAATGGGTTGTTCAGGCTGGTAGTTTTGTTGTCTGCCTAACCCAATGGCTGCCTGCACAACATAATAACCGCCTACTACAAAAAGCACCAGAACGAGAAAAGTGATATATACTTTATTACGATAGAAAGGGATAGGTTCATGAGATGGAACTCCCGATTTATCGTCTGAAAGTTTTTTAAGATTACTGTTTACCTGAAGAAGTACCAGCATAATTACTGCCAGGATCAGAGTGAGGATGCCGTATAGTAGGCTGCTGTCTGATTCAGCATCTGGGTTCGGCGGAACAGGTGTACCATTTTTGCCTACGCCTGGTTCAGGATAAGTTTCAACATATTTCAGAATCGCATCGATTTCAGCATCCGTTAGCGATGGAAAGGTGTTCATCGGCGTCTTGCCAAATTGGATATACAGGTCGTTAAAATATTTATCTCCTGAAGCCAAAACGGCCGCGTTATTGCGAATCCAGGCATGAAGTAATTTCTGATCAGGAACTCTTGAAGTAACTCCTTTTAATGCGGGACCTGTTACCTGCTTTATTGGATTATGGCAGGACGCACAATCGCTTTGAAAGAGCGCCTTTCCATCCTGAGCCATCGAAAGATTTCCGGAAAAAAGGAACGAAACAGTGAGAAGAAAAATGAAGGATATCCGGAAAGCACTTAGTCTGTAATGATGCATATATACATTCAGTGTATAAATGTGAAAAATCATCTCGGTTGGCTGCAAAAGTAAGCCATGGAATTAACAATATACCAACATGCTTGAAATTTTTTTTCCCTTATCTGGCCTGCATTTCAGACGATTATGTATTTTTTTAAAAAATGAATGTCATCGCTTTGTCATCCTGTTTCAGCGGAATTTCTGCATCGAAAAGACCTTGTTTTCAAACCAGTTTTTTACTACATCTTTACAATCGTTTTCATCCAGCGTTTAAGTTTTTTGTATGAGTGAAGAACCGTCAACTATCCGAATCGCCATTTTTGCATCCGGTCAGGGCACAAATACGAAAGAGATCATTCGTTATTTTCATGAAACAGGACATTTAGTCATGGGATGTCGGGTTGAAATTTCACTGATTGTTTGTAATAAACCAGGGGCTGGTGTTTTGGATATTGCTAAAGAATCGGGCATACCTGAACTCATTATTGAGAAAGAAAAGTTTTTTCGCGGATCCCACTATATTGCTGAACTTAAAAAAAATAATATTTCATTCATTGTGCTGGCAGGATTTTTATGGAAAATCCCTTCAGAACTCATCCGTGCATACCCTGACCGGATCCTGAATATCCATCCTGCACTTCTGCCTTCCTATGGAGGGAAAGGCATGTATGGGTCGGCAGTACATGAAGCTGTTGTTACCGCCCGGGAACATGAAAGCGGTATCAGTATTCATTATGTGGATGAAATATATGATCATGGAAGAATTTTTTTTCAGGCCAGGATTCATCTCTCAAAAGACGAAACGACTGAAAGTCTGTCAAAAAAAATACATGCCCTTGAATACAAACATTATCCGGAACAGATTGCACGGTGGATTGAATCATCTTTGAAGCTTAAAGCTTAAAGCTTAACGCTGAAGGCTTAAAGCCGGAACAATTGTTAATTGTAAATTGTCAATGGTAAATTGATAGCATATAGTGCACGTCGATGATAAAATGCAGAAAGCATTTAAATAAAATGCGTTTACAATTAACAATTGACAATTCACAATTAATCCGTTGTAGTTTGCTGTTACATTGGAACAGGAATCCAAATTATCCGTTAAAATTTTAAATGTTTGATTCCTAAATCCTATTTTGCCCCTTAAAGCTTAACGCTTAACGCTTAACGCTTAACGCTTAAAGCCTAACGCGTAACGCCTAACGCGGAACGCTTAACGCTTAACGCTTAAAGCCTAACGCGTAACGCATAACGCAATGAACAAAAGCTCAATCCAAAAATCCGAAAGACCTGAACCATTTTCCTAAGAAACGCAAGCAGATAAAACCGAAAACTTAAAGCGCAGCATGTTAATGACAATCGTGCCTGTACATTATTAAACTAATTTTTTTGGTTCGATTTTACGTATATCTGAGAAAGACGATATTCTTTGCGCTGCTTGTTTTTTGCTCGGCAAAATGCGTTGCCCAGGAGGTTACAATCCATGGAACAGTATTTAATATGTATAAGACCCGTCCGCTCGACGGAGTTAGTGTACTCTGTAGTTGTGGATCAGGAACAACGACGGATTCCAATGGGAATTATATGATCCGCGTGGACCAGTCAGATTCCCTTCGTTTTTCTTACCTCGGCCGCGCCACACAGATGTTCCCGGTTTTCATGATGAACTCCACAGCAGGATTCGATATTGCTCTGCATGTAAATCCGACTGAACTGAATGAAGTACGTGTGGCTCCCAGGAATTATCATATGGATTCACTGCAGAACAGGAAAGATTATGAAAAGATTTTTAATTATAAAAAGCCCGGTCTTGAACTGACCGATGGTTCCGTAGGAGGAGGCGTTGGATTTGACCTTGACGAAATAATTAATGTGTTCCGTTTTCAAAGAAACCGGCGATTACTAGCCTTCCAGCAAAGATTAATTGCTGATGAGCAGGATAAATTCATTGACCATCGGTTCACCCGATATATTGTAAAACAAATCACTCACCTGGATGGTGATGCTGAAGATTCATTTATGCGCCGTTACCGGCCTTCTTATCAATTTACCCAGCTTGCCACTGATTACGAATATGCAGAGTATATAAAACTTGCTTACCTGGATTATGAAAGGCATTTGAGTTCCCATTATGTGCCAGGTAAGAAAGAAGATGATACGATACCACTGACACCGTTCTAAGCGTAAGGCATAAAGCGTAAGGCGTAAAGCTTAAGGCTTAAGGCAAATTAGAAATTTGAAAAATAAAATGATCAGAATAAAAATGTATTGAAATGTTCCAGGCTTTAAGCTTTATGCCTTACGCTTTACGCCTTACGCCTTACGCCTTACGCCTTAAGCCTTAAGCTTTAAGCTTTAAGCTTTAAATTGTACTTAAATGCAATTACTCCGGCACATTCCCTTTCTAAAAGCAGTTTTCCTGCACAGCATTTCTGCATTCGGAGGTCCGCAGGGTCACCTGGGTATGATGATGAAAACCTTTGTAAACAGACGTCATGATGTTACAGAAGAAGAACTGATCGACTATAACGCTTTCTGCCAACTGCTGCCCGGTGCTTCCTCTACCCAAACACTCATTCTGATTGGATACAAACGCGGGGGCATTCCGCTGGCAGTGATCACACTCATAATCTGGATGCTTCCTGCATGCATCCTCATGGGCATTTTTTCTTTTTTCATAGAATACATTAACGATAAAAACGGCAGCCTGCAACTTTTTCGTTTTGTAGAACCCATGACAGTAGGTTTCATTGTTTTTGCTGCCTGGAAAGCTTTTCGCGTTTCTGTACATAATACCATCACACATATAATAATGCTGGTATCGGCCATCTCAACTTTTCTTCTATTTAAAACACCCTGGATTTTTCCGATCGTGATTGTGCTGGGTGGACTAATCACAAATATCAGCAGCAGGCGTATACCCCAAACAGAAGTTATTACACAGAAAATTAAATGGGCCAATATCTGGCTCTTTGCATTTATTTTTATTCTCGCCGGTGCTTCCAGTGAGCTGGCCAGAAAAAATAACTGGCCACACAGAAGGCCCATTAATCTGTTTGAAAACACGTATCGCTTCGGCAGCCTGGTATTTGGCGGCGGACAGGTCCTGATTCCTTTTATGTATGAGCAATTCGTTGCGAGGCCTGAATCACAAAAACTCATTAAACGAAATCCCAATATTGTCAAAATCAATAAAGATGATTTTTATACAGGCGCCGGATTTGTAAGGGCAATCCCCGGACCTGTTTTCTCCGTTTCATCCTATATGGGCGGAATTGCAATGAAAGACATGGGGTTTTCTGCCCAGGTCATGGGATGTGTAATAGGCTCTGTTGCCATTTTTCTGCCAAGTGCATTGTTAGTCCTTTTCTTTTTTCCCATCTGGTCGAACATGAAAAAATATGCGACCGTATACCGTGCTCTTGAAGGTATTAATGCCGTGGTCGTGGGCATTATGGTTGCCAGTAGTTTTTATATGATGAAAGATTTTACTTCCGGCTCAACCCTCATGCTATGGCTCAATATAGCTGTGGGAATACTTACCTTTATTCTCCTGCAATACAGCAAGTTACCTTCACCGGTAATCGTCATGATCTGTTTGTTATTTGGATGGATCATTTGACCATTGACCGTTGACCGTTGACCGTTAACCGGAGTTAAGTTAAAAGTTGCCCACACCCTCACACTCTCACACTCTCACACTCTCACACTTTAAAAATCCCTTCCGCAAATCGTAAACATATTAAAATCATTACCTCTAAATTTGCTTCCCCTATATAATGAGCTTATTGAATAAACGTAAAATAAATATTGGTCTCGTTGGCAATCCGAATAGTGGGAAAAGCTCTCTTTTTAACGCCCTTACCGGCCTTCACCAGAAAGTGGGAAATTTTCCTGGCGTAACCATTGACAAAAAAACCGGCTCCTGCAATCTGGGTGGGGAAAATCAGGCACTGATCGTTGATCTTCCGGGAACATATAGCCTTTATCCCAAACGTTCCGATGAATGGGTGACATATAAAATATTGCTCGATCAGGATGAAGAAATAAAAGTAGATATGGTGATCCTGCTTGTCGATGCAAGTAATCTCCGCAGGAACCTGCTTTTTTGCTCTCAGATCATCGATCTGAAAATCCCGGTTGTCGTCGCATTAACGATGATGGACCTGGCTGCGAAAAAAGGAATTGAGATAGATGTACCCGGCCTTGAAAGAGAATTGGGTGTACCTGTAGTGCCTGTTAATCCCCGCAAGAATAAAGGCATGCCACAATTGAAAAGAATTCTTGCACAGCGCGCACAACATCTGCAACAGGCACCCATTCGGGATTTTATTCCCAATCACGCACTTGCAAATGATGCCGTATCACAAATGCGACAGGCAATGCCTGAAATCAGTGATTATAAAGCGCTCCATTATCTCATCAACCACGAATCCTTCGGCTTCAGCAAGGATATGCATCACCGGATTGAAAGCATTGAAGAAGTAAACCATTTCAACCATACCCGCGTTCAGGCAGAAGAAATCCTTCAGCGATATAACCGTATACGGCAGGTGATGCAGCAAACGATTTCTGAACCTGACCCACTGCAAAAAACATTATTCACTGAAAGACTGGACAATATCCTTCTTCATCGTGTTTGGGGTTATGTTATCTTACTCACCGTCCTTTTTTTCCTTTTTCAAAGTGTATTTTGGCTGGCCCGCTTTCCGATGGATGGGCTCGACTGGTCCCTGACAAAAATGACCAGTTGGGTTTCGGCTCAACTGCCTGACGGATGGTTTCGTGACCTCATGGTGAACGGCCTGCTTGCAGGACTCAGTGGCATCCTGGTTTTTATTCCACAAATCATGATCCTCTTCGGGCTTATCACCGTGCTCGAGGATACTGGATATATGGCCCGCATAAGTTTTCTAACGGACAAGCTCATGCGTAAAGTAGGATTGAATGGTAAATCCGTAATGCCGATGATCAGTGGCTTCGCATGCGCCGTTCCGGCTATCATGAGCAGCCGGAATATTGAAAACAAAAAGGAAAGGCTGCTTACCATTTTGGTAACGCCCCTGATGAGTTGCAGCGCCAGACTTCCAGTTTATACCATGCTCATTGCACTCACCGTTCCAAATAAAGATGTCTGGGGTTTTTTTAATATGCAGGGTCTTGTAATGATGGGGTTATACCTGATGGGTGTAGTCGCTGCACTTATTGTTTCTTATGTAGCCAAAAGATTTATTCATTCAAAGGAAAAAAGCTTTTTTATCCTTGAGCTGCCTACCTACCGCGCGCCCCGATGGAAAAATGTCGCTATCACCATGGTAAGCAAAGCAAAAATATTTGTACGTGACGCAGGCAAAGTCATCATCGTGATCAGTATGATATTGTGGGGACTGAGCAGTTATGGTCCGAAGGGTCGCATGCTTACCGTCAATGAAAAATATGCTAATGCTCCTGCTTCAGAAATGAAAGCTAAAAATGCGGAGCATCTGGAAAATTCGTATGCCGGCATTTTAGGAAGAGCAATTGAACCGGTTATTAAACCACTCGGCTATGATTGGAAGATTGGCATTGCGTTGATAACTTCCTTTGCCGCCAGGGAAGTTTTTATCGGAACAATGGCAACATTATATAGTGTAGAGGGTGGTAAGAATGCAAATCCCCAGACTCTTCGTGAAAGAATGGCTTCCGCCAAAAGAGAAGACGGTACCAAAGTGTATACACTCGCGACGGCTGTCTCATTAATGATTTTTTATGCCTTCGCTATGCAATGCATGAGTACACTCGCAGTCGTAAAACGCGAAACGCGCGGGTGGAAATGGCCCATCATTCAATTGGTCTACATGACAGGACTCGCCTATGTGGCGAGTTTGATTGCATATCAGCTGCTGAAATAGAAAAGCAAGTATAAGAGTATAAGAGTATAGGAGTATATTTATCTTCCCACACTCTTATACTCTTATACTCTTATACTTGCCTAAAGTTTATTCAGAGCGAAGACTAGTCACCGGATTCGCCATCGCAGCCTTGATTGTTTGCACACTTAAAGTGATTAAAGCAATTGCTATCATTCCAATTCCGCTTATAACAAAAACCCACCAGCTTATCTCTGTTCTGAATGCAAAATCATCAAGCCAATTATGTAATGCCCACCAGGCTAAGGGAGTTGCTACAACAAAGGCAATGGCAACCAGCTTAATAAAATCCTTTGATAAAATAGAAACAATCTGAGTAACAGAAGCGCCCAGCACTTTGCGAACGCCGATTTCTTTTACCCTGTGATTGGTAGTATAAATGACCAACCCCAGTAATCCAAGGCAGCTTATGAATACTGTCAGACCGGTTGCCCATTTCAAAAGACTTGAAATATTTTGCTGATTACCGTATGCACTGGCAATACTTTCGTCAAAGAATGCGAAATCGAAATTTTCCTGGGGATATGTTTTACTAAAATCATCTTTAATTTTCGCAATAACTTCTTTCCAATTATTTTCTTTACTCACTCCTGCTACACCTCCAGAAGTAAAGGCTTTAGCCTCTTCGGGTTTCAAAGCAACAATTATTTTGCGGCAATTATTGACAGACTGGCAAAAAGCCAATGGCGCAATTTTATAATTCAAAGGATGTGGATGGAAATCTTTCATAACGCCCACGACAGGAACCATCTTATCGTCAAGCTTAACCATTTTACCAATTACATCTTGTGGATTTTGAAAACCTAAAAAATGCATAGAGCTTTCATTTATCAGAATTTCCTTTGTAGTGTCTGAAGGCTGCAAATATCTCCCTGCAAGTAGTGGGATTTGAAAAAGTCTTAAATAATTCGCATCACCGGCTTTTAACTCTACCACCGTTTGAATTTCCTTTTTTCCATTCTGGTATTCCAAGGTAGTGGTCCACCATCCAAATGAAGAAGGCACATCATTTCCCAAACTACTCAGATTAATTCCGGGTATTTTATTTAGTTCATTCAGCAAAAAATATCTCTTTGAAATAGACGTATCAGCATAAGGCGTATTAAAACTGATGATTGCCTCTTTTCTGAATCCCAAATCTTTATCCAGCATAAACCGGATTTGTTTGCCAACCAGAAATGTTCCCATAATGAAGGCCTGGGCAATAATGAACTGGGCAACGGTAAGTGTTTGCCGTATCAAAGCACCCCTTGTTCTGGCGCTCCCCTGATATGCCTGATTTTTTAGAACCTGTAATGGTTTCGAAGAGGACAAAACTGCGGCCGGATAAAATCCGGCTAACAGGCTTACTGTTAATACAAGTATTAAGAGAAACAGAATAAGAAAGGGGTCATTGAGAGAAAACCGAACCCCTTCAGGTATAAAATCTGAAAACAATTTTAGTAGAACAGGAATGAGTGAAAAGGATAATATCGAAGCAATTAACGTGATGATAAAAGTTTCACTTAGGAATTGCAGTACTAGCTGGTACTTAGCACTTCCCATTGTTTTACGAATTCCAATTTCTTTTGCCCTTTTCGAAGCCTGAGCGGTACTCAGGTTGATAAAATTGATACATCCCAACAACAATAGGAAAATGGCAACTAAAATCAGGCTCTCCAATGTGCTTTTGTCTGCGAGTGCTATATTAAACCCCCCGTAACGGTTATTGAAGTGAATATCATCTAAAGGTTGTAGGAGAAAATTCCAGGTAAAATTATTCTTTTTAGCTTCAGTGCCTAAATTAACCTCAAATATTTTCTTTAATCCTGCTTCTACCGATTCAAGTTTTGTTGAAGTACCGAGTAAAACATATAGCTGCTGGTCACTAGTAGTTGATCCCCATTGATCCCAATGAAAATTACCTCTAAGACCATAATTGTTAAGAATGGTTGGGAGTGAAATAAATTCTTCGAAATTAAAATCGGTATTGCCCTGGCGCTTAAAATCGGCAACCACCCCCGAAACCTGTGTAGTAATAGTATCGTCATAAATAATTTTCCTTCCGATGATTTCCGGGAAAGACAATGATGGAAAATAAAGTTTAGCTCTTGTCTCACTAATGACCACTTTACCCGGTCCCTGCATTGCTGTTGTTGAGGAGCCGGCGAGCCATTTGTACGGAAGCATTTTAAAATAACTCTCTTCTGCGAAAATGATATGTTCCTGCGCCCGGAACACCAATGGCTTAGCCGCATGTAATGGCGGTACTTCGAGTTTATTGTCATTAAAATATCTGAAGGTTACGACCTGATCCAGTCCGCTGACGTCTTTTTTAACGGCTTCTGCCAGCGGAGCAGGTACACCACGTGTAAAGCCAGGATTGCCGCCCTGAAAAGCATAGCTTCTCACCACTCTGAAAATCCTGTTTCCGTTCTTTTCAAATCTGTCGAAACTATAATCAAATTGTACAATCAGGAAGATTACCAGTGCGGCACTAATCCCGATGGAAAGACCCAATATGTTAATTGCCGTAAAAATCTTGTTTCGCCGGAAATTTCTCAGCGCAACAGTCAGGTAGTTTTTTAACATGGACACTAATTATTAATTATCAATTATCAATTATTAATTATTGATTGCAAGAACAACGCAGAAATACTCTCACACTCTCACACTTGCCTTAAGCCTTATGCCTTACGCTTTACGCCTTAAGCTTATTCAGAGCGAAGACTAGTTACCGGATTCGCCACGGCCACTTTAACCGCCTGGAAACTGATCGTTATGAATGCAATAAACACCGTCACTATTCCTGTAACTGCAAATACCCACCAGGAAATGTCAATCCTGTACGCATAATCCAGCAGCCATTTATTCATAAAATACCAGGCAACCGGCGATGCTATCAGCAGGGCAATGATTACCAAAATCAAAAAATCCTTTGATAATAATCGAACAATCACAGATACTGAAGCACCCAGCACTTTTCGGATACCAATTTCCTTTGTGCGGTTTACTGCTGCCAAAGCAGCCAAACCAAATAAACCCAGACAGGCGAGAAAAATGGAAATTCCACCGGCCCATCCCACTATACTGCTCCATTTTTCTTCTGATTTATAAAACCTATCCAGATCCTCGTCCAGAAAACTGTATTTGAATGGATAATCAGGTACAAAACTCTTCCAGGCAGATTGCAGCAATGCGATAGCATCGGAAGGATCTCCAGGTTGAAAACGGACAAATATTTTCGTGGGAGAGAATTCGCCCGGCATGGTAAACAACTGTGGTCTGACCACCCGATTCAGAGCTTCAAAATTAAAATCTTTAATTACGCCGATAACCGCATTTCCATGATCCCCTCGTGAATTGAATTGTTTTCCAATCGCATTTTCAGGAGTCGTTCCCAAAATATTTTTTGCCAGCGTTTCATTTATAATAACAGAATTCGTGGAATCACTTGCTATGGACAAATCAAAATTCCTTCCTGCAATCAAATGCATTCCCATTAATTTCAGGTAATACTGATCAACAGGATATTCTATGGAACCAAAATCTTTATCGCCGTATTTATAACCACCGCCCATCTGACCCTCTCCTTCTCCCAAACCCATTTGTGAACCTGCAATACCTATAATCTGTCTGTGCGATTGTAGTAATTGTCTGAATAATGGATATATTTTTTTCGTATCCAAACCTCCTGCATTAATGACCAGGACGTTTTCTTTTGTAAGTCCAAGATTTTTAGTTCGCAGATAGTGCAGCTGACCGAAAATAATCAGGGTTGAAATGATCAGCCCGATTGAAAGAACAAATTGAAAAGTCACCAGTGATTTCGTAAAATAGTTGGAGCCGCCTAATTTGATCTTACTCTTCAAAACATCAACTGGTCTGAATCCGGAAAGAATCAATGCAGGATAACTTCCCGCTACAATTCCTACAAGGAATATAAGTGATGTCAGAATCCAGATCAGTTGAGGAAACTGGCTGAATGAAAAATTTAACTCTCTTCCGCATAACCTGTTAAAAAAAGGTAATAGCCCGGTTGCCAACAACAATCCGATGGCTCCGGAAAAAATGCTTAATAACATGGACTCGGTAAGAAACTGATATATCAGTTTTTTCCTTCCGCCACCGATTACTTTTCTGACGCCTACTTCTTTTGCTCTGCCGGCAGAACGCCCGATTGCAAGGGTAGTGAAATTGATACAGGCGATTAATAAAATACCCGCAGATATGCTGATGAGTATCCATAGGTTTTTAGGATTGGTTGTACTTCCGGGCGCACCTGCATCCACGTTAACATTGGTATGCATATCCCGCAGGGGTTGTAGTTTATAACTGAACGGGTATGGGTCCTTTCCGTTCCATCTTCCTGATTTTTTCATAAATGCTTCTTCATCAGAAAAATATTTGTGCCTGAACACCGCCATTTCTTTTTGATCATTCATTAACAGGCTTCCTTTTCGCAATTGTATATAGGTTTCAATTCCGATCGTCATATTCCAATTATTGGCGCTTGCCCTGCCATCTTCGGTAGCCAACACATAATCAAAATTTCCGAGCAGTTCAAATTGAATAGTTGAAGTCTTGGGGATATTCTCAACAACTCCACCCACTTTGAACCCCTCAAACTGCTCCTGCTGATCATTCATTTTGATATCTATCCTTTTACCGACAATATGGGTTGTGCCAAACAATTGCATTGCTTTTTCTCTCGTCAGAACAATATTATGCGGATCTTTCAGTGCATCACTCGCGCTGCCTTCAATCAGTTTGAAGGTGAATACAGTCAGTATTTGCGGGTCTGCAAAAGACACCGGCTGACGGGTGACTTTATTATCCACTTTTACAAAATGTTCTCCCCAGCCACTCTGAAAACGGACAAAATTTTCAACAGCTGGCAGATCCTGTTTCATGGCCGGACCCACAGGCGTATTAGAGGAAGCATCACCTCCGGGTCCGTGATCCTTATCTCCGGCATACCACTGAACAACACGATAAATATTATTTCCATTCTTATGAAACTGATCATAACTGAATTCGTTCACTGAGTACAACAAAAAGAGACTAAAACAGGCTATGCCGACAGAAAGTCCGAATACATTGATAAATGCCAGAATTTTTTGCTTCGAAAGATTCCGTAAAGCGATTTTAATATAGTGGAGAAGCATAGCTCATGTTTTATTTTCCCTGGAAGAAGTCTCTCTCAAAGAAAGTTCTTAAAACTCCCTAATTACATGCCGGAAAGAATTCAAATGATTTACAATAAGATAGAGATATATATTTTGTAGCTGTATCAAAACCGGACAGTTTCTGTATCAAAACCAAACTGGTTAACCCCTTTTATTGCTTTATTTTCATTGATAATCATGTGATTCAATCCGGCATGTGTTTGGCTCAGTAATTACGAATCCTAATCAAGCCTAAAGCTTAAAGCCTAAAGCCTAAAGCAAGTGTGGTAGTGTAGTAGTGTAGACTTTAGCAATCAATAATTAATAATCAATAATTAGTCTACATGTTTAGAAACTACTGCACAATCATCTTCAGGAATCTTTGGAAAAATAAATTATATACGGTCGTCAATATTGTCAGCTTGGCTGTAGGAATTGCTTCTATCGTATGGGGTATTCAGACTTACCGTTTCTCCTTCAGCTATAACAACTTCAACAAAGACACGAAAAATATTTTCCGCGTTCTTACAAGAGTCGAAGGCAATGATAATCTGAAGGGTTATTGTCCCGAATACCTGGCCAGGATGGCAAAAAACGATTTTACAGTTGTGAAAGAAACAGTGAGGTGGGATAGCCGTGGGCTTAATGTGAAGGCAGATGAAAAAGATCCGTATGAAGCTCTGGCGCATTTTACAGATCCACAATTTTTCGACTTTTTCAATTTCCCGCTGGTTCGTGGAACAAATGAATTAAGCAATCGCTCCACTGTGCTTATTACACAAACTGCCGCGAAGAAATATTTCGGGGATTCCGATCCTCTTGGGAAAACGCTTACTTTTTATTCCGATGAATCATTTAAAATGCCCCTCAAAGTAACCGGTATTTTAAAGGACCCGCCGATCAACTCATCTTTTCAGTTTGAATTGATTACAAATACTGACAATCAGTTAAAAGCGGATGGTACTCAAATTAAAAATGATGACTGGGAATGGTTTTCAGATGCAGTATTTGTAAGATTATCAAATCCTGCAGATGCTCGCGAACTTGCCAGGGATTTTGGAAAATACGTTCCGTTGCAGCATTCAGCAAGACAGGATATACAACTGAAATCATTTTTTCTTGATCCATTTTCGAATGTGCTCAATGAAGTGGATATTGATAACAATTCTTTATACAGGCGTCCGGGCGATTCTGCAACCATTGGGCCGCTGGTTCTGGCAATACTAATACTGCTTTCTGCCTGTCTGAATTTTGCAAACACATCAGTAGCCCAGAGCAACAACCGTCTCAAGGAAATGGGCGTTCGAAAAGTGATGGGCAGCTCTTTGCGTCAGATTATTTTCCAACAATTGATGGAGTGCGCGTTTATAGTTTTGCTTGCGGTTATGTTGTCAGTAGTAATTAACAACTTCTGGATACCCACTTTCAACAGCATGTTCAATAATTTAAAAGTGGAAACTAACTATCTGACCGATTACAGTTTGCTGATGAGTCTGGGGGTTATCCTCGTCATTGTTACCCTCCTTGCCGGCGCGTATCCTGCTTTTTATATCAGCAGGTTCAATGCGACAAATATTTTCAGAGGATCGATAAAATTTGGCGGAAGTAATCTTTTCTCGCGCATTTTGCTTGGATTGCAGGTAGCTATTTCATTCATTACTGTGATAGCCGGAGTTGCCTTCTCGCGCAATTCGGCATTTCAGAAAAACTATGATTATGGTTATGAAAAAGCAAATATCATCGGGGTGGACTTACAAAATGAATCTGCGTATACTGCTACACGTGATGCTTTAAGTTCAATCCCGGGCATTGATAAAATAGCTGGAACCATCAATAGTATTGGCTTCTCCTATTCCAGGATTCCGCTTCAGGCGAAAGGGGAAAAATGCGAGAGTATATTCCTGAAAACCGGGGAAAATTATATTGACCTGATGAAATTAAAATTGATCTCTGGAAGAAATTTCAATCCGGCTGGCGAAGGAGATTATGGGAAATCGATCATTGTGAATGAGAAACTTGCCTTCCAGTTTGGATGGAAGCCTGAAGAAGCAATCGGTAAGCAAATCAGAAGTGGTGATACATCAGTATTCGAAATCGTCGGCGTACTGAAGGATTTTATGCAAAATTCACTCTTTGACCCCGTTCTGCCTGTAGCCATGACGCTGGCCAAACCCAGTAAATATTCGCGGATAATTATAAAGGCTAAAGAAGGTTCACTCAATAACGTATTTGCCGAAACAAAAGATGCCTGGACAAAACTTTTTCCTCTGAAGCCTTTCAGGGCATATTACCAGGATCAAATTGCTGCCGAGGCATCGAGTGTAAATGAAAGTGTCGCAACGATCTTTAAATGGTTCGCACTTATTTCAGTACTCATGGCGGCCACCAGTATGTTTGCATTGGTCTCCCTGAATGTGCTAAAAAAGTCGAAAGAAATTGCTATCAGAAAAGTAGTGGGTGCTGAAGACAAACATATTTTCCAACTCGTTATGAAGGGTTATATCTGGATTCTTCTTTTATCGTCTGTCGTTGGCTGTTATGGGGGCTATGCACTTTCGAAACTTTTGATGGACCTTATATTCCGAATAAATGCAGGAGTAAGTTCATCTTCGCTTGCAATTTCGTTTATCGGCGTACTATTGATTTGTGGAGCAACCATCGGCGCAAGAGTATGGCTGGTTCTCCGTACTAAAGCTACGGATGCGCTAAAGGCGAACTGAGAACAAGTGTGAGAGTGTGAGAGTGTGAGAGTGTGAAACTTACGGTCAACCGTCAACCGTCAACCGTCAACCGTCAACCACAAATGCTGTCTGATAAAAATTATTCACCGCTCCAATAGGTCTCATTTTTACATAAAAAGATTCGGTGAATATTTTAAAAGCGAGGAACTCGTGGTTGGCCACATTGAATTCATCAAAGAAAATAATATCCCCTTTCCTTAAATAAGGGTATAACTGGGAGAGCACAAATATGGTAGATGAAAAAAGATCCGCATCCAGATGGATGATTTTGGGTTTTGTCTGCAGAAGGGTTTTATTTGATTCAATAAAAGGATTGAGACTTTCCTGGAAGATGCCCCGGATGAATTCTGCCCGGTCATCATTCACTTCTTTTTGGTCGAAGGCCATAGCACCTTTTTTAAACCCACCCCATTCCTCCGGCAGCCCTTCAAAAGTGTCAAAACCCCTGAATGCAGAGTCAGGATGATTGTTTTTCTTCATCCACCAGAAAAATGAACTGCCGGAAGCCACGCCAAATTCCAGATAAAGCAGGTTCTTCTTATCCAGTTCATAAGCAGCCGCTACCACGTCAAAAAGATGATAACGCTTTGGATAATCCCGTTTCCAGGAATAAAAGTCGTTGATTAACAAATCCGTATGATTAGTCTTGCTAATCCAGGATCTTAGCATGTTGAAATTTCGCAGGAAGAAGAAAAGGTGGTTAAAAACGGAGAATAATCGTAAAATGCCGCTCCACAACAGAAAGTCCTTCAGGAATTTGATGATTTTAAGCTTCATTTGAGCCAAAAATACGCCGAACGCTTAACGCTTAACGCGTAACGCTTCTGAATTCTGATAAAAATAGATTGGGCTTTGGGCTTTAAGCTTTAAGCTTTAGGCTTTAAGCTTTGGGCTTTAAGCTTTAGGCTTTGAGCTTTGGGCTTTAAGCTTCTTTGGAAATAAAAAGTTTTATTATAGCTTTGCACCAGCCGAAAAAAAATAAGGTCGGCTGTAGAAACAGCTGACCTCTAACGATTGCTTGCCATATGAAAAAAGGTAGTATTCTAACTTATTGGAACACTGCAGTTTAACTTCCCAGACCTCTAACGATTCAAACACTAACGGTTGCCTGCTGTATTCTTTATTCTCTCTTAGTATCACAAAATTAAGGGGGTAACGGATTCATTTCAAACCATCTTATTCTTGTTTTAATCATGTCAAAACTGCTTATCTTTTCGTGGAAGTGTTGCCTGGACGCAGTTTCAGCAAAATTTATCAATGATGGCCAACCGCTCAACAGATATATTATTTCAACTCATACATTCACTGGAAAAGTCGGAAAAACGGCATTTCAAGCTCTATATCAAAAGAAGTTCGGGTAATGAAGACCTGAAAATTGTTCAACTCTTCGATGCGCTGGATAAAATGCAGGATTATGATGAAAAAATCCTCCTGAAGAAACTTCCTTTCACCAAATCGCAGCTCTCTAATTTGAAAACGCATCTCTACAAGCAATTGCTTGCGAGTCTGCGTTTGCTCAAAACAACGGAGAATACAGATCTGCAATTGAGTGAGCATATGGACAATGCAAGTCTTTTGTATAATAAAGGTCTGAAACATCAGAGCCTGAAAATCCTTGAAAGAGCGAAAGAAATTGCAAAAGCTAATAACAAACTGAATTTTCTTGCACAATTGCTTTCACTCGAAAAGAAAATCGAAACGCTCCATATAACGCGTTCTACGCTCGAAAAAACAGAAAAGCTCACGATTGAGGCCCGCGAGATCAGCGATCATATTGACCGCGTTACCAGACTTTCCAATCTTGCACTCCTGCTGTATCGCTGGTATGTACAGAATGGTCACGCACGCAATGAGGCTGATGTAAAAAAGCTAAGGGAATTTTTCAAACAGAATACGCTGCTGGATACCTCAAACCTCGATGATTTTTATGAGAAATTATATCTCTATCAGAGTTACAGCTGGTTTGCGTTTATCCGCCAGGACTTTATCATGTATTATCGTTACGGACAGAAATGGGTCGATCTTTTTGAGAATGAGCCTTTGATGATTTCAGTTGAAACGGGTCACTATGTCAAAGGCATGCACAATTTATTGAACGCTCTGTTCGATCTGCGACATTTCAGTAAATTCCAGGTGGTCCTGAAAAAATTCGAAGAATATTATAATTCACCTCAGGGCCAGCATCACGATAATTTCCGGATTCATACCTGGGTATATATCCACCTGGCGAAAATTAACTGGCACCTGATGACAGGCACTTTCAAAGAGGGCCTTACCCTGGTTCCTGAAATAATCGGACAACTCAAGGAGTACGCAAGTTATATTGATCATCACCGGATACTTGTATTCAATTACAAAATCGCCACACTGTATTTTGGTAGTGGAGATTATAATACTTCAATCGATTATCTTCATCTGATCATCAATGATCATGTGGATCTGCGCTATGATCTTCAATGTTACGCGCGTCTGGTTCATTTACTCGCTCATTATGAACTCGGCAATTATGAACTCATGGAATCACTGACAAAATCAGTTTATCGTTTCATGGCGAAAATGAAGAATCTTACGGTGGTGGAAGAAGAGATGTTTAAATTTCTTCGGAAGAGTTTCCAGATTTCACGCAGAGAAATCAAACCAGAGCTGGAGAAATTACTCAGCAAGATAAAACACCTGGAATATAATCATATCGAAACGCGCTCCTTCGCCTATCTCGATATCATCTCCTGGCTTGAAAGCAAACTGCAGGATAAAACGATGAGTGAGATTATTTATGCCAAATACCTTCGTCGCAAAGACAGGAAGGTGAAACCTGAACCCGTAATGCTAAAGGCTTAAAGCAAGTATGGGAGTATGGGAATGTTTAACTACGGTCATCAGTCATCGGTCATCCGTTTTCAAGACTCCATTGACAATTAACCATTAACAATTGACAATTGACCGTACACTCTGTGTATCGAATCCGTACATCCTATTCCCTTATCAGATACACAACACATTCTTAAATAAGCCTTTACAAGACGGCATTTTTATTGAATCTGATTAAGGCACGAGTCATAAGACAAGCGTGAAAGTGTGAAAGTGTGGATATGAAGATTGACCCTTCCTATAAAGCAAGTACCCTGCATTTTGTTTTCAATTAATAATCAATAATTGATAATTAATAATTAATAAAATTGCTTAAAAATTATCTCAAAACAGCTTATAGAAACTTAGTTAAGAATAAGTTTTATACTGCGATTAATATCGTCGGACTTGCAGTTGGTATTGCAACCTGTTTACTGATTCTTTTATATGTGTCGGATGAACTAAGCTTCGACAGGTACAACACACAGGCGCAAAGGATTTACCGCGTAAACAATGAAATAAAATTTGGAGATAACCATGTAGATCTTGCTGTAGCACCCTCTTTAATGGGTACCACCATGGTTAAAGAAATACCCGAAGTTGAACAATATACCCGCATACAATGGCATGGAAGTTTGCTGATTAAAAAAGGAAATGAGAATCTCCGAGAAGACCACGTTGCCTATGGAGATTCGACTTTGTTTGAAGTTTTCACACTACCGATGATTTCAGGCGATCCCAAAACTGCATTAAGAGAACCCCATTCGCTTGTGATTTCTGAAAAGATCGCTAAAAAATACTTCAACTCCATAGACCCCGTCGGCAAAGAGATGATAATAAATGATTCGCTGAATTATAAAATCACAGGAGTCATCAGGAATATACCTTCTCAATCACATTTCAATTTTGACATTTTCGTTGCAACATCCGAAAACCCCTACAGCAGGGACGACAACTGGTTAAGCGAAAACTGGAACACTTATATCCTGGTTAAAAAAAATGCCAACTTCAATAAACTAAATACTGAGATAAATGCGATGATGGATCGGTACGTCGGACCGGAATTACAGGGTGTCGTAAATATGTCATTGGATCAATTTAAGAAGAGTGGTGGTTATGTACGGGCAAGACTTTCACCTCTGACTTCAATTCATCTGCATTCGAATAAAACCGGTGAACTGGGCGGTAATGGCAATATACAATTTGTATATATTTTTTCTGCCATCGCCTTGTTTATTTTGCTGATCGCCTGTGTAAATTTCATGAACCTCTCTACTGCAAGATCTTTCAACAGGGCAAAGGAAGTAGGGGTCAGAAAAGTATTAGGATCCCTCAGGAAAAATTTGATACTGCAATTTCTGGCGGAGTCAGTCCTCATCAGCTTCATTGCATTAATCTTTGCAGTAGTGATCGCCTACCTGCTGCTGCCTTATTTTAACCAGCTATCGGGTAAAACAATTAAGGTCGATACCATTTTTCAACCGGGAATGATATTTTCTCTTGTAATCCTCATGTTGATTGTCGGATTTCTGGCGGGAAGTTATCCGGCATTTTTTCTTTCATCCTTTCAGCCAATCGCAGTACTCAAAGGTAAGCTGGTGGCAGGATTTAAGAGATCCTGGTTAAGGAATGCATTGGTCGTTGTACAGTTTGTTATTACCATCGTCCTGATCATTGGTACTATGGTCGTTTTTAATCAGCTAAACTATATACGTGCAACGGATGTCGGATATAATCGCAACCAGGTTCTCGTGATTAATGGAACCAGCGTTTTGGGTGACCAGGCTGTTACATTTAAAAATGAATTGATGGGAATTACCGGAGTTCAGAATGCCACAATAACCGGCTTTCTGCCTACTGATTATGAACGGTCCAGCGACGCATTTTTTACATCCACCGCTCTCGACCCAAAAAGTGCCATCTCTATGCAGATATGGAGCGTGGATGAAAATTATATCCCCACACTTGGAATGAAAATGCTGGATGGGAGAAACTTTTCACCGCAATTCCCGACTGATTCGTCTGGTATTATTATAAACGAAGCAGCAGCTAAATTTCTAAATACAAAAGAAACGCTGAACAGAAAATTATATACCATCACCGATTTTAAATCTAAAAAGACAAATGAATTCCATGTTATAGGTGTTGTGAAAGATTTCAATTTCTATTCACTGCACTATTTGGTAACGCCCCTGGCCCTGAGTTTCGGAAAGAACAATGACAATATTTCCGTTCGTGTTGATGCTTCCAATACTCCTTCTGTTATTTCTGCAATCAAAACAAAGTGGAAAACGCTGGCTTCGGGTCAGCCATTCGATTATGGATTTATGGACGAACAGTTCAATAGTATTTACAACGCCGAACAACAAGTGGGTCGAATATCAATTACTTTCTCAGTGCTTGCCATCTTGATAGCCTGCCTCGGTTTATTTGGTCTGGTTACTTATGCTGCGGAACAAAGGACAAAAGAAATCGGCATAAGAAAAGTACTTGGAGCCAACGTTCCGGTCATAGTGGGCATGATTATGCGGGACTTTTTGAAACTGGTTATCATCGCATCCGTGTTTGCCTTCCCAATTGCCTGGTGGGGAATGAATAAGTGGCTCCAGAATTTTGCCTACCGGGTTGATATGGGATGGTGGATTTTTCTCATAGCGGCGCTGATCGCAGTTGCAGTAACATTAATAACCATTAGTTACCAGGCGATTAAAGCAGCTATTGCCAATCCTGTTACAAGTTTACGCTCAGAATGAAGTAAGTTGACAGTAGGCAGTTGACAGTTGACTGTATACGCGCAATCATCCTGTCAACTGTCAACTAAAAATTTTTGAATTTAAAAATAATCAAAGTGTTAAAAAATTATTTTAAAACTTCTTTCCGGTTTTTATCGAAGAACAAAACCTACAGCTTCATTAACATCTTCGGACTCGCGTTGGGAACTCTTTGCTGTATTTATATCATACTCTATGTAACCGATCAGTACAGCTACGATAAACAACAGCATGACCCTAAAGAAATATATCGAATAGTCACCGACCTTTCATTAGCTGGGGATATGCATCACAGTGCAGCCGCTTCGCCACCCATCGCTCCAACAATGAAAAAAGATTTTGGAGAAGTAGTGCAATACACCAGGCTTTCTTCGACACTCGGTGTACTCAAAAATTTAATGAAGTACAAGGAAAAATCATTTTATGAAGAAGATGCGATGTATGCGGATTCTACCTTCTTCGAATTGTTTAATTATCATTTCATATATGGTAACCCCGCCACTGCACTGAAAGTACCTTATTCAGTGGTCCTTACGGAACCGGTATACGTTAAACTGTTTGGAAAAGAAGATCCGATCGGTAAAATGATTTCCATTGATAATGGTTATGGGAAATATGAATTCAAGGTCTTAGGGGTAATCGATGGAAGCCTGGGCAAGACGATCGTCAATGGCAGCTTTTTTATGAGCATGAGAAGTGGAGGAATGGGTGATTACACGGCAAACAATACCACGTGGGGCGGGAACAATTATACTTCCTCTTACATTAAATTAAGGAAGGATGCAAATGTGGCAGCACTCGAAAAAAAACTGCCTGCATTTTTAAACAAATACGGCGGGGAACAAATGAAGGCGAAGGGTATGCAAAAGCAAATCCATCTTCAACCGCTTCTGGATATACATACAAATAGTGATTATGAACATGAGATGACTAAATCAGTAAGCGTCGCTTTCCTGAATATCATGATCCTGATCGCGATCCTGATCCAGGTTATCGCATGCATCAACTTCATGAATCTTTCAACAGCCCGGGCTTCTAAACGGGCAAAGGAAGTCGGTGTAAGAAAAGTAATCGGAGCCGGCAGGCATTCACTCGTAAAACAATTCCTGGCTGAATCTTTATTTTTATCACTTCTCGGAATTCTGATTGCACTTCCTTTATTGATAATCGCTATGCCCTGGCTGAACCAGATTACGCAGGCAGATATTCATCTCACATTATTCAGGGATTTCCGTCTTTGGATTTTCCTGGTTATCCTGGTATTGACCACTGGTTTTATTGCCGGAAGTTATCCCGCCTTTTATTTATCTGCCTTCCAGGCCATCAAAGTCATTAAAGGAAATTTTTCCAACCAGGTTTCTGCAGCCGGTATTCGCCGTTCACTGGTTGTATTCCAGTTCGTCCTGTCAATCGTTCTCATCTCGAGTATTATCATTATTTACAGTCAGCTGAATTATATAAAAAATAAAGACCTGGGATTTGACAAAAAGCAAAAACTCATTTTTAGTTTTTATACGGATAATGATCAAAAGAAAATGACTTCTCTCAGTAATGATTTGCAGGGCCTGTCGGAAGTTCAGGGTGTAACCATGTCAAATTATTACCTGGGACAATTTGTTGAAAGGGATCACGGTGTATTCCCGCCCGGCGGGAATATGACCACTTCCATTGACGCCCAGAATATTTCAACTGATGAACATTTTCTTAAGGTGAACGGCATTCATTTGATTTCCGGTCGCGATTTCCGCCCGGGTGATTCTACCAGGGTGCTGATCAATGAAACGCTTTGCCATAGACTGGGACTAAAACCCGAAAATGCACCTGGAACAAAAATCTATACAGAATACAAACTTGATCAGCTGTACATTATGGAGATCGTAGGTGTGATGAAGGATTTTAATTACAGTTCCCTTCACAACGAAATAAAGCCACTCGAATTGGATTATGAAGCGAATAAAGACTGGTTCAATAAAATGACCGTTTCAGTGAACAGTGACAATTATAAATCAGTATTGAAAAAAATAGAAACCGTATGGAATAAAAACCTTCCATCCGTTCCCTTTGAATACCAGTTCCTGGATGATGTGGTACAAAATCAATATGAGTCTGAAGTTACACTGGGAAATATTATCAACTCGTTCACCCTGATGGCTATTTTAATTTCATCGCTGGGTTTATTCGGACTTGCATCATTCAGCGCAGAACAAAGAAGTAAAGAAATAGGTATTCGAAAAGTGCTGGGTGCAAGTGTTTCCGGTATCGTGCAGCTTTTGTCGAAAGATTTTCTAAAGCTGGTTTTAATATCCTTCGTCATCGCAACACCCATCGCATGGTGGGCGATGAATAAATGGCTGCAGGGATTCAATTATCGTGTTCTCGTAAGCTGGTGGATGTTCGCTATGGCCGGGCTCATCGCCATCTTCATCGCTATGATCACCGTGAGCTTTCAGGCGATCAAAGCAGCGATCACTAACCCCACTAAAAGTTTGAAGACCGAGTAAGATTCGTTGGCCGTTGGCGGTTGGCGGAAAATGAACAACGGCCAACCGCCAACCGCTAACCGCCAACCAAATAAAGAGTATGTTAAAAAACTACATAATCGTCGCCTGGAGAAACCTGCTCAGAAACAGGACTTCTTCTTTTATCAATATCAGCGGACTGGCCATCGGTATGGCTGTTGCCATGTTGATCGGTCTGTGGATATGGGATGAACTGTCGTACAATAAGAATTTCGAAAATTATGATCGCATTGGCCAGATCATGCAACATAGGAAAGTGAATGGATCCTTAACCACCTACGCCTGGATGCCGCGACCATTGGGTCAGGAATTAAAGAATAAATATGGGAATAATTTCAAGTATGTCGTGATGGCTTCCTGGCCCAGGAATTCGATCTTATCGGGCAACAATAAAAACCTGTCTCGCAGCGGCATATTTATGGAACCGGAGGGGCCAAATATGTTTTCACTCAACATGGTTAAAGGTAGCCGCGACAATTTACAAGATCCGCATGCCGTGCTGATTTCAGAATCAACCGCCAGGGCTTTTTTCGGTGATGAAAATCCGTTGAACAAAGTCCTGAATATAGAAAAAAGGCTTGAAGTGAAAGTAAGCGGAGTATATAAAGATTTTCCCTTCAATTCGGCCTTTAATAATATTGATTTTATTGGCGCCTGGGGTTTATATATTACATCGGAAAATTGGATAACAGCTTCAGCAGATCAGTGGGACAATAACTCGTTCATGATTTATGCGCAGTTAAATGATCAGGTCGATTTCAATACGGCGAACAAAAAAATTATCAATTCCAAATTCAATCATGACGCACCCGTGGATAAAATATATAAGGCTGAAGTTTTTCTGAATCCCATGGCGGACTGGCATCTGAGATCACACTGGGACAATGGCATAAAAACTGGCGGACTTATCGAATATGTAAAACTATTCGCCATTATCGGAGTTTTTGTTTTGCTTCTTGCGTGCATCAATTTTATGAATCTGAGTACCGCGCGTTCAGAAAAACGAGCCAAGGAAGTGGGTGTGCGCAAAGCCATCGGCTCCTTGCGTAAACAATTGATCAGCCAGTTTTTTGTTGAATCGCTGCTGGTCGTTGTATTTGCTTTTGGTTTATCTCTTTTGATCAGTCAATTGTTTCTTCCCTGGTTCAATGAGATGGCTGATAAAAAAATGATTATTCCCTGGACATCTTCTTTCTTCTGGATATGCTGTATCGGATTTGCAATCATTACCGCAATTATTTCCGCCAGTTATCCCGCGCTTTATCTGTCTTCTTTTATACCAGTAAAAGTGTTGAAAGGATCATTCAAAACAGGAAGGCTGGCTTCAATACCCCGCAAAGTTTTAGTAGTAGCCCAGTTTACCATATCGCTTGGACTGATCATCGGAACCGTTATTGTGTACAATCAAATTCAATATACAAAAAACAGACCCATTGGTTACGACAGGAATGGTCTGATGATGATTCTGATGAAGACGCCTGATTTTTATGGAAAATATGATTTACTGAAAACTGAATTGGAGAATTCAGGAGGAGTAACAGCATTCGCAGAATCATCCAGTCCTTTAACAGATGTATGGTCAAATCAGGACGGTTTTAGCTGGGAAGGAAAAGACCCGAACCTTAATAGTGAATTTGGTACGATCTCGGTATCGCAGGACTATGGAAAAACGGTTGGCTGGCAGTTTATAAACGGCAGGGATTTTTCCAGAGAATTCAAGACGGATTCTTCAGCGATGGTATTGAATGAAGCGTCAGTAAAATATATGAATCTCAAAAATCCTGTCGGAGCCACCGTAAAATTCAATAATCAAAACTTCAAAGTAATCGGTGTGATCAAAGATATGATCATGGAATCTCCCTATGACCCCGTAAAACGGATTATTTATATGATGGATCAGAACAATGTGAACTGGATCGAGTTAAAATTAAATCCCAATAAAAGCGCCACAGAATCCATTGCAAAAATTGAAGCTGTATTTAAAAAATTAATTCCCGACGCACCATTTGAATACAAATTCGCTGACACAGAGTTTGCCACAAAATTCGCAACAGAAACCCGCATCGGTCAGCTCTCAACATTCTTTGCCGTCCTTGCCATCTTCATCAGTTGCCTCGGACTCTTCGGCCTCGCATCCTTTATAGCCGAGAAGCGCACCAAAGAAATCGGCGTTCGAAAAGTATTGGGTGCATCTGTATTTAATTTGTGGAGGATGTTATCGAAGGATTTTGTGATGCTGGTTATCATATCGCTGGCCATCGTAACACCTACTACATATTATTTCATGCACCACTGGCTTCTGAATTATCAGTACCGCACTGAAATTTCCTGGTGGGTCTTTGTTGTATCCGGATTGGGCGCTATTTTAATAACATTATTAACGGTGAGTTATCAGAGTATAAAAGCAGCACTTGCGAATCCCACGAAAAGCCTGAGAGCGGAATGAGATATAGGTTATGGGATATGAACTATGAGATATGAGATTTGGGCTATGGGATATGAACTATGAGATATGAGATAGTAATAGTTTAACTATATCTCATAGTTCATAGCTTATATCTCATAGCTCATAGCCTATATCTCATATCTTATATCTCATAGCTCATAGTTCATAGTTCATATATCATAGTTTAAAGTTCATATCTCTTAATAAATACGTTTTTTACGCAAAAGTCGAGGTAATAAATATATTACCTTACTTTTGCGAAATACAATGAGCTTATAAGGATACTTAAAAAAGATGGAGGTTTGTTATAAGACAAACAGGAAGTCATTTAATAATGGGGCATCATAAAAAAACAAACAGAGTAATTTGCCCCGATCATGGAAGTAAGGAAATTGGAAAAGCCTGGAAATAAGAATCAAAAAAGACGCAGGATTATTATAAAGTAGTATTATGAAAATCGAAATGATTGTTGAAAGAACAAGGACCGGATATTCAGCTTATGCAGATAATACTAAGGATATGATTTTTACTGTTGGCAAAGATTTGGAAGAACTGAAAAAGAATATTCTGGAAGTAGTAAATCTATCCCTTGAAGATCGTGGGAAAACTGCTACAATGGATGATATAAAAATTACTCTGGACCTTTCCCAATTCTTTTCATTCTATAAAGTCATTAATGCCAAAGCCCTTTCAGAAAGAATTGGCATGAACCAAAGCCTGTTAGCACAATATATAAAAGGAAATAAAAAGCCCTCCACGGCCCAGAAAAAAAGAATATTAAGAGGTGTACATCAGGTGGGCAGAGAACTTTCGGCAATAAAGGCATTAATTTAACTGGAATTTGCCGGTCCCTTGTTACTATCGAAAGATTTTGCCAAACTTGTTTTCATTGCACTCATCCTCGCTACCGCATTGGCCTGGTTCATTATGAATAAATGGAATGAGATATGGGATATGAGATATGGGTTATGAATGTTTAATAAACTCATATCTCATATCCCATAACTAATATCCCATAACTAATATCCCATAGCCCATAGCTCATAGCCAATCTTTCCCAACCTTGGAATTAACGAACACATAACAGCCATTTAACAAGCCGGTGGAACGTCGAAATAATATGATACCTGATGCGTCGTTTAAGGGAGGTATCGATCATATCCTAAATAAAAAAACCATCATCAAATGAATCCTAGAAACCAATGGCGCATGGCCATTTGCTCGATTGCACTTTTTGGCCTTGTAATATCCTGTAGTAAGGATAACAACAGCACCAATTCAAATCAAACAACAGTTCAGACACAGGCAGACGACCAAGCGATGGTATCCACCGAATCGGATATTATGGCCAACGATGTCAATGTCGCTTTGAGCAGCTCTTCATCCTTTAACGGAGAGTCAACCAACATAATCCGTTCAGGAACCATAGCGGTGAACAGCACAAATGAAACACTGGGGGTTGACAGTATCAACAATTCACTGATCTGCGATGCAACCATAGTTGTCGACACCACGGTAAATCCAAGAACACTTACCATTACTTATAATGGTACAAACTGCTGGGGCAACCGCACCCGCACAGGTACAGTCGTTGTCTCTATTGCGGCAGGTACTCATTGGATGGATGTAAATGCTGTGGTTACTATCACAATACAGAACCTAACCATCAAACGTATCGGCGATGGAAAAACAATTATCTTAAATGGTACACGCACAATGACCAATGTAAGCGGGGGAAGTATGACGCAATTGGCTACACTCAACAGCATCGTCCATACCATCAGCGATAACCTATCTATCACATTTGCTGATAACCTCGTCCGCAGCTGGCATGTTTCCAAGCAACGAGTATTCACATATAATAACGGAATCATTATGACCACTACCGGTACACACAGCGATGGAGTAAATACCAATGTTGCTGAATGGGGAACAAACCGTTTCGGTACTGCATTCGAATCTCTGATCACCGTGCCAAAAGTATTTCGTCAGGATTGCGACTTCAGACTTGTCAGCGGACAGAACGTGATTCTGCGTTCAGACAGCCTGAACTCAGTGATCACATTCGGACTTGATGCTACAGGCCACACGACAGCATGCCCTGGCTCTGGAAATTATTATCTGGAAATTACCTGGACTTTTCCGAACGGAAAGAGTACGCTGCCGATAATACTTCCTTACTAAAACACTTCAATTGTCAATTGTCAATTGTTAATTGTTAATGACGAACTAGTTGCAAACTGCAAAAAATGAGCGTTAACAATTAACAATTGACAATTAACAATTAAACCTTGCTTAGTTTTTCTACAGCGGAAACAATCGTTTCGCTTTTCTTCGCGAAACAAAACCTCAATACTTTATCATCCTTGCCTGATTGATAAAATGCTGAGACAGGAATCGCAGCAACACCACATTGGGCGACGAGTGTTTTGGCGAATTCACTATCCGGTTCATCTGAAATGTCTTTATAAGAATAGATCTGAAAATAACTTCCATGCGTAGGCAGTGCATTGAAACGCGTGGCAGACATGAGCTCCTGGAAAAAATCTCTTTTCTTCTGCATGAAATCCGGCATCGAAAGATAATGAGAAGGCTCTTTTAAGAAAGAAGCGAGTGCAACCTGTGTGGGTGTAAAACAACTGAAGGCATCGAACTGATGAAATTTTCTGAATTCTTTCGTCAGTGTTTCCGGCGCCACACAATAACCCAGTTTCCAGCCTGTGCAATTAAAAACTTTCCCCAGGGAGAAACAAACAAAACTTCTTTCAAATAAATCAGGATACCGGAGGATTGAACAATGAGGTATCCCGTCGAGGATGATATGCTCATACACTTCATCCGAAACAATAAAAATATTCGTATCATATACCAGCCTGCGAAGTTCTTCGATATCGTCTTCGGACAGCACGGCACCTGTGGGATTGTGTGGTGAATTCAGAACGATCACTTTTGTTTTAGCTGTCTTCGCCTTATGCGCTTTTTTCCAGTCTATTTTATAAGAAGGATATTCAAGAGGCACTGCAACCGGCACTGCACCATTCATCAGGATATTCGGAATATAACTATCATAAGCCGGTTCAAATACGATCACTTCATCGCCTGGTTGCAGAATGGTACTAAGTGCTGTATAGATGGCATAAGTACCACCAGGTGTGATCGTGATTTCTGATAACGGATGAACCGCAAGTTTATAAAGCAACTCTATTTTCCCTGACAGAGTTTCTAGTAAGGGCGGATGACCTGGCATTGGCGCGTACTGATTGTATCCATCCCTCATCGCCTTCGCGACAAGTTCCACCAGATCCGGATCCATCGGGAAATCAGGAAAACCCTGTCCCAGGTTTATAGCACCCGTCTTCGTCGCCAACCCGCTCATCACGGTGAAGATGGTTGTGCCTATGTTGGGGAGCTTTGAATGTAAATGCATGTTAGTTGGCCGTTAGCGGTTGGCCGTTGGCCGATTTAATTAATTTTTATGATTTATTCCAAGCGTTAAAATACACCGCCAACGGTCAACGGTCATCGGTCATCGATCATAAGTATTCATCCCCAATCTCTCTCCTCACCTCCGCCACATAGTCTTTTATCTCCTGTTCTTTTTCTCTCTTGCAAACGAGCAGCACATCCTGCGTATCAACGACGATAAAATCATCGAGACCCTGGAGGACCATGAGTTTTTTATTTCCGGAATGAACAATACATTTCGTAGCGTCAATGATCAATACATTCTTTCCTGCAATCGCATTCCCGAGTTCGTCTTTATCCAGATTTTCATATGCACTATTCCAGGTGCCGAGATCACTCCATCCAAAGGAAGAAGGAATCACGTATACATTATTGGCTTTCTCCATGATGCCGAAATCGATCGAGATCGTTGTGCACAGAGGATAAATATATTCCAGTGTTTTTTTCTCTCCGGGCGTATTGAAAGCTTCTTTTTCTGCTACAAACACATCATACATTTCAGGAAGATAGATTTCAAAAGCTTTGATGATATTCTTCACCTGCCATACGAATATGCCCGCGTTCCAAAGAAAATCCCCGCTGGCAAGAAATGTTTTTGCAAGCTCCAGGTTGGGCTTCTCGGTAAAAGTTTTTACTTTATAGGTATTGTCCGTCACCGTTTGCAGCTCCCTCTGAATATATCCATAACCCGTATTCGGTTTCAGCGGTGTAATTCCGAGCGTGATCAGTGCATTGTGTTTGTTTACAAAACTCAATGCCTCGAGACAAACTTTCTTGAATGCAATTCTGTCGAGCACCATATGATCCGCAGGTGCGACGATCAAAGATGCTTTCGGATCCATCTGCATTAATTTAAAAGAAATATAAGCTATGCAGGGTGCTGTGTTTTTGCGTGAGGGTTCACCGAGAATATTTTCTTTAGGGATATGGGGTAATTGTTTTTCAACAATATGCATGTATTCGTTGGAAGTAACGACATATATATTTTCCGGACGAATGAAATCTGTTAATCTCTGAAAAGTAGCCTGGATAAGGGTCTGACCGATATTTAATATATCAAGAAATTGTTTTGGATAGTTCTGCCGGCTCATGGGCCAGAAACGACTTCCTATTCCCCCTGCCATGATGACCGCGTACTGGTGTTCGTTCATATCTACTATTTTTATAAACCCTTTTTTATCGTTGGCGGTTGGCCGTTGGCCGTTGGCGGACTTTTAATTTATCAGGCTGATTAGTTTTAATGTTGGCCTTAATCTATCATCTGCCGCCAACCGCCAACTGCCAACGGCCAACGATTTAAATTATTCCCTCTTTAATTAAATCATGTATATGAATAAATCCCTCATATTTATTTCCATCCATTACGGCCAGCTGGCTGATATCCTTCAATCTTAAAATTTCCAAAGCTTCTACCGCCAATGCATCTTTCTGAATCGTGGTGGGTTTTGTACTCATGATATCACGCGCATGAACAGTCGAAGTATTTATATTTTTCTCCAGCATTCTTCTCAAATCTCCGTCGGTGATAATTCCCTGCAATTCCTGCGCCTTATCCACGACGGCTGTTGCACCCAGTCTTTTGGAAGTCATTTCCATGATCACTTCTTTAAGGGAAGCTCCCGAACTTACCTGAGGTTTGGCATTATGAATATAAATATCACTTACGCGGAGGTAGAGTTTTTTCCCCAACGTACCACCGGGATGAAAGCGCGCAAAATCTTTCGTACCGAATCCTTTCAGTTCCATCAAAGTAATGGCAAGTGCATCGCCCATCACGAGCTGGGCTGTGGTGCTGCTGGTGGGTGCCAGATTATGAAGACATGCTTCTTCAGAAACCGTCGTATTCAAAAATATATCCGACTTTTTTGCCAGCAGTGAATCTTTATTTCCTACCATGCCGATGAGTTTGTTTTTATCGCGGGCAAGTAAAGGAAGCAGGGCCTTGATCTCGGGACTCTCACCACTCTTGCTGATGATCATCAGGATATCTTCTTCGCTTACCATGCCCAGGTCACCATGGATGGCATCGGCAGCATGCATGAAAGCAGCAGGCGTTCCCGTCGAATTCAGTGTGGCCACAATTTTTTGTGCAATGATTGCGCTCTTGCCGACACCGCTGATGACCAATCGCCCTCTGCAATTGGCGATCATTTGAACCGCATTAACAAACGCATCGTCGATATAGGCTTCCATCGCAGAGATGGCAGCTGCCTCTTTTTGAATGATGTTCAGGCCGGAAGCCCGGATTTTTCCTTTCGTCATGGATGGGTGCAAATTTAGAGCTTTCTAAAGGCCTATAAAGCCTGCAACAGGGAATTTTTAACAATTTCACCCTAAACCAGACCCTTATATTTTGTAATTTCGCCAACCCCGGAAATGACCTGCCGGCCAAATAACGTTTGCTTTCCATTCCCTATATTTTGATTAACTTAAGACTTTACACTGTGTGAAGGAAAATTATTGAGCATGGCAACAACCGCTAAGAAAAAACCCATATCAAAAAAGACAACCCTATTTGACGAAAGTGAAGGCCCCGGACTTGTAGATCCAGAATTACTCACCCATCTCCAGGAACACTTTGGATTCGACGGGTTCAAACAGAACCAGGGCGCTATTATCAATTCCGTATTGAGTGGTAAAGATACTTTTGTGATCATGCCTACGGGCGGTGGCAAATCCTTATGCTACCAACTGCCCGCCATGATGAGCGAAGGCGTGGCTATTATCGTGAGTCCGCTGATCGCCCTCATGAAAAACCAGGTTGACCTGGTGCGTGGTTATAGTGAGAAAGATAATGTGGCGCATTTCCTGAATTCCACCCTTACCAAAAAACAAATCAAAGAAGTTCATAAGGACCTTCTCGGTGGTCATACCAAGATGCTCTATGTAGCACCGGAAACACTTACCAAACAGGAGAACCTCGATTTCTTCAATGATTTAAAAATATCTTTTTTTGCTGTAGACGAAGCACATTGTATTTCAGAATGGGGACATGATTTCCGTCCTGAATACCGGCGCCTCCGTGAGATCATGGATATGGTGAATCCCACTATTCCCGTGATCGCTCTAACGGCCACGGCTACCCCAAAAGTGCAGAGCGATATCATCAAGAACCTCGCTTTGCGTGACCCCGAAATTTTTATCTCTTCCTTCAACCGTCCGAATCTCTATTATGAGATCCAGCCCAAAGTGAAAAAGGATCAGACGATTCGAAGTATCGTAAAATTCATCCTCGGACATAAAGGCAAGAGCGGCATCATCTATACGCTGAACCGCAAAACGACGGAAGAGCTGAGTGATATGCTGGTGGCCAACGGAATTAAATCGGTTGCTTATCATGCAGGACTGGATTCCAAGCTGCGTGCGGAGAGACAGGATCTTTTTATGAATGAAGATGTACAGGTGATTGTTGCGACCATCGCCTTCGGCATGGGCATCGACAAACCCGATATCCGTTTCGTAATACATTATAATATTCCAAAGTCCATCGAGAACTACTACCAGGAAACCGGCCGCGCGGGACGGGACGGACTCGAAGGAATCTGCGTTTTATATTATTCTCATAAGGACGTAGCCAAGCTGGAACATTTCATGAAAGACAAACCACTTTCCGAAAGAGAAGTGGGTGCGCAACTCATCAATGAAACGGTTGGATATGCCGAGACAGGTGTTTGCAGAAGAAAAGTACTGATGAGTTATTTCGGAGAAGAATATGATGTTGAGAATTGCGGCGAATGTGATAACTGCCGTCATCCGAAAGAAAGAGTGGAAGCGAAGGACAATGTAGTGAAGGCGCTCAAAGTAATCAAGGCCCTCGACGAAAGATTTGCATCCGATTATACCGTGAATGTGATCACAGGTAAACTCACGCCGCAACTGATGATGTTCCGTCACGAGAACCTTCCTGAGTTTGCAATCGGCAATGACGAAACAGAATATTACTGGAACACCGTACTGCGCCAGATGTTGCTTGGCGACCTGCTGGTAAAAGATATCGAAGAATACGGTGTGCTGAAGATCACGAAGAAGGGACAGGAATTTTTGAAGAAGCCCAGATCTTTCCCGATCGTGCTCAACAATGCTTTTGAAGAAGCGAATGCAGAAGACGATGAAGAACCTGGTGAAACCGTTCCTGAGGTCGTTGCGAGTGATGAGAAATTATTTGCGATGCTGATGGAACTTCGCCAAAGAGAATCGAAGAAAAAATCTCTTCCTCCTTTTGTGCTTTTCCTTGAAAATTCCATTCAGGATATGTCGACCATGTATCCGACAACGCTGGAGGAACTTGAAAAATGCCAGGGTGTTTCAAAAGGTAAAGCTATCCGCTATGGCAAACCTTTTATTGAGCTGATCGGGAAATATGTGGAAGAAAATGATATCGAGAGACCTGATGATTTCCAGATGAAGACAGTTGCTAATAAAAGTCTCAATAAAGTGTATATCATCCAGCAGATGGATAAAAAGATTCCGCTGGAAACGATTGCCAAGAATAAAGACATGCGCCTCGATGCACTGCTCGAGAATATGGAAACGATCGCCGCCAGCGGTACCAAGCTTCACCTGGATTATGTGATCGATGAAATGCTCGACGAGTCTGAACAGGACGAGATCCTCGATTATTTCAAAGGCTGTGAAACTTCTTCCCTGCAGCTCGCGCAGCAGGAGCTTTCCGACGGCAATTACAGTTGGGAGCAGTTGAAGCTGATGAGGATAAAGTTTCTTAACACCTATGGAATGTAAGGGTTCGTCGGGTAGTCTTGATTTTCGGCAAATACACGCCTGGCGTCGGGATACTTTGAATTCACAGCAAAGGCACACCTGCTGCGCTCTGTTTCTCCGATATTATGAGACCCTGTGCGCAGCAGCTGAAGGCTGTGAATTCAAAGTATTCCCTCCTTTTATAGGTATATAGGGAAAATTTACAATCTATTATTTATTATTTATACTCCTTACTTACCATCCGTAAGCTGAAATTTGGACCTATCTCCTCTCTAATTGTATATTAAAATTTACTAGACTCTTACATAAAAGTATCGTCCTCCTTGATTGCCAAAATGCTGAAATTCCCCTATTTTTGCAGCCCGTCCTGAAAATGGACAATGGTTGGTGCGGTAGCTCAGTTGGTAGAGCAAAGGACTGAAAATCCTTGTGTCGGCGGTTCAATCCCGCCCCACACCACAGAGCCTCTGATAAAGTCAGAGGCTTTTTTATTATATGAACTTCGTATATATTCTTTGCTCCATGTCGGGTCTCAAAACTACGTCGGATATACCTACGATATCAACAGAAGACTGATGAAGTCCATTCCTTTTTTCGAAACACATTTCTGATAACTTGTTACTGTTAGCATGATAAGCTTTTTAAGGTTAAACATTAAAGGTGTGAATTCATCCCAGGAAAGACCAGCAGGTTGCATCCATGTTGAACTTGGTAGGGGTTAAGATTGGAGATTCCTAACCGAGAGAGATATACACAATTTTTTTATACCGGGGGCTAATCAAAACTACTTAGATCGTTATTTAACCAAAGAATTCGTAAGTTGGTTCTATTAACCCTGACCGATCATGACACCTCGCAATTTGTTCAACATTATTCTCAAGATCCTTGGAGTGTTCTTTATAAAAGACATATTGGTGTCGATACCCCAGATATTTGTTGTCATCTCGCTAATTGGAAAACCTGATGCTATGCCAGAGATAGTTTGGACACTTGTCGCGTCAATTGCTGTCCTTTTAGTTGAAGCATTTTTTTGTTACATCTTAGTCTTCAAAACCGAGTGGGTTATTAAAGTGCTAAAACTCGAACGTGGGTTTGACCAAGAAACTATACCTATAAATATGCATCGTTCGACAATCCTGAGTATCTCCATCATCGTTATTGGAGGATACCTTGTCGCTAACGAGATCCCCAACTTTTGCAGACAACTGTATTCGTACTTGCAAGAAAAACGGATGACCTACGGTCAGACTAACCCTAAGATAGAATACACCATCGTCGCGGGTTTCAAAATATTGGTGGGAGGGTTACTTATAGCTGAGCAAAGACGTTTGGTAAACCTGATCGAGAGACAAAGAAAGAAATAGCTGTTATTGTAAATTCTAACACCATGGTACAACTACAAAAAGTAGAACTCATAAGTTTTCTTAAAGACCAGGTAGAACCGGTGGAAAGTAACACGTATGAACAAGGTTACTGAGCTTCTGCGCATTTATCCGATGGAACTTTCTTGCCGTGTGTAATCTTTCGCAACCCCAAGACCGTTCCCTTGCTATTCACATGCCTTACCATATATCAATTAAAATCAATTGTATTTGACCAAATAATATTTTCGGGATATTCATTTAAGGGAAGCATGGATGCATTTTCTGGTTTTTGTATTTTAAACCCGATTCTGAATTTAGTTGAGCGTAGCTGAAAAATCGGTTTCAAAGGGTATATTTCCAATAGATTTTCGACACTTTGGAATGGTGGGATTTTTATAATTTTTGCATAATATCTAAGGCAGGTGTTTTCTTGTTTTATATAAATATCTTTTGAATCAACATTATAAAAGCTTTCCCACATACAAGGACTGATTATATAATAAAATGTATCCTTCGTATTATTAGTAATAGTTGTATTGACAAAAAATCCACGATATTGAGTTATTACTTGCCATTTTTCAGCCTTAATCGTTAACAAAGGGGTAATTCGATATATTTCGTTTGCACGTTTAAATGAAGTGCAAATTAATAAAAGCAATAACATGCTGATTTTAACCGGTTTCATCATTTTCATAATTAGGTTATTAATCTTTAAACTATCGAAATGTCATAATCCTAACATCCCTTTATAGTCTACACTTAAATTGTTTATTATACGCTTGAAATTGCATACAAAGCAGAGCACCATTACAAAGGTAAAAGACTGGAAGTAATTGGGAAGGGAGTTCTGACTTAAGGGTTTTTACCTATTTTATATAATTATCTAAGAGTGTATATTTGGTAACATGACCAAAATACTTTTGCCTTTTATTTCCATTCTTTTTATAAGTTATTTTGCTAAGGGTCAACAGGGTACAACCATCGTCATAAAACCGGATTCTGTTTATGAAAATGTTGATGTACCTGCATCATTTAAAGGTGGTGATGCAGCCTGGAATAAATTCCTTCAAAGAAAATTAGTATATCCCAGCGGAGCCATCTCCGGAGGGATTGAAGGAAGTGTCCTGGTTGGATTTAATGTAGAAATTGATGGAAGCGTCAAAGATGTAAAGGCCTTGTCTGGTCCTGCCGAATTGCGAGATGCTGCAATCAGTGTTGTAAAAAAAAGTCCGTATTGGATACCTGCTCAGAAATATGGTAGAAATGTAAAATCTTACAATAATAAATTAATCAACTTTACTTTGCATGTTCCGTAAGTTTCATTTTCACTACACTTGGCTTTAAAGGATTTAGGTACCCTGAACAGCAAAACTTTCCATAAGGAAATAAGATGTAATTTTTGGGTAGATTTGAGGACGTTTCAAAACCGTCTGATACACCATATACACTACCACCCAAGAAAGGGAAGAAACCAGCAAAGAAGAAATAAGTATTTATAATGAGATTTATTGTTAGCCTATTAATATTGGATTTTTGTCATTCAATCGCTTATTGCCAAAACATTACTGGTAAATTTAACTTGGATAGCCTAACGGCAATAATTAAGCTGCTACCAGAATGTAAGGAAGAACAAAAACACTATGATTCTTTGACAAAAAATTGTGCGTCTTGTAATTTTTCAATAACAGTGTCCGAAGCATCAAAAAGTAGTATTATGTCCGGTTTCATTACTGAGCTACTGGATTCAGTACAAAGGATAGTTTATGTTATCAAATACGATACGAAACAAAAAAAGATAGTCTCAATAGAAAAAACCGATAAGACTATAAGGTTGCAATAACGAAATTCCCACTTGCTCCAACTTAAATAAATATGCTTTCGATTAAATTGAAATTATTAGCATTTTTTCTTTTTTGTTCTTGTACAATTCATCAAGATGTTTATATAGACAAAGACCAAGTTGATGAAATCGCACTAATAAATGAAAGAAATGATGATAGATATCCAAAAAAAATGGTCTTTAATGACCAATACTCTATTTCACCGATTATTGATGAAATTAATAAACTTAGACCGACAGATGAAGTGGGTGTAAAAAGTAACAATGGTTCTTTGTATTTAGACATAAAATTTAAAGACAAATCAATTATGCATTATATCATCGTCTATACAGTATATGACGGTATTGTTATAATGGGTCAGGATCGAAGTTTTTTAAAAGCATATAGTAAATATTATAAAAATGATAAATTAGAACTAATATTATACTATTTTCTCAACCACAATAAAAATTAATAATCCAGCAAAGAAGTAATGAGAAAAATAAGATTAACGCGAGATAGTGTTTCAATGGGAGATGAGGTTGGCGGTACAAGTTTGGAAATTGAAGTAAATGAATATTGGCTAATTGAAAAAATATTAGACGAAATCCTAAGAATTAATTATTTGCCCAAAATGTCAGGCGACAAAGCAACATGGAGCGTTGCATTCGAAAACCCCATAGCAGTGATATCCCAGCAATGGGAAAAACCAGAAATTATAATACATTCAGAATTCCCTTTTCCGCACAAAGAGCAATCTAAAATTTTTAACCGATTGCATTTTTCTTATTACCCTGATGAAGAGGCTTGGTTGGTATACAGAATACTGAATGGGTTTAGAACTATTTATCAAAATTATATTTAATATTCCCACTTGTCCCAACACATATATCGTTGTCTTATTCAGTTCTTTCTTAGTTTTAATAGATTAAGTGCAATTCCCTTTTTTTAAGCTTAATGTTAACGATAGGGCCTCTGATAAAGTCAGACGCTTTTTTATTTTATGAACATCCGGTGCGGTATCCGCCGTGGCGGAAAAGGACTGAAAATCCTTGTGTATCTTGTCATACAATTTTGTAAGGGCTCATTTCTCCATTGCATCTCAATATTTACTATTTTTACACCGCTTTCCGGAAGCATCCAGTCCGCGGAAATGGGCATAGCCCACCGGTGTAGTTTACGAACACATACTTTATTAACTTAACTTCTTGCCTTTAGCGGACTGGCATATAAAAGAAGGAAAGTTATGTCTACAGTATCCCGCGACTTACCCGCACAGCCTCATCTCGATGTTCCTAAACGACAGGCACGTGAATTGCTGCAAGAGTGCAAAGCAAAATCAGTTGATGCCCTTGATCGTGTAAGGCGTCAGCATTCCAGATTTCATAAATCCGGAGTTGACGACATTTCTACCCTTTTAAAGTTGAGCGATACACAATTGGTCATCGCAAGGGAATACGGATTCTCAACCTGGACACAACTCAAGCAGCGCATAACCGAGAACACCATAACTCAATTGATAGATAAAGCGATTCGTTCCAATGATTCCGCAGCAGTCACGCGATTACTCCTGGCTTATCCCAACTTATTGCACGTACCTGTCAGGAGTGGCAATTGGGGACCGCCGATGAGCCATGCCGCTAACATGGGGCTGCTCGATATGGTTAAAACGATTGCCGCGTTAGGGGCAAAAGATTTTCAACATGCTTTCGATCGTGCGCTGCTGCACGGTGAAATTAAAACAGCAGAATGGCTACACGAACACGGCGCCGCATTCACACCAGGGATCATTATGGGATCTTGTGAAACACTGAATGAACATGGCTTCGCATTTTTGGATGATTCCGGTGTTTCATTGGCAAATGATAAAAATGATTCATTAGCTCCACTGGCAATGGTACTGGAAACTTACTGTCGCAATCCTGCAGGCAAACACGCAATCTTACAACGATTTAAAAAAAGACAATATCACTGGACAGACACATCCATGATGGCCTTTCATTGTGGAGATCTTAACCGGCTCAAAATACATCTGCAAAACGATCCTGCATTAATTGACCGGCGGTTCAGTTATCGTGAAATTTATCCTCCTGAGCTGGGTTGTGCGGATGATTTTAGATCAGGCCTGCACGGTACACCAATTGATGGAACCACCCTGCTCCACTTATCCATTGATTTTGACGAACAGGAAATCTTCGATTGGTTATTGGATCAAGGAGCAGATGTAAATGCTGCTGCGATTATAGACAAAGAAGGATTTGGCGGACATACTCCATTATTTAACGCCATCGTGAGTGATGCATATGCAAACGGCAGGCAGCGGGATGCTTATATGGTTCAACGTCTTTTGGATCTTGGCGCGGATTTTAATATCAGAGTAAATCTCAGAAAGTATCTTGATTGGTGCGAAGAGCCAGGTTGGTGTATGGCAAGAAATGTAACGCCATTGGAATGGGCAGCCAATTTCCCGGAAAAAGGTTGGGTAAACTGGGAAGCCATAGGCATTATTGAAAATATCAATAAGTAATTGCAGGTACGGTGCGGTATCCGCCGTGGCGGAAAAGGACATGTCGGAGAAAAGTTATTCTACACTCAACATCCACGAACCATCCTTGAACCATTTTTGCTCAAGCGCTGCCAGGTTACCGGATATTTGTAAAGTTGAAAGATAGTTCGTTACCAGGTTTAGAAATTGCGGATCACCGGACGGTAATGCGATACCGATGGGTTCAATGGTTAATGGTTGTTCTCCTGTCACAAGATCTTTGCCCGGATACCTCAAAACGGAAAGAACACAGATGGGTTTATCAGCGACCATGGCATCAGCCTGATCATTGATGACCATATTTACGCCGTCGTTGTAATTATTGACAGCAATGAGTTCGTGTTTTGACATGACGGTCTTTACAAATTCCTCACTGGTTGATCCTTTCAGGCATACGATCTTATATTTTTTTCCACCGGCACTGGTGTCTCCATTGAACGCAGCAACCTTAGCTGATTTGGTTAAAATTGATTTTCCCGAAATGACATACGGACCTGCAAAAAGCGCATTCAGATTTCGTTCCGGTGTTATGGTCATACCAGACATGATGGCATCAATTTTACCTGATTTAAGAGCATCCATCAATCCGGAAAAAGGCATTTCAACCAGTTTCAATTTTACGCCCATATTTGTTGACAGTGCTTTCGCAAGGTCAATTTCATATCCCACCAGCTCTCCGGTTTTTGATTTCATGGAGTACGGAGGCTGAGTTCCGGTGGTGCCGATGCGAATCTCCCCGTTCTTAACTATAGAAGCGAGCACCTTCTGACCAACAGCCGGTAAGGAGAAAAGAATCGATAAGATGGCGACAACCAGATAACTTGTTAAATGTCTCTTTTTCATAAAATAATTTATTTTATTAATTCAGGCGGGAATTTTATTTAAACCTTGAGCAGACTTTAATTCCTTTAAACCTACATCATTTATTTGAAATATGACTATCGGATCTAAAAAGAATATACTGCTGCACAGCCGGTTTTTTCACTACCTTAACCATGGGAAAAAATAATTAAAAATCCTGTTTCAGGGATGAGGAGGTCATATGGCAAATAATATTTACGACGCGATTGTGGTGGGATCGGGCATCAGTGGTGGATGGGCTGCTAAAGAGCTGACTGAAAAAGGTTTGAAAACCATCATGCTGGAACGCGGCATGGACATCGTCCACATTAAAGATTACACCGAAGCATCGAAGGAAGACTGGGATCATCCGCACCGGGGTAGTCGTACCCAGCAAATGATAAAAAATTATCCAGTACTGAAAAGAGATTACCCGCTGAATGAGAGAAATCTTTCCTGGTGGGCGAACGATCAGGATTCCCCTTACACGGAAGTAAAACGGTTTGACTGGTTCCGTGGTTATCATGTGGGTGGCCGTTCCTTACTATGGGGCAGACAAACATATCGCTGGAGTGATTTGTATTTTGAAGAAAATGCAAAGGATGGTATCGCCATCGACTGGCCGGTACGATATAAGGATATTGAATCCTGGTATACCTATGTTGAAAAAACTGCCGGCGTAAGTGGTTCCGTGGAGAATTTAAAGGAATTGCCCGACAGTCACTTTCTTCCAGCTATGGAAATGAACTGCGTGGAGAAAGATCTGTCAGCCCGATTCAAAGATCATTATAAACAGTCGAGAAAAATGATCATCGGCCGCGTTGGTCATGCCACGGTACCCCTGGATGGAAGGCAATGTATGTATCGCGATAAATGCTGGTATGGATGTCCGTTCGGCGGCTATTTCAGCACACAATCAGTCACGCTTCCTGCTGCGATGAAAACGGGGAACCTTACCCTTCGCCCCTGGAGCATTGTTACCAAAATTTTATATGATAAGGATAAGAAAAGGGCTACCGGTGTGGAAGTGCTGGACGGGCAAACCAATCAAACGTATACGTACTATGCAAAAATCATATTCCTGAATGCATCCACTTTCAATAGTACCTGGATATTGATGAACTCTGCAACGGATATCTGGCCCGACGGGCTGGGCAGCAGCAGCGGAGAGTTGGGTCACAATGTGATGGACCATCACCTGGACGTTTCTGCAGGAGGTATCGTTGAGGGGTATGAGGATAAATATTATTTTGGCCGCAGAGCTAATGGAATTTATATTCCACGCTACCGGAATTTCTTTGGCGACAAACGCGATTATCTGCGTGGTTTTGGTTACCAGGGTGGAGGCGGTCGCGTAGGCTGGGATCAAAATGCCGGATCGGAATATTCGATTGGTACGGATTTAAAAGATAAACTCAGCGAACCAGGACCATGGACTTTTGGAATGGGTGGCTTCGGCGAAACACTTCCCTACCATGAAAATAAAGTGACGCTGGATAAAACGAAAAAAGATAAATGGGGACTCAATGTGCTGGCCTTCGATGCGGAAATAAAAGAGAATGAAAAGAAAATGCGTAAAGATATGCTCCATGATGCTATTGAAATGTTGGAGGCATTGGGAGTAAAAAATATTCAGTCGTCTGATGAAAATCCATACCTGGGTCGTGGCATCCATGAAATGGGCACAGCGCGTATGGGCAAGGATCCCAAAACGAGTGTGCTGAATAAATGGAACCAGGTCTGGGATGCGCCGAATGTTTTTGTAACCGACGGATCTTTTATGGTATCTGCCGCCTGTCAGAATCCATCCCTTACTTATATGGCTTTTACCGCAAGAGCTGCCGACCATGCCGTGAGTGAGTTAAAGAAGAATAACTTATAAAAGAATCAGACGGGTAAATCTAGGCCGGTACTTTAGAGAGCAAAAGACTGAAAATCCTTGTGTCGGCGGTTCAATCCCGCCACACACCACGAAGACTCAGCGAAAACTGGGTCTTTTTGTATGAATACTTTTGATTACCTATTACTAGGTTCGATTTCCCCCAAACTACTTTAAATTAGGTGAACGTGATTTAATACTCATTAATAGATATAGATTTAGTGAAACAGCAAGCTGTTAACATCATAAGTTATCTTTAAGACTAGCCGATTACAAATGAAATTAACCGAAACAAATTACCTAGCCCTTAAAAGTGATTATTCAACCTATCTCGATATTGCAAAAGGAATTGGAAACAATTTCGGTGGACCAAGTTTATATTTTCATCAACGGGCATTAGATGAAATTGAAAGGAGTTTTCTTGGCAAGACTCACATAGAAATGATTTATGCAACACTTGCTTCTTGGGGAATGCATAGAATGGGGGATACCAAAACAAAGATGGTTGATTTCAATAAATTCGAAAATTCAATATTAACTCACAAAAACATATTGAGTGACCTTAAAACCTTAAAAATGGAGGAGGTTAGTAACTCTAATTTGCCTGAAGTTATTGAAAAATTGCGTAGCATTTGTTTTGCACTTAAAACCTCTGAATCCAATTCACGTATTGTTGGAAATTCAAAAACTCTTGCCCATATTTTACCGAATATAGTCCCCCCTATAGACAGGCAATACACTATAAGATTCTTTTCGTGTGAGCCAACAAGTTTTTTAAACGCCAAAGAAGGCATAAAACAACCTCCAGGTATTAAATTCTCTGAAGAGGAAACATGCTTCACTTATATTTTAGAAAAAACTCACAATTTTATTAATCACATTAAGGTAGAAAAGCAGATCGGATTAAGTGGAACTTTTAATACTTCGTATCCTAAAATTTTTGACAATCTAATAATGGCATATGTTAGGAATATTGGTCAAAAGAAAAAAACTTAATTGCTTTGTAAATCATTTCTTTTTTATTATCCGTCTGAAACTGATAGCTGCTACAATTAAGAATAAAATTTAATTTGAATTAAAACTAATAATATAATTTTATACTTGCCACAATTGTAATTTAAAATTTAATATTTACCAGCTCACGAAATTTGAATTCAAACAGTTCAATCTCATTGTTCAACCATACCTTTATTTTCGAATCAGTCTAAATAAATAAAACTATGGACAGAACATTAAAAGACCTCAGCAAACAGCAACAGGATTTTTTTAACACTGTTTATATTCAATTGAATACTTATCAGAAAGCTGCTGAACTACTGAATGTTGATAATAAAACAATAAGTCAACTGAACATTAGCCTTGAGCATATATGGCGGCCTATTACTAAAGTCAGGGACAAGTGGAAATTAAAAGAAATAGGTGGCAATTTCTGGGACTTCTACAATTGGTATTTAACAGCAGAAAAGAAATGTCATTACTGTGGAATTACTGAAGAAGATCTTAATGAGTTACACAAAATAGGCATCAACAATAAAAGAATCACGAGAGGGAGAACCCTGGAAATAGATAGAAAAATTGCTGATGAAAAATATAGCAAAATAGAAAACCTGACTTATTCCTGCTATTGGTGCAATAACGCTAAGACTGATACATTCTCCGAAGAAGAATTTAAAATCATTGGAAAGGCTATCGGGATAGTTTGGAACCAAAGACTCGGCAAATGATAACTGACCAGGAGACCAATTTTGTATATTTATCGGATCTTTTAAAAGAGAAATGTCCGAATGTATATCGACAATCACTACCAGCCTTTGAAAGGCCAAAAATTAAGTGTAAATACCAGAAATCTTCCTCAAAATTTCCGACTGATCGGAAGGACTGTTAACTAAATTAAATACTTCCGTATCGATCTCTAAAAATGATGTGCTAATAACATCATTCAATTTTATCTCAATTTCCTGTTTTATACAGTTTGACAGAGAAGACAAGAATGAAACATCAATTAGAGATTCTTCGCTTCTTCCCCTCGAATGTATCCTATGTAACAGGGTTTTAGGGGAACATTTTAGATATATAATTAAGGTCGGTTCACCCAGCTCGTTAATGATATAGCTATAAAGGGAACGAAAGATCTTTAACTGTTCGTCATTTAATCCCATAACCGCATAACCCAAATCTTGAGTAAATGAAAAATCACATACAACGTCATTATTTTCCTCCAACTTTCTTTTTAACTCATGATAATGTTGAAGTAAAAATGTGATTTCAGTTTCGAAATTGTACTTTAGTGGATTTGCATAAAAAGCCTTCCAAAATGGATTATTCCTGAATTCCTCAAAAACAAGATTGTACCCATTCTCTAATAGAAGTTTGGCTAAGGATGTTTTCCCTGATCCGATTGATCCAGTAATCTCAATCCTCATTTCTTCTCTTTTGATTTAGGCTGTATACTCATTATAACTTGATCTTTGCTATTTAGGTTTTTCACCAATGAGTCAAGTCGGTTTTCCAGTGCCTGTTGTTTCTCAACATTTTTCAAAACATAGTCCATTGTTTCCTTCCGAATATTTAGAGTGTTATACATAAAAGTTCCTAATCCGATGCAAAGAGTTATAATTGACATTAATGCGGTTAGATTAATTCTACCGATTACATCTTCAGCCTTTTTTTGTAATTCGGAAGCCCTTTCCACTAGTAAAGAAACTGAATTTATAATCGGAGAATGTGGAGCAGCTTTGTTTAGATATTGGCCTGGTGACAGACTAACACTAGAATTTTTGAATGGGAAAAAGTTTTCTTTCCTTTTTTCTCCCATATTGTTTACGTAATCACTTGAATTACTTATTTTGGTAAATTCCATCCAAATTAAAGGATCTAAATATTCTATTTTATAATCATTGTTTGTAAGGTTATGCAAGGGAATAAATAAATTACCCTTAAATCCAGGATCTACAAGAGGACCAGTTCCTAAAAGGATTCCTCTATGAACATGTTTAATTTGAAGATTAAATCTTGCAGCAATATAATGCGGAAGTCTGATCTTAGATTCTAATGTAACGAATGCAACCGTATTTCTTTTGAGTACAATATAATCACCAGCTTTTGCCAATTCACCCTGAATCATTTCTTCCTTAGAATTCCAATAGATATATGTCCCGTTAACTCTCAAAGAATAAGAAGCAGGCTTTAAAAACTCCTCTCCTATATAGAATGGATTTAGCATTCCAGTACTTTCAACATACTTAACAATATCCGAAGAATTCAATAATGCTGGTGGGATCTGAGTATCAAAAGGATCTCTATTTTTAGTTTTATTATATAGCAAATCAGCTTCTTCATCTTTCAATTCTATGGGTCTTACATCAGCCATAATTTTAATTTGCAACTTGTAAAAATTTTTCAATTCCCTTCTCAAAAACCATTTTTTCAAGAATGTCCTCTCTACTATTCCCAATATAATCAATCGACATTTTAATCTTAATTTCGACTTCCGATAGAAAACTTTTAACTTTTGCATTTAAGGTTCTACTACACTGTGAATGAATGTCAATATAGTCAACATGATTTAAGACTATTTTGGTTGGCTTATTGTACTGAATCGCCCTTTTTACTATTTCTTCATCAAAATTTGCAACCCTTCTTAATTTTTTGGAAACCGAAGTAAATTCATTGAACAAAACTTCAGAGCCTGACCGAGCAGAAATATCTTCCCAAGTCGTTTCATTTTTTAAAGGACCGGAATTCCCAGCTACTCGGATTGGAAATGCTCGGATCACCATTATTACGTCATCTACATCCATTGGACTTAGACCAGACTCCGAAAGAAATCCTGCCGCGGTTGTGTCTCTACTTGTTGAATAAGGATACAAGTTTGAGTGCAGTAATGAAAGTCCAAATCCTTGAGTACCTTCAATTATTACCCTTTCATTTTGATTCAGTAAATTCCTTAAATACAAATTCGAATCCGAAACATACTTTTTTAACCCGCCAATATCTTTTGCAAAAATGGTTTTGGCATTGCGGTTAATTCTTTTGGAGATTGCTGATCCCAATCCGCAACCTGTCGAACCAATTTTTTCTATCAGACCACTATTGGCTTCTTTATCGATATCGTCCTTTGAAATAATAACCGCATAGGGATCAATTATAAGATCTGAATCATTTATACCTGACACTTCTATTTCATGTTCAAGAATCTCCAGGTTAATATAGTGACCAGATGGAAGCACAGACTTTATGCCGCCAACGATGCAAGAAGTTGGCAAGTGTTTAAAGATCAGCGCCTCCCCCTTATCGTTGATTACAGTATGCCCGGAATTTGGACCGCCTACTCTAATTACTGCGGCGGCTTTGTATTTTTTTGCAAAATAGTGTGTTACTTTCCCTTTACCTTCTGAACCATATTGGCCTCCGATGACAATTGAGATGGGCATAGTTGATTAATGATTTTTTTTAGTTTATTTTCAAGATCGTCAATACTTGTATTATTAGATAATGTTAAGTCTGCAAATTTCTGCAATTCCATCACCTCACTTTCAACGACGTGCTTATTCGCTTCATCGAAAGAAGTATTGTTTGTTTCCTTTTTTTCATATCTCTCTCTTCTTTTGTCTTCATCTGCAACCAGATGTATGTGATAGAAATTCGTCTTATACTTTTCCTTAAAAAACGAATGATCTTCCAGAAACCTCAAACCATCAATAACGACATTCCCTTTAGGTGGCAACAACTTTAGAAGCTCGTTACCAAGCCATCTTTGACCCATATGCTTATTCATATATTCTCCCATTTCTTGTAATGTAAACCTATTGACTTCTTTGCCTTCCCCAGAAATTAGATTTGCAATCACAATACTAAAGCGTCCGTAAGCAAACCCATATTTCTGTAAAAATTCGCCACTCGTAGTTTTCCCGGAAGCAAGAAATCCACTGAGTCCAATCGCGACTGGTTCTGAATATCCAGCAATTTCATTTTTTTTTAATTCAGGTATAATTAAATAGTTTTCATTTTCATTACCTAGCGCTTCATATTGATCCGCTAAATAAAAATATCCTACCAAAGCAGAAGTTATCGCATCTATCTCGTCATGGCTTATCTCAGGTTGATCATAAAATCCTTTAATACCAAATGCCAATAATCCTTTGACCAAATACTCAATGCTTTTACCTTTTCTAGGTATCCCCAGAATGTCCTGGGCCGCACCTGGATAACTTTCAATTACAGCATAACCTAATTTACGAAACCTTTGTGCTAATAATATACCGCGTTCCGTCAGTCTTTGCATACTTTGTATCAGGCAGGGATATGACTTAACACCCCGCTTTGCCATAATTCTTTCGCATTCTCGTGTTATACCGTAAGTAGATCTACCCGGATCATCGTCGAAAACGGACTTTCTTCCAAAAGGAATTGACAAAGGAGAATCTATTGAAATTACTGTTGGATTGTATTTAATTGTCTCTTTGATCAATTCATCATCTAAGAGTATTCGCTTTGTTAATGCAGTATTATTTTCTAAAATGGCCCATCCTGAAGCCCTCTTTTCCGATCCGGTTAAATCAATTCCAACAATTCTTCTGGTACTAAAATCTGGTAAATCTTTTATGGT
>JABDDT010000017.1 GCA_013287475.1 Bacteroidota bacterium
CGCCAATATAACCAAGAGATTTAGCCCATTTGCAGATGGATTCGAGTTTATTAAATGGCGCTTTATCTCCGAGAAATTGTGCTAGAAATATACCCGGTCCCTTGATTGTTTTCATTAAAATATTTTTTTGACTGTTGGTGGCTGGATGTTTTAATTCTCACACTCTCACACTTCCACAGTATGATTCGTCCACTTCTCAGAGGATTTAGATGAAGCAACCACATTATCAATAAAAGCCATTCCCCTGATGCCATCTTCCACACCGGGGAAATCGAGGCTTTCTGGTGAAGCCTGTTTTCCATCGATGCGTGCAGATAATGTTTGTGCAAAATTGTGGTAAATATTTCCGAATGCTTCGAGATATCCTTCCGGATGACCGCCTGGTGTGCGGAAATTATGTGTTGCGAAAGAAGAAAGTGGTTCTTTATATCCTACACCTGCACGAAGAATTTGCATTGGTTGATCCAGCCATCTGAGTATAAGTGAATTGGGTTCCTGTTGCCGCCATTCAAGTCCGCCTTTTTCACCATACACCCGGATTTTCAAAGCATTCTCTTCGCCGGCTGCTACCTGCGAAGCCATCAAAACACCGGCAGCTCCATTGTCAAATTTCAATAATACATTTCCGTCATCATCCAGCAGGCGCCCTTCTACAAAAATATTCAGATCAGCACAAAGTTTAGTGATCTTCAGTCCGGTAATATATTCCGCAAGATGTGCAGCATGCGTGCCGATATCACCCATGCAGCCGCTTTTGCCCGATTTCTTCGGATCGGTTCTCCAGGCAGCTTGGGCGTTGCCTTCACGTTCCGTGAGTTTACTTAGCCAGCCCTGAGGATATTCGACCCAGACTTTCCGGATTTTACCCAGGGCATTATTTTTTATCATCTGGCGTGCCTGTTTCACCATCGGGTAACCCGAGTAAGTATGAGTCAAACAAAGAATGAGTCCTGTTTCTTCTACTTTCTTTTTTAATTGTCTCGCTTCATCAATGGTAAAAGCAATGGGTTTTTCGATCACTACATGAAAGCCTTTATCCAGTGCAAGCATAGCCGGTGCAAAATGGGCAAAATTGGGAGTTACAATGGTTACGAAATCAATTCTTTTATCAGAAGGAACTTTAGATTCCTTCTCCATCATTTCTTCATAATTCAAATAGGTGCGTTCCGGTGGCAGGAATAACATTTCTCCTGATGCTTTCGCTATTTCCGGATTAATGCTCAGAGCGCCGCAGGAGACTTCAATCAATCCGTCCATCAACGCTGCATAACGGTGAATAGCTCCTATAAAAGCATCCTTACCACCTCCGACCATGCCCATTCGTAGTTTTCGATTCATAATTTATAAATTAAAAAGTAAAAATTTAAAAGTAGAAAATAAAATCTTTCAGGTGTTAAGCGTTGCGCGTTCCATGTTTTGACCTTCTAAAGTACAAATTTGTGAAGGAAAGCCATTTGTTTGCTTTTTTTTTATTTACTGAAATAAAAATTACATTTACTGGTCTGTATTCAGAAATGTATTTCTGACGATTCTAAATTAAAACGATTGCTATGCCCTCCAACGAAATTCCGCGTCAACAACTTTTTACTGCCAGCTGCCTTGCGCTGCTCGTTACTTCACTTTCTTTTGGCATCCGGGCAGGAATCCTCGGGAAACTGGGCACCGATTTTAATCTGAATGCTTCTGAACTGGGAACTATTGCTGCCACGGCGTTCTGGGGATTTCCACTGGCGGTTGTGATTGGCGGAATTATCGTTGATATTGTCGGAATGAAAAGACTTTTGGAAATGGCATTTATTTTTCACCTTGCTGGTATTATACTGACAATAACCGCTACTGGATATTGGAGCTTATTTCTTTCCACTTTATTGATTGGCATCGCCAACGGCACTGTTGAAGCAGCCTGTAATCCATTGGTGGCTTCCCTCTTTCCGAATAATAAAACAACTAAACTGAATCATTTTCATCTGTGGTTCCCCGGTGGCATTTTTATTGGAACACTGATTGTATTTGGGTTAAATAAACTAGGTGTCAGCTGGCAGATAGAAGTGGCAACTATGTTGATCCCGACACTTATTTACGGTTATTTATTCTTCAAATTGAAATTTCCGGTTACCGAAAGGGTTGCAGCCGGAGTTTCCAATAAGCAGATGTATTTAGCTCTTTTATCAGGATTGTTTTTATTCATGATCATCTGCATGTTTGGAACAGCTATTACAGAATTATTTACAGCGCAATGGATTGATGTTTTACTCAAAAATGTAACCGACAATGCCATATTGATTTTAACGCTTGATACAGGTGTGATGGTAGTTGGCAGAGCCTTCGCCGGTCCCATCGTCAAGCGTATCTCACCACAGGGCGTACTTTTAATGTCAGCAATACTGGCTTCGATTGGAATATATCTGCTTGGTCATTCTACAGGGAATATGATTTTTGCAGGGGCACTTGTTTTTGGTATGGGTGTATGTTATTTCTGGCCCACAATGCTTGGTTTTGTTTCGGAAAACCTGCCAAGGACAGGAGCAGTAGGCATGAACCTTATGGGCGGAGTGGGTATGCTTTCTGTTGCCCTTTATACCATTATTATGGGTAAACATTATGATGCATTGGTTGCTGCTAAATTACCTGCGGGAGCTGACCTTGCATTGTATAATAAAGCACCTGCCGGTTCAGATATGGCTAATGCATTATTTGAAGCAAATAAAGCTGCCGGACCAGCTATCCTTAATTTTACATTGATGATCCCCCTTGCTCTGATCGTCGCATTTATCGGGTTGAATTTATATATGCGAGGACGTAAAAGACCGGAGATCCTGGCCGCCGCTTCCGTTGGTCACTAAATTTATAATCGTCTTTATTCATTTCGTACTTTCAAATTTTATTCGGCACATGAATCCTCCCTCTTCAAGGCGAAAACTTATTAAAAATATGATTGCCGGTTCAGCAGTACTGGCAGCAGGAAGTCAGTTGCTTTCATCCTATAAACCTAAAGCAAAATCAAAAGATTCATTGGAACTCAAAGGGAATATAAATCACTCCGTCTGCCGCTGGTGTTATGATTCCATTCCATTGGAGACATTTTGTCAGAATGTTAAAGAAATAGGATTACCTGCGATCGATCTTGTTGCTCCAAAAGACTGGCCAATGCTGCAGAAATACGGACTTTACAGTTCAATGTGCTATGTAGCAGGAGATGTGAGTTTAACAGATGGATTTGCTGATACCAGGTACCACGATAAACTAATTTCCCAGTATAAAGAAGTAATCCCGCTAATGGTTGCTGCTGGTTATAAGGACGTCATCTGTTTCAGCGGAAGCCGCAGGGGAATGGACGATGAAACCGGTTTAAACAATTGCGTGAAGGGTCTTCAGCAAATATTGCCCCTGGCAGAAAAAAACGGGGTTACCATTCAAATGGAATTGCTGAACAGTAAGGTGAATCACAAAGATTATATGTGCGATCGAACCGCCTGGGGAGTGGCTTTATGTAAAAGACTGAATAGCCCGAATTTCAAATTATTATATGATATCTATCATATGCAGATAGATGAAGGAGATGTAATCCGTACCATTCAGGATAACAACCAATATCTGGGACATTACCATACAGGGGGTGTTCCCGGAAGACACGAAATAGATGAAAGCCAGGAACTTTATTATCCCGCTATTATGAAGGCCATTGTGGCAACAGGTTTCAAAGGATATGTTGCGCAGGAATTCATCCCTGCAGAAAAAGATAAAATCGCTTCTTTGCATAAAGCAGTTATTATTTGTGATGTATAAAAATAAAAATCTAAACAGCAAATTATCATGGCAGACAATGTGTATGATGCAATCGTAATCGGGTCAGGAATCAGTGGGGGATGGGCCGCAAAGGAACTCTGTGAAAAAGGCCTGAAAACGATCATGCTGGAAAGGGGAAGAAATATTGAACATGTAAAAGGTTATGTAAACGCGAATAAAGAAGCCTGGGATTATCCCCATCGCGGAAGGCGAACGCAGGAAATGATCAAGGAATATCCGGTATTAAAAAGAGACTATCCATTGAATGAAACTAACCTTGATTATTGGGCAAATGATCAGGATAGTCCCTACACAGAAATTAAACCTTTCGACTGGTTCCGTGGATATCATGTGGGCGGCCGCTCGCTCATGTGGGGCCGGCAGAGTTATCGTTGGAGTGATCATGATTTTGAAGCCAATGCCCGCGACGGCCATGGAGTTGACTGGCCGGTTCGTTATAAAGAGATTGCACCCTGGTACGATTATGCAGAAAAATTTGCCGGCATAAGTGGTAACAGAGACGGATTGGACATTTTACCCGACGGACAGTTTATGCCCCCTATGGATATGACCTGTGTGGAAAAAGATTTTTCTACCCGGATGAAAGATTTGTTCAAAGGTTCCCGCCATGTAATCATTGGCAGAACGGCGAATATAACCGAGCCTCTTGAAGGGAGAACCAATTGTCAGTTCAGAAATAAATGTTGGCTTGGTTGTCCTTTTGGTGCATATTTCAGTACCCAGTCTTCCACTCTTCCAGCGGCAATGAAAACGGGCAATCTTACAGTTCGTCCCTGGGCCATTGTTACAAAAATTCTTTACGATAAGGATAAAAAAAGAGCAATAGGCGTGGAAGTTCTGGACGCAGAAACCAATAAGACATATACTTATAATGCAAAGATCATATTCCTGAATGCATCCACGTTTAACAGTGCCTGGGTCCTCATGAATTCAGCGACGGATATCTGGCCTGATGGACTTGGAAGCAGCAGTGGAGAGCTTGGTCATAATGTTATGGATCATCACCTGGGTGTGGGTGCGGGGGGTACGGTTGAAGGGTTTGAGGATAAATATTATTATGGAAGAAGAGCTAATGGAATCTATATTCCCCAATTCCGAAATGTAGGTCAGGACAAACGGGATTACGTACGTGGATTCGGATACCAGGGAGGCGGTGGGCGCGCAGGATATATGCGTAGTCCGGAAGAAATCTCTTTGGGGATCGATTTAAAAGAAGCCTTATCCGAACCGGGACCCTGGAGTCTTCATATCGGTGGATTCGGAGAAACCCTGCCATATCATGAAAATAAAGTAACACTTGACAAAACAAGAAAGGATAAATGGGGTCTTAATATCCTGGCTATGGATATAGAATATAAGGATAACGAAAAGAAGATGCGTCTGGATATGAAGAACGATGCTATTGAAATGTTGACTTCAGCCGGAGTTAAAAATGTTAAGGGTTATGAAGGAAATGGCACATTGGGGCGGGGCATACATGAAATGGGTTCTGCGAGAATGGGCAAAGATCCTAAAACATCTGTCCTGAATAAATGGAATCAGGTTTGGGATGCGCCGAATGTATTTGTAACTGATGGATCATTCATGGTTTCAGCATCCTGCGTGAATCCTTCACTTAGTTATATGGCATTTACTGCACGTGCTGCGGATCACGCAGTGAGTGAGTTGAAGAAAGGAAATATTTAATTAAAGTGTGAGAGCGTGAGAGCGAGCGTGTGTGGGAAGTAAATTATTCACTAGTTTTAGGCTTTAAGCTTTAGGCTTTAGGCTTTTTTGAAATTCTAAATCTAAAAAGATGAACAGAAGAGAAGCACTTTCGTCAGTAGCACTGCTGCTCGGTGGAACGATTATTGGAGCTGAAATGTTTTTATCCGGATGTACTAATGAAAATAAAAAAATCGGGACGCTGGGACTTGATTTTTCTCCGGAGGACACATCATTCCTCGATGAAGTTGGCGAAACCATAATCCCTGCAACGGATACGCCTGGCGCCAAAGATGCAAAAATCGGAGAGTTCATGCATACCATTGTAAGGGACTGTTACAATAAAACAGATCAGGACATATTTATAGCAGGAATGGCCAAACTAAATGATGCCAGTAAATCTATGAACGGAAAATATTTCCTGGAATCAAGTCCGGAAGAACGTAAAAAATTGCTTATTGCTCTCGATAAGGAACAAAAAGATTATGCAACCAGTAAAAAACCAACAGATCCGACACATTATTTCAGAATGATGAAGGAACTGACTATATGGGGTTATTTTACTTCAGAACCCGGGGCTACAAAGGCGCTACGGTATATTGCAGTACCTGGCAGATATGAAGGTTGTATCCCTTATAAAAAAGGAGACAAGGCCTGGGCAACTTAATAAAAAAGCCCGGAGTTCAATAACAAACTACCAGGCCTACTATCACAATATTTTTTTCTGGCTTTTAAAGTGCCAGGCAACTGCACGCAAGAATTCGACAAAAGAATTTATCTGGAGCCATAGCCGACATATCCCTGTGTAGCCTTACATCCGCTTTTTCCTGAACTTCTGTAGCTTGCGCAGGATGCAAATATGGATGATGCTACTGCGATGATTGCAATAATTAAAACTGACTTTCTCATTTTCCTGGGTATTTTAAATTAATAATAAAGCCTGGTATCAGGTGGATCTTCCAGGTGCTTCAGAGGAACGGACATCTTTTGCTTAAGACTAAAAGCTTAAGGCTTAAAGCAAAGCGAAACAGACAAATTCTAGGAGGTACGGATAGGACTCAAAAATCTTCAGCTTTACGCCTTGAGCCTTATGCTTACATGTGTTATTCGAAGGATTAGACGAGAATAGAGCAAAATAAAACAATAATATTCGTAAATGCAATAGGAGCCTGCCATTTAGATATTTTTTGTGATTACTGACGAATGACGGTAGCACGCGGTTATGTTATATCTGCCTAATCTTACAGCCATTCACGATGGTTGGATATTGTTACATTTGCAAAGAAATTATTGCCTAACCCATAAAGATTCATGTTACAATTAACCAAACCACTGGCGGTTATCGACCTGGAAACCACCGGAATTAATCTTGCCACCGACCGAATCGTTGAAATCGCCATAGTAAAACTCATGCCGGATGGAACCAGGAGTGTTAAGCATAAACTTATCAATCCGGAGATTCCTATACCTAAACAGGCATCAGATATTCATGGGATTACAAATGATAAAGTAAAAGATGCCCAGACTTTCCGACAGGCGGCCAATGAACTTAAGCAGTTCCTGGACCATAGTGATCTTGCCGGTTATAATTCAAACCGCTTTGATATCCCCCTGCTCGTTGAAGAGTTTTTACGCATTGGTATTGAAATCGATATGAAGGGAAGAAAACTGATCGATGTACAGCGCGTATTTCACATGATGGAACAAAGGACACTTTCGGCTGCTTATAAATTTTACTGCGACAAATTGCATGACGGAGCTCACGGGGCTGAGGCGGACGCGGAAGCAACACTTGAGATATTACTGGCACAGCTGGAGCGTTACCCACAGCTTGGAACTGATCCCGAGAGCATTGTTAAATTTACCGGAGATGATCAATTGGTCGATTTTGCCCGTCGATTTTCCATGGAAAATGGAATCGAAATCTTTAACTTCGGTAAGCATAAGGGAAGACCTGTTGCAGACGTATTAAAATCAGAACCCCAGTATTACGATTGGATGATGAAAGGGGATTTTCCGATGCACACCAAACAAAAACTGACAGAGATTTTCAACCGCACAATGTTAAAAAAAGATAAAACGGTTAGCTAACCTGGAAAAGATTGCTATCATACCAACCTACAATGAGAAGGAAAATGTCGAGACAATAATCGAAGCCATTTTTTCTTTAAAACAGGGTTTTCATGTACTTATTATTGATGACAGTTCTCCCGATGGAACTGCGGAGATAGTTCGCCGGCTACAAAAGAAATTTCCAGATGAACTTTTCCTTGAAGTCAGAACTGGCAAACTTGGCCTGGGCACTGCTTATATTCATGGCTTCAAATGGGCAGTAGAGAAAGATTATCAGTTTATTTTTGAGATGGATGCCGATTTTTCACATAACCCAAATGATCTCGAACGATTATATAATGCATGTAAATTTCAGGGTGCCGGCATTGCCATTGGAAGTCGCTATGTAAAAGGAGGTGGTAATGTTAATTGGCCGAAAGAACGCATTATTCTTTCAAAAGGTGCGTCTGTTTATACCAGGGTGATTACCTGGATGCCGGTGAAAGACCCAACGGCTGGTTTTGTATGTTATAAAAAGGAAGTATTGGAAACCATTAACCTGGATGAAATTCATTTCGCAGGATATGCATTCCAGATTGAAATGAAATTTGCAGCATGGAAACTTGGCTTTAAAATTATTGAAGTGCCCATTATTTTCCAGGATCGCAAACTGGGTATTTCAAAAATGAATAAGGGCATCGTCAAGGAAGGAATTCTCGGGGTACTTAAACTGCGATGGGATGCCCTGTTCAGAAGTTATCGCAGAAGGGTCAAAAAGACCTCAGTTGCCGACGCTGTAAATCACTTCTCGCAAAATATGGTAGTGGAAGGAAAATAAACTTTCTTTGCCCTCCCATGAAAAAGGCCTTTCTCCAATTACATATTGCTGTATTTCTTGCCGGTTTTACCGGTGTTTTAGGCAGATTGATTACGCTGAATGAATTTGTATTAGTCTGGTATCGTTTAATGATCGCCTGTGTAGTGCTCTGGTTAATCTTTTTGTTAAAGGGCAAAAAATCTTCAGCTTCAGGAAAACAAATATTGAAGGCATCCGGCATTGGAATCCTCCTCGCTTTGCATTGGGTTACGTTTTATGCAGGCATAAAAATTTCCAATATCTCCACGGCATTGGTTTGCCTTTCATCGATGGGATTTTTCACCGCTATTCTTGAACCACTTATGCTGAGAAAGCATTTTGATTTGATTGAAATTTTGCTGGGACTGCTTGTAATTGCGGGAATCAGCATAGTTTTTCATTTTGATCCCCAATATAAAATGGGCATCATCATCTCCCTGATATCTGCATTCCTTGCCAGTATTTTTCCTATTCTGAATCGTCAATTGATTCAATCGATGGAGCCGGAAACGACTACACGCTGGCAATTAAGCGGTGGTTTTTTCTTTCTCACTTTATTGATGCCGGTCTATCTTTATTATATTCCCGAAAGCAGATTAATCCCTACAATTTCTGACTGGCTTTGGCTTTTTGTACTGGGGATTGTTTGCACCGTAATAGGGTATGACCTTTTTATGAAATCATTGCAGAAAATCTCCGCATTTACGGTAAATCTTTCTTATAACCTGGAACCCATTTATGGAATTGCATTGGCATTTATTATTTATAGAGAGGATAAAACGATCAGTCCCGGTTTTTACTATGGGTTCTGCCTTATTATCGCTGCTGTTATTTTACAATCGATCCGGCTTAGAAAAATATCAGGTGGAAAACTTTCCGAATTGTAATGAACATCCCTGATTTAATTACAGGATGAATGCTGAAATTCAAATTGTGATTAAAAACCGGGAAATATCAGATTTTTTTCAGGCAGCCTTGGTGGAAATATAACGCACAAGGCTTCTTTTTGCTACCGGCAATAATGTTTCATCCAACGGAAACTTTAGCATTGTTTCAATCGCATATACGGCAGGATTAGGAAATTCCGGTTTGCGATGGAGCAGTTCTGATTTAATCTGCTCATAAGTATTGCTGAAACTCCGCTGCCAGCTGTCAATATATTCGGTTCGCATACTGCGGTACTTTTCATCGTGTTTTTCGAAAAAGCTGAGATAATAACTATACGCACGGGTGGCATTGGCAGAACCGTCACACAACAAAAAATAGCCTTCCTTGGAATTTACCGGCATGATTCCAACAGGATGTATATTGAGCTTATCTTCAACAAACTCATATATTTCTGTACCATTGGTTATTGCCGTTTTCATATGTGTGGCAGAATATTCGATGATATCTTCCAGCTCACGCATGAGTTCATCATCCTGAATCATTTGTTCATAGAGCACCTGGATTTTCTCCATTTGCAGACCTGATAATTTTTTCGGGAATTGTTCCTGCAGGAATTTTTTGTTTTCCCGGAAAGCGACCAGGTTATTGTAATGAAAAATCACATCCGCGAGTTGCGGATAGAGTTTATTTTCCTTGAAATTCCTGTTAATTTCCTGAAGGTAGGCAAGCAGGGTATATTTTTTCAGTTCAAAGTCGATATAACCATCGGCAAACCAGGTTTCGGATAGTGTTTTCATTATGGTGGGTTTAGTAAATGGTGGAATTTACAAAACTTCTCTTATTTATAAACGACAACTTTCTCTAATTGTTATGATCCCTAAAGCAAATATGGGAGTATGGGAGTATGGGGGTATGGGGGTATGGGAGTATGGGAGTGTGAAATAAGAACGGTCAACGGTCATCGGTCAACGGTCATCGGTCTTCGGTCTTCGGTCTTCGGTCTTCGTCATCCCTTAAAGGCTTCCAGTTCCATTGCAACAGCAGTAAGAAAAGTAGCGCCAAGGCTCCCATCAATAATCCGGTGATCATAGCTCATAGAGAGATACATCATGTGCCTTATACCGATCGCGTCGCCCTGGTCGGTTTCAATAACAACGGGTCGTTTCTTGATAGCACCTACTGCTAAGATTGCGACCTGGGGCTGATTGATGATTGGGGTACCCATCAGACTTCCGAAAACTCCGACATTTGTAATTGTAAAAGTTCCTTCCTGAATATCTTCCGGTTTAAGTTTGTTTATACGCGCATTGGAGGCAAGTGTATTTACCTGACGAGCAAGACCTACCCGGTTGTAGTTATCCGCATTTTTAATTACAGGCACAATCAGGCTTCCCGTGGGCAAGGCCGTAGCCATTCCAATATTAATATCCTTGCGGATAATAATTTTATCTCCCTGCAGTGAGCTGTTGATAAGCGGGTATTTTTTGATGCATTTTATAACAGCCTCAATGAATAAAGGGGTAAGCGTTAATTTTGTTCCTTCTCTTTTTTCAAATTCTGCTTTTTCTTTCTCGCGCCAGGAAACAAGATTGGTAACATCTGCTTCCGAAAAACTGGTTACATGCGGGCTGGTTTGTTTGCTCCTTACCATATGCTCCGCAATCAGCTTACGCATCCGGTCCATTTCCTGAATTTCTACATTACCACTGATATTTGCAGCTATGGATTCAGTTTGTGGTGTTTTTTCTCTACTTGAAGCCTTAATATTTTCATTTGTATATCCATAAGCAGGTTCAGTAACAGACGGGTGGCTATGAAATCCATTTTCACCCTTCCTGTTAGTTACGAACGATAATATATCTTTTTTAGTGACCCTTCCTTCATTGCCCGAACCAGGAATTTTTTCTAATTCCGCGAGAGGTATTCCTTCATTTTTAGCGATATTCAATACGAGGGGGGAATAAAAGCGGTTTCCGTTCTCGTTCGAATCAGGCTCCTGACGGCTTGACAAACCTGATCCCATCGCACCGGGTGAAGTTGGTTTGAAACTTCTCTTTTCTGACTCTTCGTTACCAAAAATAGTTGATGGTTGATGGTCAGTTGACGCCTGTTCCCCAAATATTGATGATCTCTGACCCAAAACCGGTTCTTCTTCAAAAGGTGAACGATAGCCAGTATCCGACTGGGTTACTTCGTTGGCAGTTGGCTGTTGACCGTTGGGTGTTGGGGAAACAGCAACTTCAGCGTCAATTCTTGCAATAACTGAGCCTACAGGAATAACGGCATTTTCAGGGAATAGAATTTCTTTCACAATTCCTGCTGTCGTAGAAGGGACTTCGCTGTCAACTTTATCGGTAGCAATTTCAAGTAAAGATTCATCCTGCTGAATAAAATCACCCGGTCGTTTATTCCACTTGAGAATAGTGGCTTCCATTATGCTCTCACCCATTTTCGGCATTAACAGATCGACAATCGCCATGGAGATGATCTTTAAATTCTTTCAAAAGTATTAATTAATTATTTAAGTCATGCAGGACGCTTTTCCGCGGGTAAGGATATAATGAATCTTCTCAACAAGTTGAGCACATTTACTGCGGTCAGTTCGGTATTTCTTTGTCTGTCAAAGCGAAACCAAAGCTTTTGCGTAATAATTTCATGGGCGTTTCCTGCAGCGATCCATACGGTCCCAACAGGTTTTTCTTTTGAACCGCCACCTGGTCCCATGATTCCTGTAGTGGCAATGGCAAAATCAGTCCCCATGATCTTTATCACTCCATTTACCATAGCCCGAACCGTTTCTTCACTCACTGCACCTGCAGAAGATAAGATGGCCGGATCAACGCCTAATATTTTTTTCTTGATATTATTGTCATAGGCAATGACAGACCCCTTGAAATATGCACTCGAACCGGGTATACTGGTAATGAGCTGTGCAACATAGCCACCTGTGCAACTTTCGGCAGTTGAAAGAGTTTGCTTCCTTGCGGTCAGCATTTTATATAAAACCTCCTGGATGGAAATATCTTCATCGGTAACCAACCATTCCTTTACCCTTGATTTCAGGTCAGAGAATAGATGATTCAGTTGTAATTCAAGGATTCCTTCCTGATTTGAATTTGCTGTCAGACGTAAACGTACCATACCATAATTGGGCAGGTAGGCCAGTTTGATTTCCGGAGGCAGGGATTCTTCAAAATCCTGAATATGATCTGCCAGGGTCGATTCACCAACACCGGCTGTAAGCAGGGTACGATGGGAAATATAATTCGTGTCGAAATGGTTTTTCAGATATGGAATCACCGATTCCGTCATCATGCCTTTCATTTCGTAGGGCACACCAGGCATAGAAACAAATATTTTTTCTTTTTTTTCAAACAGCATACCCGGTGCTGTGCCTCTTTTATTTTGAATAACCTGGCAGGACGCGGGAACTTCTGCCTGTTTCAAATTCCGATCAGTAAGCGGGCGATGAAGGATATTTATGAAAATATTTTTTACGTTACTCAGCGCTTCTTCATTAATGACAAGTGTAGTATTGAAATATTCACAGAGTAAAGGTTTTGTAATATCATCTGCTGTCGGACCAAGACCTCCTGTAAGCAAAATGATATCTGCATTTGTGGATTCTTCCTCAAGTGCTTTCAGAATATCGACTCGGTTATCACCAGTTGCCAGACGCCGGTTAACCCAAAAGCCGCTTTTATTAAGTTCCTGCGCCATCCAGGCGCTGTTCGTGTCAATAACCTGACCAATCAGTAATTCATCTCCAATGGTTATGATGGATATATTCGCCATGTATTTATTACCAGCAAGAGTCAGTATTGTTCAGAGTCATCAGATTTATCAGGGAAAAAATGTTTGCAGGACAGATCGCAATGCTTCTGGCATTTGGGTCTTTTCATAACTGCCTATTTTTACAAAATAGAGAATAACCTTTCCCAGGGTAAGTAATTTTTTTTGCTGATTATACACTTCGTGTTCAAAAACAATCCGGTGGTCAGCAGGTAATTCCTTTAAAAAAGTTTTGATATTCAGCAAATCATCATAGTGCGCCGGTCTTAAAAATTTTGTCTGCATTTCAACCACGGGCATAATCACACCCAGTTCTTCCATTTCCTTATAAGTAAAACCCAGGTTGCGTATGGATTCGGCACGGGCGACTTCAAAATATTGCGCATAATTACCATAATAGACAACATTCATCTGGTCTGTTTCTGCATACCGTACGCGGATATGGGTTTCGGTTACAAACATTGGTTATAAAGTTGACAGATTTCAGTTGACAGTAAAAAATCTTCACTCCTATATTCCCATACTCCCATACTCCCATACTTGTTCTATTTTCCCATCATTCCATCAACACTTATGCGGCCCGGACCCACAATCATAATGGTAAATATACTGGTCAGATAGATAGCGCCCAGATCCACATTTTTGAGTGGCTGGCTATGATGATAAATAAAGACCGCAACGGATAAATTGATAACTATGATAAAAGCGACAATACGGGTGAATAGTCCAAGTACAAGTAGCATTGAACAAAATAGTTCTGCAAGGATTACCAGGATCAGTGAACCACGGTGCCCAATATGTAAAGGGTCGTAAAAACCAGCAGAAAGGTCACTGAAATAAGAAATTTTAGGCAGGCCATGGCCGATAAGAAGAAGCAATCCCGTAACAACCCTTTGTACCAACATCGCAAAATTGAAAGCTCCTGTTGAATAGGAAGTCGATAATAATTTTCTCATCCGAATAAATTTCATCCAAATGTAAAGGTTTTGAGAAATTTTAACTTGATCTAAAGAAATGTTAATCATGTCAGTTATCCACAAGCTGTTTGGAACAATGTTTGGTATTAGGGGAATAAATTCAGAAACTTGGCAGTTGAATAATAATTTCCGGATGAAACGAGCGATTCTACCCTTATTACTTCTTTTGTGTTTTTGTGCAAAATCACAGCAGACTTTTTTTCTGACGGATCCGGAATTTGCTTTTAAACAGGCGCAGGAATTCTACCAGAAACAATATTACAGTCTGGCTTATCCTTTATTCAGGGAACTCGAACAGGACCAGGCTGTCAGGCCACAGCTTTATGAATCCTTCAATTTTGAAAATATTCATTTTTATACCCTGGTCTGTTCACTGAACCAGGATGACAGCACGGCAGCAGATCCCGCTAAAATTTTTATAGAAAGAGAAAATAATGCTGCACGCGGGCAGATGATGGCGTATCACCTGGCGGAATTTTATTTCCGCCGCAAAAATTATGAAGCAGCACTGAAACTTTATGAGAATTCAAGTATTGACAATCTGAGCAATGATGAAATAGCCACACTAAAGTTTCATAAGGGATATACTTATTTTATTAAAAAGAATTTCGATCTCGCAAAACCTCTTTTTGATGCCATTCGCCAGCTTCGGAGTGATATTCATTATATAGATGCTAATTATTATTACGGATATATTTGTTTTTATCAAAAGAAATACAACGATGCGTATTCGGCTTTTTCAATTATTGAAAATGATCCGAAATATGCGAAAATCATTCCATATTATATAGCGAATATTTATCTGGCCCAAAATCAAAAGGAGAAAGCCATATCGTATGCAGCAGAAAAACTTGGTAGTGGAAATCAATACTACGAAGCAGAGCTCAGGCAGCTTGTCGGGCACGGTTATTATGAAGAAAAAGATTTCAATAAAGCCCTTCCATACCTGGAATCTTATGTAAACAGCTCAAAAACGGTGAGCCGGCAGGACCTGTTTGAATTATCTTACTGCTACTACCAGACACAAAACTATAAGAAAAGCATCGACGGCTTCAAACAATTGGGAGGCAAGGATGATTCCCTGGCGCAGAATGCCATGTATCTCCTTGGGGACGCGTATCTGAAAACGGGACAGAAATCAAATGCACGGAATGCGTTTCTGTTTTGCGCATCCAACAGCAGTTATCCTGTGCAAAAGGAAATTTCATCATTTCAATATGCAAAACTTTCTTATGAACTTGGCTATCCGGATATTGCCCTGTCGGAATTTCGCAGTTTTTTGCAGGAATATCCAACTTCATCTTATGCCCCGGAAGCCCGGGAATTATTGCTTAATGTACTTGCAAATACCAGCAATTATAAAGATGCACTTACTCTGATGGACAGTGTTAATAATCCTTCCGCATCAGCGCGACAACTGAAAGCACGTATTTTATACGGAAGGGCAACAGAACTCATCAACGATGGCATGCTTCCGAATGCAGCAGAATTACTGGACCGTGCTTCAAGGGAGCCCAACAATACAGCCTTGCTTCCCTATATTAATTTCTGGAAGGGAGAAATTGCTTATCGCACCAACCGGCTGGATGATGCAGTCCCGCATTTTTTTGAATACCTCAAAACACCGGTAAGCAGGGGAGAAGTCAACCCGGTCAACGCGAAATATGATTTGGGTTATTGTTTTCTGAAAAAAGAAAATTACAAAGAAGCGCTGGTTTATTTTATCCAGGTAGTGAGAAATCCTGGTATTGATGCTTCTCCGCTCGAACAGGATGCATATATCCGTAGCGCCGATTGTTATTATATGAACCGTGATTTCAAAATTGCTGTTCCAATGTATGATAAAGTGCTGGGATATTCCTGGCAGGCATCGGATTATGCAACTTTTCAAAAGGCCATGGTAGCCGGTGTAAATAATTCTTCTGAAAAAATCAGCCTGCTGAATGGGCTCATAAGAAAATATCCTTCCTCAGGTTTGGTGGCGGACGCCAATATGGAAATTGCGAATACATTTCTTTCAAACGAACAATACCGCGAATCCCTTCCTTATCTCAAAAATGTACTCAGCAGTTCCGGGAACGATGCGTTGAAACCAAGAGCCCTCTTACGTTCAGGTCTTGCCAATTATAATCTGGGTAATAATGCAGAAGCGTTAAGCAAATACAACGATCTGCTTAAATTATATCCAAATTCTGCGGAAGCGCAGGAAGCATTGGATAATGCGAAATCCATTTATGTTGAAGAAGGCAGGACCAGTGAATATATCAATTTTGCGAAAGGTATGGGGATTTCGATTTCAGCGAATCAGGAGGACCAGCTTGCTTACCAGGAAGCTGAAGTGCAATTCAATAATGGTAATTTTTCGGCAGCCCTACAAAAATTCGAAGACTACCTGACTAAATTCCCGGATGGTAAATATGCACTGGATGCTGCTTTCTATAAAAGTGAAATGTACGCGAATCAGAAAAACTGGTCGAAGGCTGTTGGAGGATATGAATCTGTTGCTGATAAGGCGCCCAATAAATTTGCTGAAAAATCAATCCTTCAGTCGGCACGCATTAATTTTTTCAATCTGAAGGATTACGCCAGGGCGGAAATATATTATGCCAAATTAAAAGATTTTGCAAGTTCGCAGGAAAACAAAATGGAAGCCATGCGGGGACTGCTTCGAAGCCAGTTTGAATTGCAACAGTGGACAGCGGCCAGTGATAATGCCCGTGACCTGCTCAATGAAAAAGGTATTGGCTCTGATGATAAGATCATAGCCAGCATGATCATGGGTAAATCTTTCCAGGCAGATGGAAAATGTGAATCGGCCATTCCATATTTTAAATCGGTTGCATCTCTGAGCCGGGCTGCTTATGGAGCGGAAGCGCAATATCAGATTGCTGCCTGCCAGTTCGATCAGAATCGACTAAAAGACGCTGAAAAATCCGCATTTGAAGTCATTCATAAATCAGGATCCTATGAATTATGGGTGACAAAAAGTTATTTTCTTTTGGGAGATATCTATCTGAAGGAAAAGGACTATTTCAATGCTAAGGCAACTTTCCAAAGCCTGGTAGAGAATGCTAAAATTGAAGATATCCGTGTACAGGCAGAACAACGTCTTGAAGAAGTGAAAAAAGAAGAAGCGGGTAACAGTAAAATCGGCAATGATAATTAAGATGCGATTGAATTTATTAATTATGACGAAGGGATTTATTTGTTTGATGATGTTTTTAATTTTTGGCAGTATAACGCTGAAGGCCCAGGATACTGCTAAGAGAAAGACCATCATTATCACTTCTACATTTAAACCATCTTTAAAAAATACTGCAAAGCTGAATTTTAATGCAGAGGCACCTCTTATAGATACTACACGTCCGGATTTAAAATATAATCTGCCCGTCCAGTTTCTTTCACTGGTTTATCAGCCGGCCGGATTAAATCCGCTTGCACTGCCAGCTGATAGTCTCAAATTATGGCGGAATGATAATTATATTAAACTGGGAGCGGGAAATATACACCTGCCCTATGCTGAAGCAGGCCTCAGTTTTGGAGATCGCAAAAATTCATTTTTCAATGTTTTTGCAGAAGGGTATAATTCCAAGGGTAAACTTCCTTTTCAGGAAAACAGTTTGCTGGCAGGTTCCATCAGCGGTACCATCAAAGCTAAAAATAACCTGGAATGGGACGGATCTCTGGGTGTTCGTGCGGATGGATATTATTTATATGGATTCCAGCCAGACACATTGAAATTTGCAAAAAGCCAACTCCAGCAACAATTCTTCACCTTTGATGGGAAGATCGGACTTAGAAATACAGTACCAACCGAGTTTGGACTTACCTATAATCCCAACTTCAAAATAACTGCTTTCGGAGAAAATAATTCGCCCCGAACCTCAGAAGCGGATATGGTACTTAACCTGCCACTTGAAAAAACAATAAACGAAAATTTTGCGATTAATCTGGGTTTTACTGCAGATGTAACCAACTATACAATCGGGAATGGTTCAACCATTAACAATAATCTCTTTTTTGTTTCACCTGCAGTAGTTTATCATTCTGATAATCTTGCAATGCATATTGAAATGACGCCTTCATGGGATCAGAGTAATTTCCACCTGCTGCCAAATTTCAGAGCTGAATACACGACGGACAACAAACAGTTTACCCTGTTCGCTTCACTGGACGGCTATTACGATAAAGGAAGTTTCAGTCGTTTTGCAGGAATAAATCCCTGGTTATGGGCGCCAACAACTTTATTAAATACAAGAGTAGAAGAATTTTTTGGGGGCTTCAAGGGATCACTCTCATCGCATTTTTCATATCTCGCCAAAGCAGGATTTTCGGAATCCCACAATATGCCCCTCTTCCTGAACGATAGCCTGGATGGGAAGAATTTCCAGGTTGTATACGAAAGCAAACTGGATGCATTTACATTGCATGGTGAATTAAGTTATATAGATGGTGAGAATTTTAATATTACAGCCGCCCTGACGCTCAGCAATTATAAGACAACAAGCGAATATAAAGCCTGGGGTTTACTTCCAATGGAATTCACCACCACGATGCGATGGCAGATCGTAAAGGAACTTTGGTTAAAAGCGGATCTGTGGGCTTTTCAGGGTGCCTATTGGCGCTATCTGAATCAGGCCGTGGGAACCGGGAATGGAGGCTTCGATGTAAATGCGGGGCTAGAATTCAGGATCACAAAACAATTTAACCTCTGGTTACAGATGAATAATCTTTTCAATGATAAATATCAGCGTTGGAACCAGTATACTGTGTATGGATTTAATATCTTAGGGGGTGTAATATTTTCATTTGGAAAATAATCACGGTTATATCTTTTTATGTATACTATTTTGAATAAGTACCTTTTTCTGAAAAAGAGCATACCTCTACCCGGACTTGGCACTATTTGTATGGAAAGCATACCTGCAACCATCGATGCAAGTACCAGGAGTATCCTGCCACCCATTTACCGCTTCAGGTTTGATAAATTTTTTGATTCGCCGGATAAAGATCTTTTTGCTTACTTGTCCGCACAGCAGAATATTTCCGATTATGAAGCCCTGCGCCAGTACAATGATTTTGCATATTCTCTTCGCGACCGCCTCAATTATTCCCGGGAAGCATCGTGGGAAGGACTGGGTATGCTTATAAAGGACGATATGGGAGAAATTCATTTCGAATCTTCAATATCAAATCCATCATTTTTGCTACCGGTACCCGCAGAAAAGGTAGTTCGGGCCAATGCAAAACATATGCTGCTCGTTGGCGACCGCGAAAGATCCAACAGTGAAATGAATGAATGGTTTGCTGAAGAACCTGTTCATGGAAACAGACTGTGGTGGATGGTTGCACTCCTTGGGGGTATTGCGGCCGCACTGATTATTATGTTTCATTTTTCATCCCATGGATGGAATGTCGGATCCACCGGCAATCAACAGTTGATCCAGGTAAAAAAATGAATTCTGCCCTGGCTTTATGAATCAATCCAATACTGATGAGTGCTGTACCTGAACCCCCTTTAATTTGTCCCGTTTGCAAAAGTGACCATACTTATTTTGCCCTGAAAGTAAAAGATCATTCAGTCAGCGGTGAAATATTTGATATTTTCGAATGTACACAATGCAGCCTCCGCATTACAAAGAATGCGCCTTCGGAAGAATATATGAGTGCTTACTACCAGTCGGAGGATTATATTTCTCATAGTAACACTCGGAAAGGCCTGATAAATTCCCTGTATCATTTCGTCCGAAACAGAACCCTTTCTACAAAGTATCATTTAATTGAAAGAAGCACTGGAATCAAATCAGGTAATCACCTAGATATAGGAGCTGGTACCGGCGCTTTTGTTCAATATATGAACCTGCACAATTGGAAAAGTACAGGTATTGAACCGGATACAAAGGCGCGCGAGAAAGCGCAGGAATTTCATGAAACAAATTTATTACCTGCGCAGGAATTCGAAAACTTACCGCACGAAAGTTTTGACGCTATAAGTTTGTGGCACGTGCTTGAGCATGTTCACGATCTATATCCCTACCTGGACCAGATAAGAAAACTATTAAAACTTTCAGGACTGGTATTCATTGCTGTTCCAAATTATACAAGTTTCGATGCAGTGAAATACAGAGCAAACTGGGCGGCTTACGACGTACCCAGGCATCTATATCATTTCTCTCCGGCGTCCATGCGATATTTATTAAAAAATGCGGGATTTCAACTGAAAAGAATTGTACCAATGTGGTGGGATAGTTATTATATCAGTCTCCTGAGTGAAAAATACGCCGGAAGTCACGCTGCATTGTTGAACGGTTTTTTGACGGGTGTGGTTTCAAATGCAAAAGCAATTATCAATAGTGAAAGTTGCAGTTCTCTTATTTATATTGCGAAAAAAGGCTAAAGACTCAAATTATTTACCCTTTGTAGTCAGTTTTAGTCATTAAGATTTAAGCTTTGGGCTTTAATTATTCAATCTCACTTCGTAAATATTTGGCCACAATTTCCCGGTGATAAATATTTTATTTTTTACAGAATCATATGCAATCCCGTTCATGTAATCCACACCCGGATTTTTTGATTTCACTTCTTTTACCAGGGTACTGAAATCTGCTTTCCCAATCACTTTGCCGTTTGAAGGATTTATTCGTATGATATACGGTGTCTGATAAATATTGGCCAGGATATTTCCATTTACATATTCCAGTTCATTAATATTACCAACAGGTCCATTATTGTCAGTAATGCCAACGATGCGATTTGTTTTGAAAGTGACTGGATCCAGGAAAGTCAGATTACTGGTCCCGTCACTCATAATGAGACTGCTTCCATCTGTTGTCATGCCCCATCCCTCCTTACTCGGAAAACTAAACTCACCAATTTTTTTAAATGTTTTCAGATCATAAATAAATCCTTTCTTGTTTGTCCAGGTTAACTGGTATAATTTATCATGAAGGATTGTAATGCCTTCACCGAAATAAGTTTTCCTGTCAAGTTCAGCTTTTACTGCGATATTACCTGTGGCGGGATCTACAATACCTACAATGGAGCGGGTATTTTCGAACTCCTCCGGTGCCCCAGAGCTTTCAAATAATTTACCATCATGTATTAAAAACCCTTCGGTATAGGAATTCTTATCATGGGGAGTGGCGTTAAGTATTGTATATGAGATAGCAGGTGGCTCGTCGCTTAGTACAGGTTCAGCAATAGATCCGGAATTCTCAGATGAACCGGTACTGTCCCTGCAGGCCACAAGTAAGGTAATGAACAGAATAACAGGTATCGAAAATTTATTCATATTTCTAAAAGTCCGCAAAAATAGTTTAAAACCTTTAAGCTTAAAGTCAAAAGTTTTAAGCTTAACGCCTAAGGCTTAACGCCTATATCAATTTTTGTGAAATATTAACTATTCTAAAAATCATTATTCTTCAATTAAATAAAAAAGCGTCCCTCTTCAGGAACGCTTTTTCATAGATAATTTTAAACTAAAAGCTTTTAAGCTTAAATATGTGATTCAATCTTTTTCACAAAATTACTCTTTGGTTGAGCTCCTACGAGTTTGTCGACAACCTTACCACCCTTTATAAAAAGTATTGCCGGTATGGATGTAATGCCATAATTCACGGATAACTGCGGATTGTGATCAACATTTACTTTACCCACATTAATTTTTCCATCATATTCCTTGGAAAGTTCTTCAATGACCGGTCCGATTGCGCGACAAGGTCCACACCATTCTGCCCAGAAATCAATTACAGTCAGCTTATCGGATGCAAGTACCTTCTCCTGAAAATTCGAATCGGTGTATTCAACTGCCATATGTTTATATTTAGATTTATGTAAAATTCCGTTTAATTTTTCAAATTCATTGTCGTTTCAACGACATAAGGCGATAAGCTCAAAGACAAAGACACAACATTCCTACACTCTCCTATATCCATATTTCATCAATAATGCTTCCAAATCAGAGAAGAACACGCTTTGTCAGGAGACTGCTTGTCAGGAAACTATCTGAACATCAAACTCAGGACAGTCCTGCAAAAAGGCAGCCATTTCGTCATTCATTTCAAATCCGTTTTCAAGTGAATAAAGGCTGATTTTCGCATTGGATTTAGATTCCTGTACATTGAATTTAAGACTGGCTTTACCAGGATGCTTTTTAATATTTTTTTCCATGAATTTTACCATGTTATCATTGAGATGACGGGCATCAAGGTCAATAATCAGTTGTTTGGTAAGCAGGGGTTTGATGCTTTCGAGGAGCAACATTTTTTCTACTTTAAATTCGAATTCAGCCCGGTTATATCTTACTTTAAAAAAACCAGTCAGGAATATATTTTTACCTTTTTCCAGATAATTAGAATATCGGGCGTAATCTTCGCTCCACAATATGAACTCGCTTTTTCCGGAATAGTCTTCAATAATGAATGAACCAAACTGTTTGCCTGTCCTGGTAACCCTATGCTGTGCATCCACGACAAGTCCCGCGAGACGGAATGATTTTCCGGGATTTGCTTGCAGACTTACAACTTCTTTTACTTCATTAAATTCTGCAAGATTCAATATGCCGTAATGATTGATTTCAAACTTAAAATGGTCAAGCGGGTGACCGCTCATAAACATTCCAGTTACTTCTTTTTCATGATCCAATAATTCCGTTAGCGACCATGGTTCACAACTTATAATCTTCGGCGATTGTACTTCGTATCCTGATGGTCCGCCAAACAAAGTATTGCTGTGTTGTACATTTTGAGCCTGCACTACATTTCCAAAACGAATTATTTTCTCAAGGCCTGTAGTAGTTTCGCCGGGAGCGATATGAAAATATTGTGCCCTGTGTAACTCTGGGAAACAATCAAAGGCACCGGCATAAGCAAGACTTTCCAGAGTCTTCTTACTTACCGTGCGCTGGTTAACACGCTTAACCATATCAAAAATTGAAATATACGGACCGTTTTTTTCTCTCTCTTCTATCAAAGAAAAAACAGCGGCTTCACCAACTCCTTTTAAACCCCCAAGCCCGACCCTGATTTCTCCCCGGCTGTTAACAGCAAATCCCTGTTTGGATTCATTTACATCAGGGCCAAGAACTTTTAATCCCATCCGTTTACATTCTTCCATAAAGAATGTAATTTTTTCAATATTCCCCTGATGATTAAGAACGGCGGCCATGTATTCTGAAGGATAATGCGATTTCAGATAAGCAGTCTGGTAAGCAACATAGGCATAGCAGGTAGAATGGGATTTATTGAAAGCATACTGGGCAAATGCTTCCCAGTCTGTCCATATTTTTTCGAGTGTTTCAGCAGCATACCCTTTTGCCGTAGCACTACTAATGAACTGGCTTTTCATTTTATCCAGAATGGATTTCTGCTTTTTCCCCATCGCTTTGCGCAAAACATCTGCATCCCCTTTGCTGAAACTTGCGAGTTTCTGAGCCAGCAGCATCACCTGTTCCTGATAAACAGTAATGCCATAAGTGTCTTTCAGATATTCTTCCATTTCAGCAAGGTCATAACGAATGGGTTCTCGACCGTGCTTCCGGTCGATGAATGCCGGTATATAAGCCATGGGACCGGGCCTGTACAAGGCGTTCATCGCAGTTAGGTCATCGAATTTATCCGGTTTGAGATCGCGGAGATATTTTTGCATACCCGGACTTTCAAACTGGAAAGTACCAATCGTATCCCCGTGCTGATAGAGCTCAAATGTTTTTTTATCGTCAAGTGGAATCTGATCAATATCGATGGCGATACCATGATTTTGTTCGATGAGTTCCAGGGAAGTCTTTAAAATATTAAGTGTCCTTAGTCCAAGAAAATCCATCTTCAGCACACCCGCTTCTTCAATGATGCTGCCTTCGATCTGGGTTACCAGAAGGTCTGAATCTTTTGCGGTACAAACAGGGATTATGTTGGCAAGATCTTCCGGTGCGATAATGATACCAGCTGCATGCAGTCCTGTGTTACGTACTGACCCCTCCAGTCTTTCAGCTTCATGCAATACCCGGCTGCGCAGATCCGTACCCTGATATATTTCACGGATTTTTTTTACGAGCTCCAGATCATCTCCGCCAATGCCTTCTTTTTCTTCCAGAGATTTTTCCCCATCTTTCGGTTTGAGAGGAGCGTGCAGCACCCGCCTGAGACTCACTCCCGGACGGTCTGGTACCAATTTAGCCAGGGCATTGGATTCAGCAAGGGGAAGGTCCATTACCCTTGCCACATCCTTTATACTCATTTTGGCGGCCATAGTACCATAAGTAACGATCTGGGCCACCTGATTTTTGCCATATTTTTTTACCACATAATCAATAACTTTCTGTCTTCCCTCATCATCAAAATCGGTATCTATATCGGGCATGGACTTTCTGTCGGGATTCAGGAACCTTTCAAACAGAAGATTATATTTGATAGGATCAATATTCGTTATCCCTATACAATAAGCCACCACACTGCCTGCTGCAGAGCCACGGCCCGGGCCTACAAATACACCCATATCACGGCCAGCCCGTATAAAATCACTAACAATTAAAAAATAACCGGCAAAACCCATGGTTTTGATGGTGAATAATTCAAAATCCAGCCTTTCAGTAATTTCAATATTGAGATCGGTGTATCTTTTTTTAGCTCCCTGGTATGTGATTTCCCGGAGATATTCCCACTGATTAAGATTACTGTCAGAATGTATCTGAAATTCCTTCGGAATGGGGAAGGCCGGAAGCAGGATATCTTTTTTGAGATTCAGCACTTCCACTTTATCGGCTACCAGACCTGTGTTTGAGATGGCTTCAGGGATGTCATGAAATAGTGCCGTCATTTCAGTCTGCGTCTTTAGATAAAACTGATCGTTCGGGAACTTGAACCGGCGGTTTTTCGAACTTATCTCATCATTAACAAAATCATCAAAACCGGGTGTAGACTGTTTTTCGCCTGTATTAATACAGAGAAGGATATCATGGGCATTATAATCATCCTGATCAGTGTAATGGCTGTCATTGGTGGCAATTACGGGCACATTATATTTTTTGGAAAGTCTGAGCAGGAACTGGTTTATTTTTTCCTGTTCGGGAATTTGATGCCGCTGGAGTTCAATAAAATAATCATCTCCGAACATATCCAGCCACCATTTGAATTCTTTTTCTGCTTTTTCTTCACCATGATGAAGGATAGTCTGCGGAACATAGGCGCCAATACAACAGGTAGTCGCGATAATGCCTTCGTGGTATTGCTCAATAAGAGACTTGTCGATACGGGGGTACTTACTGTACATTCCTTCGATATACCCAAGAGAAGTAAGACGGATAAGGTTCTGGTAGCCCGTCTTATTTTTTGCCAGTAATACCTGATGGAATCTTTCGTCTTTTTGTTCTTTTGTAAATGTCTTTTTTTGCCTGTCTGCTACTACATAAAACTCACAGCCAACAATGGGTTTTACTTTAAGACTTCCATCGGGATTTTTGTGTTTGTAAGCTTCAGCAACAAAGCTGAATGCTCCAAACATGTTTCCATGGTCAGTAATTGCCAGGGCAGGCATCTGATCCTTAACCGCTTTATCATAAAGGCTCTGGATAGATGCAGCTCCGTCCAGAAGTGAATATTGGGTATGAACATGAAGATGTGAAAAAACGGGCATCGGTGTTTGGTTGGACATGCAATTAACAAAGAAATAAAGCGGCCTCGCTTTTTGAGGGAAAATATCTGTTCACAATGAACACACATCGTAATCCTGAAGCTTGCAGCCCAAGGTCTCAACTTGAATCCTAATCCTTGGACCTTTGCTATAAATTCAGGGGTTGAACCAACTGATAAAAGTTAAAAGATCGTAGTTTTAGGCTTCGGGCTATAACTTTTTGGCTTTACTTTGTATCTTACCGCCGTATCCAGTATCAACAAGAAAATGAAAAATCGGTTCATTTTACTGCTTATTCTAACCTTCCTGGCTGGTTGTAATACATTCAGGCCTGCTTCTCATAGCACAGACAATTTGTCAACCAGCTCAACCGATCACCAGTCCGGGAAAAATGCAAATCCTGTTTTTATCCAGAATATCTCTACGGGCTCTTCTGATTCGAAGCCTGGCACGGCTGAAACAAACAGCGCCACTGGAACTTTAGTAAAAGCCCCGCCATCACAGATATACCGCTCCAGTTCTTTAAAAGCTGGCATTTCCCCCGATGACAAAGATGGAATCAACCCTCTGCAAATCAAATTCGCCATTCTAACCAATATTCCTGTAGAAGACCTGACCAATCTCCGCCTGCTGGTATTTATGGACCAGTGGTATGGCGTTCCTTACCACTATGGAGGAAGCAATAAGGACGGAATTGATTGCTCCGCCTTTGCTTCGTTATTACTGTCAAGTGTATATGACGTGAACCAGCTTCCCCGGATCAGCTCCGACCAGTACCATACCACCAAGCGGGTATCCAAAAAGGATTTAAGGGAAGGCGACCTGGTTTTTTTCCATACCCTGGGTAAAGGTCACCGAGTAACCCATGTTGGGGTTTACCTATATAATAATCATTTTATCCACGCATCTGTTGCCGGTGTCCAGATCAGTAACCTCGGAGAAGGCTATTATTTGCACCATTATGTGGGTGCCGGCCGCGTGATTGAAAGTGACAGGACTTACTAAAATCCTGTCATTTAGCCATTTCCTCTGTAATTCATTGTAAATTAATGGTAGCGCAACTGCCAAGTCTTCCCTTTTGAGCATTTTTAAGTGGATTGGTACAAAATTTAGTGTTACTTTGCTGCCCCTTCCGAAGGGCGCTATAAAACTTTCATTAAAATTAAATTGATACAGTCATGGCTAAAAAGTTAGCAATCTCACCAATTGCAGGTACCAAAAACAGAGTTTTTGTAAAACCCGCACCAGCAGAAGAAAAGACTTCCGGAGGAATTATAATTCCGGATACAGCGAAGGAAAAACCTCAACGCGGCGAAGTAGTTGCGATCAGTGAAATAGATGAAGACGGCAAAAAGCCGGTGGTTAAGGTTGGCGACGTTGTATTGTACGGTAAATATTCCGGTACTGAAATCAGTTTTGAAGGACAGGATTTTCTCAGTATGAGAGAGTCAGACATTATTGCTAAATTCTAGGCAAGTATGGGAGTTTGGGGGTATGAAAATTCATATCATACTTTATCAAATACTTTCTAAGTTTTTTTAATTTTAAAATTCTCAAATTAATAAATTATGGCAAAACAACTTTTCTTCGATATCGAAGCAAGAAATAAGATGAAAAAGGGCGTTGACATTCTGGCCAACGCGGTTAGAGTTACCCTCGGACCAAAAGGCCGCAATGTGGTACTTGAAAAGAAATTCGGCGCACCTACCATTACCAAAGATGGTGTAACGGTTGCTAAAGAAATTGAATTGGAGGACCTGATTGAAAATATGGGTGCCCAGATGGTTAAAGAGGTAGCTTCTAAAACTGCCGATATTGCTGGTGACGGAACGACCACCGCCACTGTTCTTGCACAGAGTATTATCAGTGAAGGTTTGAAAAATGTTGCTGCAGGTGCCAATCCGATGGATCTCAAGCGCGGAATCGATAAAGCAGTTATTGCAGTTGTCAACAGCCTGAAGGCACAGTCCCAGACCATCGGCAACGACAGCAAGAAAATCCAGCAGGTCGCTTCCATTTCTGCAAATAACGATGAAACCATCGGTAAACTGATTGCTGAAGCATTTACCAAAGTAGGTAAGGAGGGAGTTATCACAGTGGAAGAAGCAAAGGGCACTGACACAACGGTTGATGTAGTGGAAGGAATGCAGTTTGACCGCGGTTATATTTCTCCATACTTTGTGACCAACAGCGAAAAAATGGAAGCCGAATTGCAGAATCCATACATTCTGATCTACGACAAGAAAATCTCTGCGATGAAAGACATTTTACAGATCCTTGAAAAAGTTGCTCAGAGCGGTCGTCCATTGTTAATCATAGCGGAAGACCTGGAAGGTGAAGCACTGGCGACCCTGGTTGTAAATAAATTACGTGGCACGTTAAAAGTGGCTGCGGTAAAAGCGCCTGGCTTTGGCGATCGCAGAAAGGAAATGTTACAGGATATCGCTGTCTTGACCAAGGGTATCGTGATCAGCGAAGAACAAGGATATAAACTTGAAAATGCTGATCTCAGCTACCTGGGTACTGCTGCTTCTGTTACCATTGATAAAGACAATACAACAGTAGTTGGTGGAAAAGGAAAGAAAGAAGATATCACTGCCCGTGTCAATCAAATCAAGGCGCAGATTGAAACAACTACATCTGATTACGATAAAGAAAAATTACAGGAACGCCTGGCTAAGCTGAGTGGCGGTGTAGCAGTATTATATATTGGTGCTGCCACTGAAATGGAAATGAAAGAGAAGAAGGATCGTGTTGACGATGCATTGCATGCTACAAGAGCTGCTGTTGAAGAAGGAATCGTTCCAGGTGGTGGTGTTGCATATATCCGTGCTATCGAAGGTCTGGATAAATTGAAAGGCGCTGCCAACGAAGACGAAACAACAGGTATCCTGATCGTTAAACGCGCTATCGAAGAACCACTTCGCCAGATCGTTCACAATTGTGGTCTTGAAGGAAGTATTGTTGTTCAGAAAGTGAAAGAAGGGAAAGCTGATTATGGTTTCAATGCACGAACTGAGGTGTATGAAAATCTCTACAAAGCTGGTGTAATCGATCCAACCAAGGTAACACGTATTGCTCTTGAAAACGCTGCTTCCATTGCAGGTATGCTGCTGACTACAGAATGTGTGGTGGCTGACAAACCGAAGAAGGAAGAAGCGCACGCGCACCCAGGTGGCGGAGCTCCTGGTATGGGCGGAATGGATTATTAAGCCTGGCCTACAGCTTTTAAGATACAAGAGGTTGTCTGCAAAGACAACCTCTTTTTTAATTTGGCGAATGTAGCCTTTCGCTTTTATTGTTAGGCTTTAACCTTTAAGCCTGCAAGGGATTTAGGTTTTGTACTCAGGTCCGCTATGGTTTTCTTTTCAAGTAATTTCAAGTTGGCATCCCTTACTTGTATGAGCACATCCCGCAGTCCGCAATGCTTTTCGTCGCAGTTTGTGCATTTCTCATAAAAATATAAACTGACACAGGGGAGGAGTGAAATTGGTCCGTCTATCAGGCGCATAACGGTTGCCAGTGTGACCTGGCTGGGGTCTTTACCAAAAAAATAACCGCCGCCCTTTCCTTTTTTGCTTTCAAGGATATTTGCCTTTTTTAATTCAAGCAAAATATTTTCCAGGAATTTGAGTGGAATTTTTTTCTTTTTGGAGATCTCGGCAATTAGAACGGGCCCTTCATTCTCCTTTTCAGAAAGATACATCAGGGCCTGAAATGCATATTGGGATTTCTTAGAAAGCATAAGTAAATTCTATTACAAGATAATAACAATTGACGAGCAAAAGGGTTGATGGGATTTATAAGTTATGGGTTATTGATTATGAGATCAGTTCATAAGATACCCATAACCCACAACTCATAACCCAAGCACGTCTTTCATTGAAAAAATCCCTTTTTTATTTTGAATAAATTCGGCTGCAATCACTGCGCCTCCTGCAAAACCTTCCCTGTTATGTGCCGTATGAATGATTTCGATATCGTCGATGGGTGAATGATATTTTACAAGATGAGTTCCGGGAGCAGGATCCATTCGTTCACTGAGAATTGGGAGCACACCAGCCTCTTCGGATCGATTGTTAACCCAGGTTTTAAGCGATGGAATATTTGCTAAAATCTGTTCAGCCAGTGTTATAGCTGTACCACTGGGTGCGTCTTTTTTTTGCGTATGATGTATTTCGCGCATTTCAACTGCATAATCGGGAAATGGTGCCATCAGACCGGCAAGTTTTTTATTGAGTTCAAAGAAAATATTCACACCGATACTGAAGTTGCTGGCATATACAAAAGCTGACCCGTATTTTTCAAATGCCTGTTTAACTGCAGGGTATTTTTCCAGCCATCCTGTAGAACCACTAACTGCGCGAACTCCGTACTCTGCGCATTTTAAAAGATTGTCAGCAGCACTGGAAGGTCCTGTAAATTCAATTGCAACATCTGCTTTGGATAAATTTTCCCTGGTCATTTCAGAAATATTATCCACATCAATTTTAAGAATTATCGTATGACCCCGGCCCTCGGCAATCCGCTCAATTGCCCTGCCCATTTTTCCATATCCAATCAGTGCAATTCTCATAATGGTAAAGATATAAATTCATCATTAACTACTGTAAGACATTACTGTAAATTATTGCGGCCAACTTTCAAATATCATCGGTTCAATGAGAAAGAAGTGAGTTCGCGAAATCTGGGCTTGTGAAAATTAAATGCAAGCGTAATACCGGCGCTGGGCGTAGGGCCGGGCAAAATCATCGGCTTTATTTGAAAACTCAGATCGCTATTCACATTAAAATCTTTTAAATGCGCGTCAACAGTAGCATCCACAATATTTAATGCATAGAATAACAGAAAAAATAAAACAGAATAATCCTCATTTTTTCGAAAGCTGTCCCTGTTCGTAATGATGCCGTTCTGATCATTGGTCGTCACGAATGGTTTTAATTCCGGTGCAACTTTCGCAAGACTGTCATCACCGACACTTCCATTGTCGGCCAGATTAATGCATACGGTCAATGCATACTGGCATTTAACATACCAGCTCTTATTAAAGAAGAAAGCATATGCTGGAATACCTAGCGCAGTATAAACGATCGGAACTTTCCAGTATTTTTTATTGTATACCTGGCCGGCTCCTGGAAGGATAGCAGAATAAAGAGTGGCCTTTCTTGGGTTGTCATGAAGTCTTTTATCAATAGAATCCCTTTCGGCCTGAGACATTTTCTTTCCGGAATACTGACTATCTTTTTTTTCAAGAATAGAATCCGTTTGCAGATTTACAATCAGTGTGTCCGTATGCTGCGCATGTATCCTGGAACTGAGAAAAAAACCTGTAAAAAAGAAAATAAAAAATGCCTTCCTCATACTGAACACTTAATTGATCTGTACGCCGAGCTGGTCCAGAATTTTATTCAGTTCCTGCACGGAATAATATTCAATACTGATGCTTCCTGATCCTTTTTCCTTATGATTCAGCTTGACCCTCGTGCTGAAATGTGTAGCTAAAGTATCTTCTATTTTTCTATAGGTTTCTGACAGCCCGGCTTTTACAGATAATTTAACAGCATGTGGAGTTTTATATAATTTACGAACGAGTTCTTCAGTTTGTCTGACGGATAATGACCGGTTTCTTATTTCACTAAAAAGAAAAAGTTGTTTGTCAACTGTATCAACGTTTATGAGTGCACGCGCATGACCCATCGAAATCTGGTTGTTCCTCAGCGCTACCTGGATATCAGGAGGAAGTTTTAAGAGTCGGACATAATTTGCTACAGTACTTCTTTCCTTACCCATGCGCTCAGCAACCTGTTCCTGGGTATAATTCAATTCATCCATCATCCGTTTATAACTCAGCGCCACTTCCATTGCATTCAGATCTTCCCTTTGCAGATTTTCCAGCAGAGCGAGTTCCAGCAATTGCTGATCGTTGGCCTGTCGTATATAAACAGGAATATCTTTTATACCGGCAATGCGTCCTGCCCGAAACCGGCGTTCCCCCGATATGATGCGATATTTTCCCGAGGGAAGCTTCGCTACTGTTATTGGTTGAATGATATCGTGCATCCGGATAGAAGCTGCAAGTTCCTGTAATGAGGTATCGTCAAAATCTTTTCTGGGTTGTTTGGGATTAGTTTCAAACAGGTCGAGTGGAATACGAAGAGTTCCTGTTATATTTTCCGCAATAGCCGGCCTGAGATTCCCTGCGGCAGTTTTCAAATCTGCATCAATATTCTGTAAAAGGGAACGGATTCCTTTGCCGAGTGCTTCTTTATCTTTTTTATTCGGAGTTGTCATGCTGGGATGTTCATTTTCAATCGGGCTATTCCAGGATTCGTTCTTCCTGGCTCATTTTAGTCATATTGTTTTTCTGCAATACTTCCTTGGCGAGGTTCAGATAATTCATCGCGCCTTTACTATAAGCATCATATAAGATTACCGGTTTACCCACACTGGGGGCTTCACTTATTTTTGAGTTCCGGTGAATAATTGTATTAAAAACAATCTCATCAAAATGTTTTCTCACTTCACTTACCACCTGGTTGCAAAGACGTAAACGCCCATCATACATTGTCATCAGTATTCCTTCGATTTCTAATTCAGGATTTAGCCGGCTTTGAACAATCTTAATCGTGTTCAGTAGTTTACCCAATCCTTCCAATGCGAAGAATTCAGTCTGCACCGGCACGATCACTGAATCGGAAGCAGTCAGTGCATTGACGGTTATCAATCCTAATGAAGGTGAACAGTCAATAATAATAAATTCATAGCTTTTGCGCAGTGGCTCAAGAATATTCTTCAAAACTGTTTCCCGGTCTGGATAATTTATCATTTCAATTTCAGCTCCTACCAGGTCGATATGAGACGGAATCAGGTCCAGGTTGGGAACTTCAGTTTTCAGCACCACATCCCGGGCTATCACCTGGTTTACCATACAATCATATAGGCTTTGAGTAACATTGTGCAGGTCAAAACCAACACCCGTCGTACTATTGGCCTGTGGATCGGCGTCCACCAGCAGTGTTTTGAATTCCAGCACAGCAAGGCTGGCCGCCAAATTGATGGCTGAAGTTGTTTTGCCGACTCCGCCTTTCTGATTCGCCACACCTATGATTCTCGCCATACCCTTAACCATGATTTATATTCGTTTTTTATCCAATCTTCGCCAATAAAAGATTCGTGAAAGTACAAAATTACCTATCCTTTCCTGCCAGCTGACGGGTAAAAATACAAACTTGCCGGCCGAGTTCAGAAAAATACCACTTCGCCTTAACTTGCATGCCCATGTATCTTATAATATCAGGCACTAACCGGAAAGATAGTTTTACCCTCCGCATTGCCAAACTATATCAATCTATTTTAAAGAAAAAAAATATTGAAGTTCAGGTACTTTCCCTGGTTGGACTTGATTTAATGGATCGCAGTCCCGCTGTAGTTCAGCTTGAAAAAAAATGGCTTCTGCCTGCCGAAAAATATATTTTTATCAGCCCCGAGTATAACGGATCTATTCCGGGTGTATTGAAATGTCTGATAGATGTATCCGACGTAAAAAAAGTCTGGAAGGGGAAAAAAGCATTACTTACCGGCGTTTCAAAGGGTAGGGCTGGTAACCTGCGAGGAATGGACCACCTGACGGGCATAATGCATTATGTAGGTACAGTGGTTCATCCGAACAAACTTCCTATTTCTGTTGTTGACACCCTGTTCAAAGAAGATGAATTGGAACATCAGGAAACTATACGGGAAATAAACCGGCAGTTGGATGAATTCATTCAATTTTAAAGGATCATTAAATCAAATCCATGCGCAGCACAGGTTTTATTTCTATTATAGCCATAGTTATGGCATCTATTGATCTGTACGTATTCCAGGTGGTAAAAATGCTTAGCCAGGGATCTTCATCCCGTACAAAATCTATTATTTTTACGAGTTATTGGGTTTTGTCCATATCAATCATTGTTATTTTTATTTCTCTGCCATATCTTAATACTGAACGCTGGCCCAAGAATCTGAGGAATTATCTTTTTGCTACCATCGTCGGATTTTTCTTCGCCAAATTGATTGCATCTGTAATTTTTCTTATGGATGATCTGCGACGTCTTATTCAATGGGCAGTTGCAAAAATATTTTTCAGGAATACGGAAGGAGAAAGTGAAGTAAATGAGGGCATTTCCCGTTCCGTGTTTCTAAGCTGGCTTGGCATAGGTATTGGAGGCACCCTGATAAGTTCTCTTGTATACGGATTTTCAAATAAATATAATTATCAAATTCGACGCATTCCGCTTGCTTTTAATAACCTTCCACCGGCATTTCAGGGATTAAAAATTGTTCAGATATCGGATATACATTCCGGCAGTTTTGATAACAGGAAAGCAGTGGAAAAAGGTGTTCAAATGGTACTGGATCTTCAACCTGATCTGATTTTGTTTACCGGCGATCTGATTAATGACCGTACAATGGAAATGTTGGGATATGAAGAAGTTTTCAGCCGATTGAGAGCACCCCTGGGCGTTTTTTCCACCTTGGGAAATCACGACTATGGCGATTATGTGAAATGGCCTACCGAAGAAGCCAGGAATCAAAACATCGAAGATCTTAAAACCCTGCAGGCCAATATGGGCTGGCGTTTATTGATGAATGAACATGTTGTATTGGAAAAGCAGGGGCAGGAAATTGCACTGATCGGAATTGAAAACTGGAGTGCAAAAGCAAGATTTCCTAAGCATGGAAAAATGTGGAAAGCCTATCCGGGTGCTGAAAAATATCCGTTTAAAATTTTAATGAGCCATGATCCAAGCCATTGGGATGCAGAAGTAAGACCCAAATACGGGGATATCGATCTTACTCTTGCCGGCCATACCCATGGCATGCAGTTTGGAATAGAGATTCCGGGATTTAAATGGAGTCCTGTAAAATATGTTTATGACCAATGGGCCGGACTGTACGAAAATGGCAAACAAAAATTATATGTGAACAGAGGGTATGGATTTATCGGTTACCCGGGACGGGTAGGAATACTTCCTGAAATCACTTTGATAGAGTTGGTATGATTTTTTGATGTATCTCACTAAATACAGTTAAAAGAGGCATTCGATTAATTATTAATAAGCTGTTAAATTGATTTGGCAACCTACCAAATCTCCAAATTAAACGTTCCGGATAAAAGGAAGTCTATTATCAAAAAAATCACTTATGAAGAAAGTATGTTTTATAGTAATTGTTTTTATTGTATCAGCTTCTCGGATACAGGCCCAAAGTTTTCATTTTGGTGTTAAAGCAGGAACCAATCTTTCACAAATTATGGGTAGATCCTTTAATGAAGGATTTCAATGGGGCTTCAGTGCAGGTGCTTTTGCAGAACTCAATTTTAACAGTAAATGGGGTATTCAGCCTGAACTATTATTTAATCAAACCAAAACACAAACAGCAAGCGATTTTAATGAAGTCTATAACCAGGGTTTTAATAGCACTAGTGTAAATTTGAATTATTTAAATATTCCGATATTACTATCCTATAAAATCATTCCTATACTCACCATTCAGGTAGGTCCTCAATTCGGAATTCTGATGAATACGAGTCAGAATATAACATCTAACGCATCAAATGCTTTTAAATCGGGCGATTTTTCTATCGTCGGTGGCGCACAGGTCAATCTTGGAGGGTTTAAAGCAGGTGCCCGGTACGTATCCGGTCTGACCAATATTGATAATGTGACAAGCGTTGATACCTGGAAAAACCAGAATTTCCAGCTTTATATAGGATTTCGGATTTTATAAACTTCAAGAGCCTAAAGCCTAAAGCCCAAAGCCTAAAACTTCTGAATAATTATGGTCCTCTCATAATCTGAGAGGACTTTTATTTATTAATTGAAAAGATTTATTAAAGAAATTAATTTCTAAACGAGGTTTTAGTCTTTAAGCTTTGGGATTTAGGCTTAAAATGGTGGCACCAAACTTGAGCCTAAAGGGTTCAACTATAAAAAGATAGGATAATTCCCAAAGAGGTGTTATTTTGTCACCCCTTTATAATTATGAATGATAAACTCTTTTTTCAGCGAAGTGAACAGGAAATGGATTTTATGCCCATTATCCCGATAAACGAAACAGAACACGATAACCTTGCGGATGCTGAGATTCCCAAAGAAATTCCCATTCTTCCCTTAAGAAATACCGTACTTTTCCCAGGCGTAGTGCTTCCAATAACAGTAGGTAGGGATAAGAGTATCAAGGCTGTAAATGATGCTTATAAGACTGACAAACTGATCGGCGTTTTGGCACAAAAAGACAGTAGTGTGGAAGATCCTTCATTGAATGAATTGGTTGCCGTTGGAACCATTGCCAGAATCATCAAAGTGATAAAAATGCCTGATGGCGGTACAACCGTTATACTTCAGGGTAAAAGAAGGTTTAAAGTGGGTGCAATAACCACCGATGATCCGTATTTTAAAGCACAGGTAATCCTGCTGATGGAAGAAGAAGCGCCGAAGGATCAGGACTTCGAAGCCTATGTATCAAATATCAAGGACCTGGCTGCTCAGATCATCCAGCTTTCACCTAATATTCCAACGGAAGCATCGATCATCCTGAAAAATATTGAGAACCCTTCTTTTCTGATCCATTTTATTTCAAGCAACCTCAATTCGGAACTAACTGATAAACAGGAACTGCTTTCAACAGATCATATCAGATCACGCGCTGACCTGCTGATGCAATTGTTACAAAAAGAATTGCAGTTTGCAGAATTAAAAAATAAGCTCACCAACAAAACCAAAACGGAACTGGACAAACAGCAGCGCGATTATTTTTTACAACAACAGCTCAAGAGTATCAAAGATGAACTCGGAGGCGACAGTAATGAACGTGAGTTGCGTGATATGCAGAAAAAAGCGGAATCAAAAAAATGGCCGCAGGCAGCAAAAGAAATATTTAAAAAAGGGATTGAGAAGCTTGAACGGATGCATCCAAGTACACCCGACTACTCCATTGTATATAACCATCTGGACCTGATGCTTGATTTACCATGGAATGATTATACTGACGATCAGTATGACCTGAAGAAAGCCTCTAAAGTACTGGACCAGGATCATTATGGAATGAAGAAAGTAAAAGAAAGGATACTTGAATATCTCGCTGTCTTAAAACTTAAAGGGGATATGAAAAGTCCCATCCTCTGTTTTGTTGGTCCTCCTGGTATCGGGAAAACTTCTCTTGGTAAAAGTATTGCCAACGCTATCGGACGGAAGTATGTGCGCATTAGTCTCGGCGGACTGCATGATGAGAGCGAAATTCGGGGACACCGTAAAACTTATATCGGGGCAATGCCGGGAAGGATTTTACAGTCTTTGCGCAAAGTAAAATCGTCTAATCCGGTTATGATTTTGGACGAAATCGATAAAGTCGGAACTGATTTTCGGGGAGATCCTTCTTCAGCACTTCTGGAAGTTCTGGATCCGGAACAGAATAATACTTTTTATGACAATTATCTGGAACTGGAATACGACCTCAGCAGGGTTTTATTCGTAGCAACTGCCAATGATATTGGTCATATTCAACCGGCTTTACGCGACCGTATTGAGATCATTGATCTAAGCGGTTACGCCATTGAAGAAAAAATTGAGATTGCAAAAAGGCACCTGATTCCAAAACAAAAAGAAGCCCACGGTTTAAAAGGAATGCCTCTCAAGTTATCCGATAAGAATCTTGGTAAAATTATTTCAGATTATACACGCGAAAGTGGAGTCAGGGAACTGGACAGACAATTAGCTTCCATCATGCGTTATGAAGCAAAGGAATTCGCATTTAAGGACAGGCTTAAGGCTTCCATCACAGAAAAAGATATCGAAAAAGTTCTGGGTAAACCACGCTACAATAATGATTTATATAAAGTGGCTAATATGCCGGGCGTTGCTGTTGGTCTTGCCTGGACCTATGTAGGAGGTGATATTCTATTTATTGAAACCAGTATCAGCGATGGAAAAGGAGATCTCAAACTTACAGGGAATCTTGGTAATGTAATGAAAGAAAGTGCAACAACTGCGCTGACTTATTTGCAATCGAATGCAAAAAAATACGGTTTGAATTCGGATATTTTTGCCAAAAAGACCCTCCATATACATGTTCCTGAAGGCGGTACACCAAAAGACGGACCAAGCGCAGGCATCACTATGATGAGTTCACTGGCTTCTGCAATTACAGGTAAGAAGATAAAACCTTATCTGGCGATGACCGGCGAAATCACACTACGTGGACAGGTATTACCGGTGGGGGGAATTAAAGAAAAAATTCTTGCAGCAAGAAGAGCTGGCATTAAGGAAGTCATTCTTTGCTGGCAAAACGAGAAGGATATTAGCGAAATCGATTCCAATTTTATAAAGGGGCTGAAATTTCATTACGTGAAGACTATGCAACAGGTTTTGGATCTTGCACTTATTTAAACTTTAGGCCTGACTTCTGCCAGGCAGGCTTATAGCATTTTAATGCCAAATCATTCAGTGGTGAATAAGTAGAAAAGTGTGAAATATTAGCGAAAGCAATAAAATTTAACCCTTAAACTAATTAACAGGACATTTACAAAACAAGATTAAACCATTGGATAATCCTTACGTTATAATTATAACCACAAAGATTTTCATGTTGGTTGTTTTAAGGGTTAAAAAAAGTTCCTCCATTTCTATGGAGGAATTCTTGTTTAAGTCCCCATATGAGCAGAAAGCTTCTTTTTACATGAAGGGATAAATCAATTTCATTCTCAAATTTTCATGGAGCATTTCTTTTTTACTTTCCTTCATTTATTCAATTACAAATTTGCCACATTAATTGGCTTTAAGTTTTGAGTTTTGGACTTTAGGCTTTTAAACGCAATCATCGCATTAAGTCCCAACAGCTCAAACATGGCATTGTCTTCTTCGAATGAAGGATTTGGTGTTGTCAGAAGCTTATCGCCGGCAAAAATTGAATTCGCGCCTGCCATAAAACAAAAAGCCTGCTCCGGAATACTCATTTCAGTACGGCCGGCACTTAACCTGACCATTGATTCAGGCATTAAAATCCTTGCAGTTGCAATCATTCTTACCATATCCCAAATATCGACCTTGGGATTATTTTCAAGGGGAGTTCCTTTTACCCTTACCAATGCATTTATGGGAATGCTTTCAGGGTGCTCCGGCAGGGTAGCCAGGGTACAAAGCATGTTTATCCGGTCCTCATGGGTTTCACCCAATCCGATGATGCCTCCGCAGCAGACGCTAATGCCTGCTTTTCGAACATTTCCAAGGGTATTCAGACGCTCATCATAGGTTCGGGTAGTAATAATCTCATCATAGTATTCTGCCGAAGTGTCCAGGTTGTGGTTATAAGCATAAAGGCCTGCATCAGCTAATTTTTCAGCCTGAGATTCGGTCAGCATACCCAGGGTACAGCATACTTCCATTCCCATAGCATTTACACCTCTAACCATCTCCAGGACCCGTTCAAAATCCCGGTTGTCACGTATCTCACGCCAGGCAGCACCCATACAAAAACGGGTAGAACCGGCTTTTTTGGCTTTTAGGGCATATTCAAGCACTTCATCTGTCTGCATAAGCGCATGAATTTTAATATCTGTGTGATAACGTGCAGCCTGGGGACAATAAGCGCAATCCTCTGAGCATCCTCCGGTTTTAACCGAAAGCAAAGTGCAGACCTGAACCTCAGCTGTATTATTGTAAGTTCGATGGATGGTTGCTGCCCGATATACGAGCTCCAATAATGGAAGTTCATATATTTTCTGTATTTCTTCTTTTGTCCAGTTGTTGCGGATCATTTTCCAGATTTTAGGGTTAACCGAATTTATAAATGATAACTGAAATTCGTTTTGGGCGTTAATGCCAGCAAAGTCTCATATATCAGCAATATCGTCTGTTCAATATCATTACGGTTCAGCATTTCTACAGTAGTATGCATATATCTCAGTGGGATAGATATTAAAACCGAGGGGCATCCTTCATTAGCATAAGCAAAGGAATCAGTATCTGTTCCTGTACTGCGCGATACAGCCCGTAATTGAACGGGGATATTTTTTTGGGACGCAGTTTCCCTAACAAAAGAAAGGAGTTTGTTGTGTACTGCCGGTCCAAAAGCCAAAGAAGGCCCCTTTCCGCACGTGATATCACCTTCCACCAATTTGTTCACCATGGGTGTGGCCGTATCATGAGTAACATCGGTGATGATGGCAACATCCGGTTTAATTCTGCGCGCAATCATTTCAGCTCCGCGAAGGCCTACCTCTTCCTGAACGGCATTTACAATATATAAACCATAAGGAAGTTTCTTTTTGTTTTCTTTTAGAAGGCGCGCAACTTCAGCGATCATAAAACCTCCGATCCTGTTATCAAATGCGCGTGCGATGAGTGTATCATATGCGAGTTCATCGAAACCGTCCTGATAAGTAACAACAGAACCCGGGTGAATGCCCAACGCTTCAATATTCTTTCGGTTGCGTGCACCACAATCTAAAAACAGGTTATCTACTTTGGGATGTACTTCTTTGGCATCCGGATTTATCATACGGGTGTGAATGGCGGGCCATCCAAAAACAGCTTTTACCGGCCCCTTGTCACTGTGTATAATTACTCTTTGTCCGGGTGCTACCTGATGATCCACACCGCCATTTCTTTTAAGGTACATCAGACCTTCAGGGTTAATATAATTGACAAACCAGCTGATTTCATCGGCATGTGCTTCAATCACTACCCTGAAACCGGATTTTGGATTAATAACTCCCACCGCTGTTCCGTAAGCATCTGTAAAATAGCTGTCTATATAAGACTTGATATATTCAATCCACACTTTTTGTCCGTTGGATTCGAATCCTACGGGCGAAGGCGTATTGAGATATTTCTTCATGAAATCAAAAGAAGCTGAAGTCAGTATGGATTTTTTTTGGGGTACTGCAGATTTGGCTTTGGCCATGAATAGAATTTAGGGCCAAAAATAATCAAATTGACAGTACCGCCATCAGCAAAGCAGAAAGCATCATTAAACCATCCAAAACGAAATAATATAGATAATCGGAAGTACTTTTTTTGGCCAGAGGATAAATTGAAAACAGTATGATCCCAGGGATGATTAATATTAAAACGGTTAATATTGAAACGCCAGAAAAAAGAAGTCCAGATGTAAATATGGTGAGTGCAATGATAGAAAAGAAAAATAACCTGTTTACACCTGTTTCATCAAAATAATTTACCATCGTACGGATTCCTTCTTCCTTATCATCTGCCCGGTCACGATAATCGAACAATATACAGATTCCATATATAAGAAAAAAACGGCTTGCAGCAAACCATTTCATTTCATGATTGAAATGTTCTCCGGCAATAAACACTGGCATCATGCCTGTAACGTATGTCCACACTGTAGATAGAAAAATTGTTTTACCAATAGCAACCTGTTTGAGGAATCGGAAGTAGGGAAGCGGGATTTTAGGTGCCGAATATAAGAAAGTGAGAAGGCCAGCAAAGAAAAGTCCAAACCAGTGCTGGCGCAGTTTATAAAAGAAAATCAAAGACCCGATTACACCGGCAAAATAAAAAAGCAGATGTGTATTTTTATGACGGAGCGACCATTGAATGCGAATGGCTGAACTATTTGACTGGTGTGTAAGGTACCAATGGAAATTATAGCTGCAGATGGTAGCAAAAAAAACGAACCAGTAATAATCCCCGGAAATAGTCAGATGCAACAAATTACAGCTTTGCCAGGTCATTATAACTGCGCAAAGAGAAATATAAATACTACTGAAAAGAAAAAAATTGAAAACTTTCCGGATCCAGATCAAAGTTTATCAGTATTGATATATAATAACTGTACCGGTTGCGGCAGTATCGCTATGTTTCATGTTCTGGTCTATCAGTACGAAACGGAAATCACAGGTGTCATTTTCACCGTTGATGCCAACTGCGATATCCTGCCAGGCAAGTGAAGCAGTAAACTCTGCCTTATCTACGGAAGGAGTTAACGGAAGCCTCGTGCTGAAAGTATCATTCTCTGGGTTGGGATTAAAAGATTGATTAAACCGGCGACGTAGAATTACCAGGGAATCTCCTGATAAGCTTCCGCCTTTTTGTGAATAAGAAAGGACTGCATTGAAATCATTTCCATTATTGTAAACAGCACTTGTGTAAGATTTTATAGAAATGGAAGGACCTCCGCCATTATTATTTTTAGTGCATCCAAGTACCAGTAATAAAATTAATGACAAAATATAAAATCTCGTTTTCATTAAAATGATTTGGACAGCACAAATTAAAGGATTTTCGCGAAAAGCTTTAGTATTGCACCGGTTAAACTTTTGATTTGGAAAATCATCCCTAATACAGGATATGAAAAGCCATTATCCCATATATCAATACGAGAAGATCTTTACAGGGTTGCCCAAGGATTTTAATGCCAGGGCTTTGGAGGTTTTCAAATACCAGTACTTGGACAATCCCCTTTACAGGAATTTTTCAGACCGATTTCATAAGTCGCCTGAAAATATTACTGAATTGAAACTTATACCTTTTCTCCCTGTATCCTTTTTTAAAACCGAAGAGATCAAAACCGGCAATTTCGATCCGGAGATAATTTTCAAAAGCAGTGGTACCACAGGAATGGAACCCGCCCGGCATTTTGTAAAAAATATTGACCTTTATCGTGAAAGTTTCGTTAAAGGATTTGAATTATTTTATGGTGATATAAGAGAATTTTGTGTCCTTGGATTATTACCCGCTTATCTTGAAAGGGAAGGTTCATCTCTTGTTTACATGGTGGCTGAATTGATCCGGTTAAGTGGCTTTCATGAAAGCGGATTTTATCTGTATGAATATGATAAGTTATACAACCTGCTATTAAAACTCGAAAGGGAAAAACAGAAAACCCTTTTGATGGGTGTCAGTTTTGCTTTGATGGATTTTACTGAAAAATATTCCATTAAGTTGTCAAATACAATAGTCATGGAAACAGGTGGTATGAAGGGGCGGCGGGAGGAAATTACACGCGTTGCATTGCATAATTTTCTGAAACAAAAGCTGGGTGTACCACAGATTCATTCTGAATATGGAATGACGGAACTTTTATCTCAGGCTTTTTCATTTGCCGGGGGTATTTATAAACCGGTTCCCTGGATGAAAGCCTTTGTAAGGGAAGAGGATGATCCATTGAATCTTCATGAATCCGGAGAGGGGTTATTAAATATTATCGACCTTGCAAACATCGATTCCTGTTCTTTCATTGCTACTGATGATGTTGCAAAACTTTATGAAGACGGAAGTTTCGAAGTTTTGGGAAGGATGGACAACAGCGATATTCGCGGATGCAGTCTTCTCATTGTTTAAGGATAAGAAACATTGATCAGGCCTGTACATTCCACCCTGCATTTTTTTTCACTGCTTTCTGTTGCGAGTTCAATTAAACGGATTGTATTAAATCCATGTTCCGGTTTTACTTTCAATGATTCTCCTTTATGAATCGTATTATAAAGGTCAGTATAAAATCCTCCATAGTTGCCGGGAATGGAGGGATATTTTTCTTTTATTATGACTCCATCTATTTCAGTATGCAGTAATCCGAAATTATCTTCTGATTCCCTGCCCCAGTCTTTTGCAATTGGCAGAATGCCTTTTCTGAGCAGGGCCTCCTGAGGATCTTCTCCGTATTTAATAAATGACCCGTGCATGCCATGTATGGTATACCTGGGACCCGGCTCACGGACAAGCATACACGCTTTTAAAATGATTTTCGTAAATTCATAATCAAGCCAGAGTTCAAAATAATCTGTGGTTTTTGCATCTGGCCGTTGTATGCGGATATCGGCGGTTATAAAGCTGGGCAAACCAAAAAGACAAAAAGCCTGGTCGATGAGGTGCGCTCCCAAATCATATAATATTCCACTGCCTGGTGTATCTTGTTCCCGCCATGCATTGGGTCTTCGTTCAGGTCTGTACCGGTCATAATGTGCTTCAAATTCAACTGGTTCACCCAATGCTTTTTCGTTAAGCAACTGGCGGATCGTCAGAAAATCCGAGACATATCTTCGATTCTGATATACACTCAGAATACGTTCTTTTTTTTCTGCCTGTGCGATCAGTTTTTTTGCATCGGAAGAAGTAATAGTAAATGGCTTTTCCAGAACAACGTGTTTGCCTGCGTTGAGAGAACGCCACGCAAAATCATAATGGGTATCATTCGGGGTTGTTATTACAACAAGTTCAAGGCTTTCGTCTGCGAGCATCTCATCCAGGCTGCGTACTATTTTCACTGAGGGGTATTTCTCCCTGGCTTCGTCTCCCTGCCTTTGTAATATAGCTTGGAGTTGGTATTCAGGATTGGTAACCAGGAAGGGCAGATGCATAAATTGTGCAGCTACGCCATATCCGACAACACCAGTCTTCATAACTTTTTTTTTCGAAGATAAGCAGGAAGGATGGATCCGTTCAGGGTGAATTAAAAAATTTAATCAGCACCGGAAGATAAGATGAGAATGATTTTCATTTTTGATTTTTTCTTTTTTAATTTTTTAAGATTTTAACTGAATTACAACCTCGCCCTGTTCGAGGCTGGTTAAGAATTTCTTTAATGTGCGTTCTGCAGGACCTTTCACCACTTGTCCGTTTAAATTGAACTGACTACCGTGCAGATTACATTTATATCCGTTTGAAATCATGAGGAGCTGGTTTTGCTGATGTGTGCATTCAAGCAGAATGGCTTCGAATTGATCTGTGCCCGTTTTCCTGACAGCAATGTCATAAAACCATCCTTCCGGCCTGACGAGCTGAATTGATGCTGTCGCAAAAGCGGTCAGTGGAAACCGAACAGAATCCTGGGTGATGGGAAGGTGGATAATTTTAACAGATGTGCTGCAGGCTATAAGATCTGAAATTAAAAAACCGGCACCTGCGAAAAGGCAGGTTTTACAGGCAGACGAAATAAATTTTCTACGCTCAATTTGCATGGACCGCCATTTTAAATTAAAAGGAATATCCGATTCCAAGATTTAAGAACTGGTTGCTCTGTTGATAGGGCAAAGCATTTGGAGCCGGATTTACAACAAGGACAGGGTTCTGTGGTCCGGTGTGCATCAGCCGGACATCAGCTTTGATGACCACATTTGGTAATGGGAGATATCCAAAACCTACAATCAGATGAGTTTGTTTTTCGGTTCCGTCGTAAATGCCTTCACCGTTTGCAGCAATACCCGAATTCATGTTCAATACTTCAAATCTTGCGAAACTTATAAGGCTAGCTTTGGTCAGATTCCTTGTTTGGCGATTGAACAGCCAGTTGTAGGCAACTTCCGCAAATGCACCATACATACCGGTTGCGGTATTATTTCCATATACCATATTCATTTTACCGGCTTCCGGATAACTGATGTAAACTCCAAGCGCTTTTGCTGACCAGGCATTATATTCATAGAGTACATCAGCTTCTCCAAGATAAATGGGCGTTCCAAATGCGCCACTGTTGAGACCAAGGCTATCGGATTCTTTAGGACCTAGCGTAACTGTTCCTCCACTATAACCTGAAACCTGGAATTTAAAATTCTTCCAGAAATATTGGAGTGAAGCTGTTATTGCAATATTATTTGCGGAAGCCAGGTTACCTTCAGCTCTTCCATTACGAATCCCTGTACCGTGTACAAAATTCTCTCCTTCCAGACCATTCATGATGACAATACTATAATTCAATGGAATTTTTTCGTTGTTTCCATAAAAACCAGCACCAAGTTCACGCCATGTAGCCGGAATGATCAGAGTTTCTACTATCGGCCGTTCTACTCCATTAAAATTGACCGGCAGATGATTTTCATTTAGGATACCGATACGTGGAGTAAAAAGGCCGGCAATTATGTACTGATGTGCATTGATATTAAATTTTAAAAATGCCTGCTCCATGGAAATCTCAGCATTGTTACTGACCCCGCCTTCCACTTTGGCATTTTCAAGTTCTAATTCAGAGAAAAAAGAAATTTTGTCTGAGAACTGATGTCCGACAAAAAGAACAGCTCTTTCCAGGGTGATAACAGATTGTTTCAGGTCGGCATTACGCTGATAATAGGCACTTCCATAACCCGAAATGACCGTTTTTTGTGTATTGCTTCCACTTTGAAGAGAATCCTCATTGGTCATTACAAGGAGTTGTGCGCTGGTAGTTGTAAACTTCTGAGCCTCAGAGTTTATATTGAAAATTAATGATAAGAGGCATACGGTAATAAGGAATTTCATCTGGCAAAAGAATTGCTTTATACAAGGCTGGCATTACGTATTTGGGAAAAATATTTATGCAATGCGGAAAAAAAAGCAGGCTGGCGGTTTAAAGAAAATTCGGCATCTTTATCTTTAAAATAAAAAAAGACTTATGAAATTGGTTAAAATGAGTATGGCCCTTTTACTGGCTGCTATAAGTTTCAGCGGAATCCAGGCTCAAACGGCAGATGAGATAGTAAATAAATATATTGATGCCCTGGGCGGTAAGGAAAAACTCCAGCAGGTCAAAACTGTTTATATGGAAAACACTTCTTCGGCAATGGGAAATGAAGGCCCCAGTACCATCAACCTGGTTACCGGTGTCGGATTTAAAATGGTTTCCGATTTTAATGGTCAATCAGTGATCATAGCAGTTACTGATAAAGGAGGTTGGCAGGTGAATCCTTTCACAGGTGCATCTTCTCCGACTGCGATGCCGGATGAAATGCTTAAACAGAGCAAAGGAAGACTGGATCCTTTCGGCCCTCTATATAATTATGCGGCTAAAGGAAACAAAATTGAATTAGAGGGAAAAGATGGTAATGCCTTTAAATTGAAAGTAACCAATGCCGACAGTATAGAAACTACCTTGTATGTGGATGCTACTACTTATTTCATTACAAAAGTTGTATCAACAGCGCAAATGATGGGACAGACTATGGAAGTCACAACCACGTTTTCTAATTACAAAAAAGTGGATCCGGCTGGTATCTTTTTCCCCTATTCTTATGAAATAAATTATGGAGGGCAGTTCAGTATTACGACGACTGTCAATAAGATTGAAGTGAACAAAACGATCGATCCGACGATTTTTGATATGCCAAAGTCTTAAAAGTGTGGTAGTGTGGTAGTGTGGTAGTGTGGTAGGGTGATGGTAAATGCTTCGTATTTTCAATTTCAGTCTATTTTAATGTATCAGCCTTCAGTTTTAAGCCTTGCGCTTTGAGCTTTAGGCTTTTATGCTTTTATTGGCTATTTGATCTCAGAAAATGGAGGGTTTGTCGCAGCGAGTATCCCAAATATGCAATAAATCCGGACATTGCGTCTGATTTAAAAGCCATGAGCACACGCTGGTACAGATCCAAAATAGCTATTGTATTTTTTCATATTCTTGCCTGGGTTATATTATTTACATTACCAACCCTTTTTCACCGGGAACCGGATCAGCAGCATATCAATTTTAAGGGAATGTTCAGTGTAAGATTCCTGATTTTTGATGCCTGTTGGATACTCTTTTTTTATTTTAATTTACTCGTACTGATTCCAAGGTTCTTGAACCGGAAAAAGATTGGTATTTATATAACCCTGATCATTTTATTGTTAGCTGTATTTATTACAGGCATCAATATTTTTCCAAAAGCCGGCGAAAAGCCGGGATTTCACAGGGAATATTTTTTTACCATATTCCCCTATTTATTTGTTTGGGCCATGAGTACGGTATATTGGTTCATAACAGATAAAATCAGAACTGAACAGTTAATGAAAGAAAGGGAAAATGAAAATCTGAAAACCGAGCTTTCGTTTTTAAGGTCACAGGTAAGCCCGCATTTTCTTTTCAATGTGCTGAACAATATGGTGGCCATGGCACGACTCAAATCAGACATGCTGGAACCTTCCCTGATCCGTCTTTCGGGTCTAATGCGATATATGTTATACGAATCTGATGAAGCTTCTGTTACCCTGTTGCGCGAAACAGAATATGTAAACAGTTATATTGAGTTACAGAAAATCAGGTATGCCAAATCATTAATTATCCGGGTCGATATGGATTCTGGTGACAATCAACTTATTGAGCCGATGCTGCTCATACCTTTTATTGAAAATGCATTCAAACATGGTACGGGAATTATTCAAGATCCGGAAATTGATATTTCATTAAAAATTTCTGACGGGCTTATTGATTTTCGCGTCAAGAATAAGTTTGACCCAAAGAATGAGGAAATCAAAGACAAGACTTCGGGAATTGGATTACCGAACGTAGTAAGAAGGTTGAATTTATTATATGACCAGAAACATATTCTCTCCATTAATAAAGAAAACGGCTGGTTCACAGTTTCTCTTCAGATTAAACTTCATTAAAAATGAAATGTATTGCAGTTGACGATGAACCGCTGGCCCTTGCTCTCCTGCAGGATAATATTCGTCAGGTGCCTATACTCGAACTGGTTGCTTCCTGCAGTACAGCCATGGAAGCGCTTTCCATTTTGAATAAACAGGAAGTGGATCTGATATTCCTTGATATTCAAATGCCCGGACTTACAGGTCTTCAGTTATTGCAAACGCTTTCCATAAGACCAATGGTCATTCTCATTACGGCATATGAAAAATATGCGTTGGAAGGATTCAACCTGGATGTCATTGATTATCTCGTGAAGCCTGTACCTTTTGAACGGTTCCTGAAAGCCTGTAATAAGGCAATAGATTTCTACAGGCTCAAGAAAAATGTCCTGTCAGAATCCCACTCCTGGCCGGAATATTTCTTTGTAAATGCAGAATACGGACTCGTTAAAATAGTATTT